>NZ_CP125781.1:4340665-4650713 GCF_030053895.1 Trabulsiella odontotermitis
CTACGCCTTTCGGCCTCGCCTTAGGGGTCGACTCACCCTGCCCCGATTAACGTTGGACAGGAACCCTTGGTCTTCCGGCGAGCGGGCTTTTCACCCGCTTTATCGTTACTTATGTCAGCATTCGCACTTCTGATACCTCCAGCAGCCCTCACAGACCACCTTCAACGGCTTACAGAACGCTCCCCTACCCAACAACACTTAGTGTCGCTGCCGCAGCTTCGGTGCATGGTTTAGCCCCGTTACATCTTCCGCGCAGGCCGACTCGACCAGTGAGCTATTACGCTTTCTTTAAATGATGGCTGCTTCTAAGCCAACATCCTGGCTGTCTGGGCCTTCCCACATCGTTTCCCACTTAACCATGACTTTGGGACCTTAGCTGGCGGTCTGGGTTGTTTCCCTCTTCACGACGGACGTTAGCACCCGCCGTGTGTCTCCCGTGATAACATTCTCCGGTATTCGCAGTTTGCATCGGGTTGGTAAGTCGGGATGACCCCCTGGCCGAAACAGTGCTCTACCCCCGGAGATGAATTCACGAGGCGCTACCTAAATAGCTTTCGGGGAGAACCAGCTATCTCCCGGTTTGATTGGCCTTTCACCCCCAGCCACAGGTCATCCGCTAATTTTTCAACATTAGTCGGTTCGGTCCTCCAGTTAGTGTTACCCAACCTTCAACCTGCCCATGGCTAGATCACCGGGTTTCGGGTCTATACCCTGCAACTTAACGCCCAATTAAGACTCGGTTTCCCTTCGGCTCCCCTATTCGGTTAACCTTGCTACAGAATATAAGTCGCTGACCCATTATACAAAAGGTACGCAGTCACACCCCAAAGGGTGCTCCCACTGCTTGTACGTACACGGTTTCAGGTTCTGTTTCACTCCCCTCGCCGGGGTTCTTTTCGCCTTTCCCTCACGGTACTGGTTCACTATCGGTCAGTCAGGAGTATTTAGCCTTGGAGGATGGTCCCCCCATATTCAGACAGGATACCACGTGTCCCGCCCTACTCATCGAGTTCACAGCCTGTGTGTTTTTGTGTACGGGGCTTTCACCCTGTATCGCGCGACTTTCCAGACGCTTCCACTGACACACATGCTGATTCAGACTCTGGGCTCCTCCCCGTTCGCTCGCCGCTACTGGGGGAATCTCGGTTGATTTCTTTTCCTCGGGGTACTTAGATGTTTCAGTTCCCCCGGTTCGCCTCGCAACACTATGTATTCATGTTACGATGATGCACCGAAGTGCACCGGGTTTCCCCATTCGGACATCGCCGGTTATAACGGTTCATATCACCTTACCGGCGCTTTTCGCAGATTAGCACGTCCTTCATCGCCTCTGACTGCCAGGGCATCCACCGTGTACGCTTAGTCGCTTAACCTCACAACCCGAAGATGTCTTGTTCTGTCCGGCTTGTTGCGCGTCGTGAATACTGTGTTGTTCCGTACTCGCGATGCTCATGGACATTAAGTCCACTGCGCTCGCTACGTGCGGTACGCCTTGTCTTCACTTCGCTCACATCACCTCTGACAGTGTTGTCTTCTGATTGCGAAAATTTGAGAGACTCGAACACACATAAACTGTGTGTCGTTTCAATTTTCAGCTTGATCCAGATTTTTAAAGAGCAAATATCTCAAACGTGACTCACTGAGTCAGTTTTGAGATATCAGTGGGCAACGCCTTTCACACATTACCGCGCAAGTGGCGTCCCCTAGGGGATTCGAACCCCTGTTACCGCCGTGAAAGGGCGGTGTCCTGGGCCTCTAGACGAAGGGGACACAAAGTCTGCTTCGCAAGACGCCTTGCTGCTATTCACTTTTCATCAGACAATCTGTGTGAGCACTTCGAAGGCAGGTTCTTTCAGGTAAGGAGGTGATCCAACCGCAGGTTCCCCTACGGTTACCTTGTTACGACTTCACCCCAGTCATGAATCACAAAGTGGTAAGCGCCCTCCCGAAGGTTAAGCTACCTACTTCTTTTGCAACCCACTCCCATGGTGTGACGGGCGGTGTGTACAAGGCCCGGGAACGTATTCACCGTGGCATTCTGATCCACGATTACTAGCGATTCCGACTTCGTGGAGTCGAGTTGCAGACTCCAGTCCGGACTACGACATACTTTATGAGGTCCGCTTGCTCTCGCGAGGTCGCTTCTCTTTGTATATGCCATTGTAGCACGTGTGTAGCCCTGGTCGTAAGGGCCATGATGACTTGACGTCATCCCCACCTTCCTCCAGTTTATCACTGGCAGTCTCCTTTGAGTTCCCGACCTAATCGCTGGCAACAAAGGATAAGGGTTGCGCTCGTTGCGGGACTTAACCCAACATTTCACAACACGAGCTGACGACAGCCATGCAGCACCTGTCTCACGGTTCCCGAAGGCACATTCTCATCTCTGAAAACTTCCGTGGATGTCAAGACCAGGTAAGGTTCTTCGCGTTGCATCGAATTAAACCACATGCTCCACCGCTTGTGCGGGCCCCCGTCAATTCATTTGAGTTTTAACCTTGCGGCCGTACTCCCCAGGCGGTCGACTTAACGCGTTAGCTCCGGAAGCCACGCCTCAAGGGCACAACCTCCAAGTCGACATCGTTTACGGCGTGGACTACCAGGGTATCTAATCCTGTTTGCTCCCCACGCTTTCGCACCTGAGCGTCAGTCTTTGTCCAGGGGGCCGCCTTCGCCACCGGTATTCCTCCAGATCTCTACGCATTTCACCGCTACACCTGGAATTCTACCCCCCTCTACAAGACTCAAGCCTGCCAGTTTCGGATGCAGTTCCCAGGTTGAGCCCGGGGATTTCACATCCGACTTGACAGACCGCCTGCGTGCGCTTTACGCCCAGTAATTCCGATTAACGCTTGCACCCTCCGTATTACCGCGGCTGCTGGCACGGAGTTAGCCGGTGCTTCTTCTGCGGGTAACGTCAATTGCTGCGGTTATTAACCACAGCACCTTCCTCCCCGCTGAAAGTACTTTACAACCCGAAGGCCTTCTTCATACACGCGGCATGGCTGCATCAGGCTTGCGCCCATTGTGCAATATTCCCCACTGCTGCCTCCCGTAGGAGTCTGGACCGTGTCTCAGTTCCAGTGTGGCTGGTCATCCTCTCAGACCAGCTAGGGATCGTCGCCTTGGTGAGCCGTTACCCCACCAACAAGCTAATCCCATCTGGGCACATCTGATGGCATGAGGCCCGAAGGTCCCCCACTTTGGTCCGAAGACGTTATGCGGTATTAGCTACCGTTTCCAGTAGTTATCCCCCTCCATCAGGCAGTTTCCCAGACATTACTCACCCGTCCGCCGCTCGCCGGCGGGGAAGCAAGCTTCCCCCCGCTGCCGCTCGACTTGCATGTGTTAGGCCTGCCGCCAGCGTTCAATCTGAGCCATGATCAAACTCTTCAATTTAAGTTTGATGCTCTAAGAATTAAACTTCGTAATGAATTACGTGTTCACTCTTTGAGACTTGGTATTCATTTTTCGTCCGAGGACGTTAAGAATCCAGTCACTCCGAGTGCCCACACAGATTGTCTGATAAATTGTTAAAGAGCAGTTGCGACGCGGCTTACAGCGCACCGTCGCGAGGTGGCGTATATTACGCTTTCCTCTTTCAGAGTCAACCCTGAATTTCAGCGTTTTTCTCTTCCGACGTCTCGTCGCGATGTGATGTTGTTCACAAGCGCCGTGTCGATGGAGGCGCATTATAGGGAGTTCTCTGCAGCCCGCAACAGAAAAATGACACAAAAATGACTGACTGCTGCATTCCCCAGCAAAACCCCGGGTTATACCTGTTTACACACAAACTTATCCACAACCCCGAGAAAAAATGAAAATTCGCGAGCGTCGCGCAAACGTTTTCGTTACAATGCCGCGCTAAACGAAAGATGCCTGGTCAGGCGCGTTAGTTGAGTTTTTTATGGAAAATTCACCTAACGCTCTCTGTAATGTTCAAATCCTGGGGATTTATACCATGCAACAACGTCGTCCAGTCCGCCGCGCTCTGCTCAGTGTTTCTGACAAGGCCGGTATCGTCGAATTCGCACAGGCGCTTTCCACTCGCGGAGTTGAGCTGCTGTCTACTGGCGGCACCGCGCGCCTGCTGGCAGAGAAAGGCCTGCCGGTGACTGAAGTCTCTGACTACACCGGTTTTCCGGAAATGATGGATGGACGCGTTAAAACCCTGCACCCAAAAGTTCATGGCGGTATTCTTGGTCGTCGTGGTCAGGATGACGACATCATGGCGCAGCACGCCATTTCGCCAATTGATATGGTGGTCGTGAACCTTTACCCCTTCGCCCAGACCGTGGCGCGTGAAGGCTGCACGCTGGAAGACGCGGTAGAGAATATCGATATCGGCGGCCCGACGATGGTGCGCTCCGCGGCCAAGAACCATAAAGATGTGGCTATTGTCGTAAAAAGCAGCGACTACAGCGCCATTATTAAAGAGATGGATGCGAACGACGGCTCTCTCACCTTTGAAACCCGTTTTGATCTGGCAATTAAAGCCTTTGAGCATACCGCCGCTTACGACAGCATGATCGCCAACTACTTCGGCAGTCTGGTTCCGGCTTACCACGGCGACACCGACGCACCATCAGGCCGTTTCCCGCGAACCCTCAATCTGAACTTCATTAAGAAGCAGGATATGCGCTATGGCGAGAACAGCCACCAGCAGGCCGCCTTCTATATAGAAGAGAATGTGAAAGAAGCGTCGGTAGCGACGGCGCAACAGTTGCAGGGTAAAGCGCTCTCTTATAACAACATCGCCGACACCGATGCTGCGCTGGAATGCGTGAAAGAATTCAGCGAACCGGCGTGTGTGATTGTGAAACACGCGAACCCGTGCGGCGTCGCCGTCAGTGATTCCATTCTCGACGCCTACGACCGCGCGTATAAAACCGATCCGACTTCCGCGTTTGGCGGCATTATCGCGTTCAACCGCGAGCTGGATGCGGAAACCGCGCAGGCCATCATCTCTCGCCAGTTCGTCGAAGTGATCATTGCCCCAACAGCCTCTCTGGAAGCCCTTAAAATTACCGCCGCGAAACAGAACGTCCGCGTTCTGACCTGCGGTGAGTGGGCATCACGCGTGGCAGGTCTGGATTTCAAACGCGTCAACGGCGGTTTGCTGGTTCAGGACCGGGATCTGGGTATGGTGACGGAAACCGAACTGCGGGTGGTGACCAAACGTCAGCCGACCGCGCAAGAGCTGCGCGACGCACTGTTCTGCTGGAAGGTGGCGAAATTCGTTAAATCTAACGCCATCGTCTATGCGAAAGAGAATATGACCATCGGCATTGGTGCGGGCCAGATGAGCCGCGTTTATTCTGCAAAAATCGCAGGCATTAAAGCTGGCGACGAAGGGCTGGAAGTGAAAGGATCGGCGATGGCGTCGGATGCGTTCTTCCCGTTCCGGGATGGTATTGATGCCGCAGCCGCTGTCGGCATCACCTGTGTTATCCAGCCGGGCGGCTCCATTCGCGATGACGAAGTGATCGCCGCCGCCGATGAACACGGTATCGCGATGATCTTCACCGACATGCGTCACTTCCGCCATTAATCCACGGAGCAGAGAATGAAAGTATTAATCATCGGAAACGGCGGGCGCGAGCACGCGCTGGCGTGGAAAGCCGCGCAGTCACCTCTGGTTGACACCGTGTATGTCGCGCCGGGCAATGCGGGCACGGCGCTGGAGCCTGCGCTGCAAAACGTCGCCATCAGCGCAACGGATATCCCGGCGCTGCTGAGCTTTGCGCAGAACGAAAAAATCGGCCTGACCATCGTCGGCCCAGAAGCCCCGCTGGTGATTGGCGTGGTGGATGCGTTTCGCGCCGCGGGCCTGACGATCTTTGGCCCGACAGAAGGTGCTGCGCAGCTGGAAGGCTCAAAAGCGTTCACGAAAGATTTCCTTGCACGTCATAACATCCCTACGGCGGAATACCAGAACTTCACAGAAGTGGAGCCTGCGCTGTCTTACCTGCGTGAAAAAGGCGCGCCGATCGTCATCAAAGCGGACGGTCTGGCTGCAGGCAAAGGGGTGATCGTGGCAATGACGCTGGAAGAGGCGGAAGCCGCGGTGAACGATATGCTGGCAGGTAACGCGTTTGGCGACGCCGGGCACCGCATTGTTATCGAAGAATTCCTTGATGGTGAAGAAGCCAGCTTTATTGTGATGGTTGACGGCGAGAACGTGCTGCCGATGGCCACCAGCCAGGATCACAAACGTGTGGGTAACGGTGATACCGGACCGAATACCGGCGGTATGGGCGCTTACTCGCCTGCGCCGGTGGTCACCGACGATGTTCACCAGCGCACGATGGAGCGCATCATATGGCCAACCGTGCGCGGCATGGCGGCAGAAGGCAATACCTACACCGGTTTTCTCTATGCGGGTCTGATGATCGACAAGCAGGGCAATCCGAAGGTGATTGAATTCAACTGCCGTTTTGGCGACCCGGAAACTCAGCCGATCATGCTGCGCCTGCAATCTGATCTGGTGGAACTGTGCCTGGCGGCCTGTGACGGCAAACTGGATACGAAAACCTCACGCTGGGATCCGCGCGCCTCACTCGGCGTCGTGGTCGCTGCCGGCGGTTATCCGGGCAGCTATCGCACGGGTGACACTATTCACGGCCTGCCGCTGGAAGAGGTTGCTGACGGTAAAGTCTTCCACGCCGGCACCCGCCTCTCTGATGACGACCAGGTGCTGACCAGCGGTGGACGCGTACTGTGCGTGACGGCATTAGGCGAGACGGTGGCGCAGGCGCAGAAACGCGCTTATGAATTACTGCACGATATTCACTGGGACGGCAGTTTCTACCGTAACGACATCGGCTATCGCGCCATTGCACGCGAGAAAAACTAGCGGCTTAGCTTTGCCAGCAACGTTTTACGCGTGATCCCCAACTGACGGGCGGCTTCAGTTTTGTTGCCGCCCGTTTTTTCCAGCGCCGCCAGAATCACCTCTTTTTCCACCTCCACCAGCGGCTGAATCGCGGCGTCTCCGGTGTTATCTGGCTCCGGCACCACGGTTCCGGCAATCGACAGCGGCAGTTCTCTTTCTGAAATATACTCGCCAGTTAATAACACCACCGCGCGCTCAACGGCGTTCTCCAGTTCACGAATGTTTCCCGGCCAGGGATAGTGGATCAGCAAATCCATCGCCTGCGGGGTAAAGCCTTTGACCGGTTTGCGGTTTCGCTCGCCGTAGCGTTGCAGAAAGTGTTCGGCCAGTAGCGGGATATCTTCCCGGCGCTGACGCAGCGGGGGCATCTCGATGGTCACGACATTGAGGCGATAGTAAAGATCCTGGCGAAAACGCCCTTCGGCCACCTCTTGCGCCAGGTTACGGTGCGTCGCGGCAATCAGCCTGGCATCGATAGGGATCGTTTTGTTACTACCGACGCGCTGTATCTCACGCTCCTGGATGGCCCGCAGCAGGCGGACCTGCATCAGCGGGGAGATATCGCCGATTTCATCCAGAAACAGAGTGCCGCCCTGCGCTTCCTCGAAACGGCCTTCGCGACGTTTATCCGCACCGGTGAACGCCCCTTTCTCATGACCGAACAACTCTGACTCCAGTAATGATTCATTCAGCGCGGCGCAGTTGAAGATCACCAGTGGCTTATCACGGCGCCCGCTGCTGGTGTGCAACGCTCTGGCGACCAGCTCTTTACCGGTGCCGGATTCGCCGCAAATCAGCACTGTGGCATCCGAAGGTGCCACCAGCGCGATCTCATTCAACAGCGCCTGCATCGCCGGGCTCTGCCCTACCATGCCAGATTGCATGGCGGAAACCGGTGATGACGCAACCGACGATGGATGCGTATGGGCCAGCGCCCCGGCGACGGTCTCTTCCAGACGGTCGAAATCCAGCGGTTTCGTCAGATAATCCAGCGCGCCGGACTTTATCGCCTCCACTGCGGTTTCAATGCTAGAGAATGCGGTCATGATCAGGATCGGAATCGCCGGATTGTACGCTTTGATCTCTTTTAACGTTTCGATCCCGTCCATTTCCGCCATACGAATATCACACAACACGAGATCGAAAATACGTTCCCGCACCTGCTCCAGCGCCTGCCGCCCGTTGTACGACAGCGTGACGTTATACCCCCACCCCCGGAGCAACGCCTGTAATATCGTGCAGTGGCTGATGTCATCATCAACAACGAGAATATTGACCTTCGTACGAGTCATCCTTGCCTGTCCTTCTGTGATGCGTTCATCGGCAGAAACAGCGTAAAGACGGCGCCTTCACCTGCGGTGCTTTCGACCTGAACCGTCCCGCCGTGCTGTTCAATAATATTCTGTACCACCGCCAGCCCAAGCCCGGTGCCGTCGGCTTTGGTGGTGAAATAGGGCGTAAAAATCGCTTCCAGTTGTTCCGACGCGATCCCTTTCCCGCTGTCGCTGACCGTGATTTTCAGCCGCTGACCATCGCTCTCGCTGGCCTCAACAGAAAGGGTACCGTCGCGACCGATTGCCTGAATCGCATTCAGATACAGATTCAACAACACCTGGGTCAACCTGTCCGGATCGGCCTGTATCTGCCGTAGTTCCGGCCGCGAGTGGAATTGCAGATCAATGTCCCGGCTCTTCGCGTCCTGACTCACCAGTTGCAGCGAATGGGTGATCAGCGCATTGACGTCAACTGCTTGCAGGGAAAGGTGCGGCGGTCGCACCAGCTCCAGCAGTTCACTCACGACCCGGTTCAGCCTGTCGGCCTCTTTTGCCATTACCTGCGCCAGCGCATGGGATTCACTGTCTGACGGTGCGCGTTCCGCAAAATATTTCGCAATCCCCTTGATGGAAGAGAGCGGATTACGGATCTCATGCGCGACGCCCGCCGCGAGATGCCCCAGCGCCGTCAGTTTCTCTTTGCGTTTATTCGCCTCCTGCAACAGCAGCCAGGAGCGCTGATAGCGGCGAAACCAGAACAGCGCAGAAATCGTCGCAAACAGCACCACGCCGGCGGCGCAAAGCATCACGATCATATTTCGCCGCTCTCTCGCCAGCGTCGCATCCAGTTCGCTGACGTCCAGAGCGATGAAAATCACCTGTGGCGCGCTGGCAACATCTCCACCGCCGCGTCGTGACATCATGCGCATATGATGCCTGCCCACAGGATTCTGCGGGCGAAACTGTCGGTAAATTTCCACCGCTGGTTCGGGCGTGGTGATCCGCCGCCAGCGCTCCTGCTCGCCGATACCCAGTTCGCGCATCATGGCGGCAGAATAGAGGGTTTTGCCGACCTGTAGCGGATCGCTATGAGCGGTGATCCGGCCCGCGTCATCCGTCACCGCAAACCACAAGACGCCCGGCTGCCAGGCCATCTCTTCCAGCAGCGCCTGCAGCTGCATTTGATGCATCCGCATGCCCATGCCGACACGCGTTCCCGACTCCAGCGCGCGGATTAATACGCTCCCTTTTTCCTCCAGGTTCTGCCGTGCGGCGGTATTTTCCCGCGCATAGTCGCGAATGATCAGCACCGAGAACAGGCCTATCAGCAGCAACGTCAGGCCCGCCAGCAATCCGCTTAGCCAGCTGGCGGCTGATCCTTTCGGTAAACGCATCAGGCTCATGAATACTTCCTTTACGTTGATGTTCTCTCCTGTGCAGCAGAAACCATGCCACTTTTGCTGGCGGATAACTTTGTCCTCAGGCATATCCCGGGCCTTTTGCCGGGTAAAAATGACCCGCCCACGATGCCCTGGCGAGTCATTTTTACTCGTTTCGTCTGCCTTCTCACGAGGACGCCCCGTCTCTGCGCGGTTTTTGTCTCTGGCACGGAAGATGCAAAAAGGGGATGAATGGTTCAATAAGGAGAAAAGACGATGAAACGAAATAAAGGATTCACCCTGGCACTGATCGCTATTGCCACGCTGACGATTGGCAGCAGCGCGGCGCTGGCAGGCCCCCATTGGGGAAACGGCTACGGTATGGGCGGTCAGGGCTACAGCCAGCTGACGCCAGAACAGCAAACCACGCTGCAGAAATTGCATAACGACTACTACACACAGACCAGCCAGTTGCGTCAGCAGTTGATGTCGAAACGCTATGAGTATAATGCGCTGCTCACCACCAGCTCGCCGGACAGCGCGAAAATTGAGTCCGTAGCGAACGAGATAGCAACGTTGAATCAGCAACTCGACCAGCAGCGCGTGAAGTTTGATATTGCGTTAGCAGAATCAGGCGTGCCGCGTGGTACCGGAATGGGTTACGGCGGTTGTGGCGGCGGAATGCATCGTGGCGGCGGTCACATGGGTATGGGCATGGGCCGCTGGTAATCTCAGAAGGTTTTTTCCTGCGGCTGCCAGGTACAAAAGTCTTCGTTCGCGACCAACAGCAACTGAGACCCTTCCGGCGCCTCAAGCCAGGCGACGCTCACTTCCAGAGAAGAGTGGTTCTGGCGGCGCTGAATGCGCGATAACGCCCAGGCTTCAAGGTCAGGCTTCACCGCCTGGCCTTCACAGGTAGTGACCGTTTGATCGGCATGCCAGCGTCCCTGGCGCAGCACCACACGCCCGTGACGCAACGCGTCGCTGGTCAGACGGAGTTGCTCTGCCCGGAATTTGTACAAGGCGATTTGATCGCTGGAAAGCTGCTGTTTCTGTCCGTCCACTTCACGTTGCATAAAACTGAGTTCGCCGTGATCGTCAAAACGGGCGCGAATGTGTTCGGGCGTTTTACTGTAGACGTTGAGTTCAATCAGCGTCAGCGTATCGCCCTGCCAGCGGTATTCGCTGGTTGAGGTGTTTCCGCTTCGCCAGGGGCTGAAAGCGGCAAGAAGATGAGTCTCGCCGTTGGCATCTTTACGCCACAGGCGTACAGCGCCCTGATCATCCGCGTAACCGCTGGCGGTAAACGGCGGCAGTGAGGAATTATGACTACAGGCTGACAGCAACAGCACGCCCGACAGCGCCAGCATGCGACGCCAGAAGGACAAAAGGGGCGAAACCGCCCCTTCGATAAAACTGTTCACTGCCACGCGGTCTTACTTAACTGCGTCTTTCAGTGCTTTGCCAGAAACAAATGCCGGTACGTTAGCTGCGGCGATTTTGATTTCTTTACCGGTCTGCGGGTTGCGGCCAGTGCGCTCAGCGCGGTGGTTCACTTTGAAGGTACCGAAACCAACCAGTTGTACAGCATCACCTTCTTTCAGAGACTCAGTAATAGCAGCCAGGGTGGATTCCAGAGCAGATTTTGCCTGTGCCTTTGACAGATCAGCCTTGTCCGCAATTACATCAATCAGTTGAGTCTTGTTCATAAGTTATCCTTACAATGTGTTTATCGCTTGCTAAGCATCGAGTGCGACGGATATGCCTTAAGAGCACTCTCCTGCATATACGCACCGATAGCCACTTTTTTTCGCCCTCCAAATGTAGACCAGACGGGGGGCAGATGTGAAGCCTTCAGGCACGACAAATCACGCGGTAAATCACGTTTTATCGTCTCATTGCTTAAAATTTATACCAATATTGCTCTCGCCAGCTTCGCGGAGGTCTGCACGAAGCCCTTTAATCAGTTCCAGGTCGCGTTCTTCGCAGCCTGCCAGCAGGCGAAAAATTTCCCATTGGATATCCCATTCCTGTTCTACCGCCGGGTTTTCTTTCAGTTCTTCGTCGGTCATTTCACGACCGGCCTGGGTCATTTCCAGCATCGCTACCGTAGTAATAGACGTCTTACTGACTTCAACCGCATGCTCCAGCGTTTCACCACTCAAACGCGAGTGCACGAGTTCACTTAACGCCACACACGCATCGATGGCCGGATAGACACCATACATATCGTAGTCGTCCGCCGCCGGAATCGCCTCTTCCAGTTTCTCAAGCTGGCTGTCGAAGTTCACTTTCGCCTCTTTGACCGTCAGCGTTTCCCAGATTAAATCGAGAATACGGCGATAAAGATGCGGATCGCCAAACTCGGTCTCCTTGCAGAACATCGCGTAGTTCGGATACATGCGTTCGCACAGGCAGGCCATAAAGGTCGTGTGCTGCCAGCTTTCCAGCTTCTCCAGACGCAGATGAATGGGGTTTTGTAGCATGATGACATCCCGGATTCGAAAATTAGCGGCAGTGTACCTGAATCATTACTGAATTTCCTGCCAACGAACAAATGCCGGGCGGCCCGAAGCAACGGCGTCAGCCCAGCGTGTTGGTTCCGGCAGGCGGTAACCGCGCATACAGCGTTGCACCCATGCCAGCGCACTGTCGATGCTGACGCGGTGACCGGTTGAAACAAAGAGCGGATTACAGCGGATTTTGCTGCGCCACACCCACGCCAGTTGCTCGCCTTTATCCATCAGCGGTGCCAGCGCGCCGGGTTCTGGCGACAGCGGATCAAACTTACCGCACAGGCGTTTTTTCGCCACGCCGATGGTCGGCACATCCACCAGCAGACCAAAATGGCTGGCTACGCCAAGACGACGTGGATGCGAGATACCGTGACCGTCCACAAACAGTAGGTCCGGTTTTTGTGAAAGCTGCGCCCAAGCCGCGCTCAGCGCCGGAGTTTCACGGAAAGAGAGAAAGCCAGGAACGTAAGGCATGGTGGTGGCGACGCGCGCCACCTGATGTTCGATAAGCTCAAGCGAAGGATACTTCAGCAGGATGATGGCCGCGCGTGTGACTTCGCCGCCCTGCTCAAACCCCACGTCAGCACCTGCGATCAACGTCGGTGGATCCTTATCTAAACGATCCTCGCGGATCACGGATGAGGCCAGTTCAAGTTGTTGCGCGCGAAGTGACGCGAGATCCATAACAGCTCCTTACTGATGATACGGCTCAGAAAGTCGATGCACCGCCTCCACAAACACGCCAGCGTGCTCTGGCGGAACATCCTGATGAATACCATGGCCGAGGTTGAAAACATGCCCTTCCCCCTGACCGAAGCCAGCAAGAATAGTGGCGACTTCTTCCTCAATGCGCGCCGCAGAGGCGTACAGCATTGACGGGTCCATATTGCCCTGCAGCGCGACTTTATCGCCCACGCGACGGCGCGCGTCTGCGATATCGGTCGTCCAGTCCAGCCCGAGAGCGTCACAGCCGGTGTCGGCCATCGCCTCCAGCCACTGACCGCCGCCTTTGGTGAATAACGTCACCGGCACGCGCTGCCCGTCGTTTTCACGTAGCAGGCCATCGACGATTTTGTGCATGTAGTAGAGCGAGAACTGCTGATAGTCACGCCCGGTCAGCACGCCGCCCCAGGTATCGAAAATCATGACTGCCTGCGCACCCGCCTTAATTTGTGCATTCAGATAAAGGGTGACACTTTTTGCCAGCTTATCAAGCAGCGCATGCAACGTTGCGGGATCGGCGTACATCATTTTTTTAATGACAGTAAAGGCTTTGCTGCTGCCGCCTTCCACCATGTAGGTCGCCAGCGTCCACGGGCTACCGGAGAAACCAATCAGCGGCACCTGACCTTTCAGCTCGCGGCGAATGGTGCGCACAGCGTTCATGACATACCCCAGTTCCTGTTCCGGATCGGGAACGGGCAGCTTGTCGACATCGGCTTTACTTTTCACTGGCGAGGTAAAACGCGGCCCTTCACCCGCTTCAAAATAGAGTCCGAGGCCCATCGCGTCCGGCACGGTGAGGATGTCCGAAAAGAGGATCGCCGCATCCAGTGGATAACGACGCAGCGGCTGAAGCGTCACTTCGCAGGCCAGTTCGGCATTCTTGCACAGCGACATAAAATCACCCGCTTGCGCGCGAGTGGCTTTGTATTCCGGCAGATAGCGGCCCGCCTGTCTCATCATCCATACCGGGGTGACATCAACGGGCTGGCGCAGCAGCGCACGCAGATAACGATCGTTTTTCAGTTCGGTCATTTTGCAGTTCCTTTATGCGTCAGGCGCTCAGTGTAACACGTCAGTAATCATCATCCCGGCACAATGCCACGGTGTCTTCAATCAGGCGACGGGCAACGGTTCCCGGCGGCGGCAACAGTGGCAGATTGTCGTAACGATACCAGTTCGCTTCGTGCAGCTCTTTGGGATCAATAACGATGTCACCACTCTCATACTCCGCCATAAACGCCGTCATTAACGACTGCGGGAACGGCCAGGGTTGCGAGGTCACGTAACGCAGGTTTTTGACTTTGATCCCGCTCTCTTCCATGACTTCACGCGCGACCGCCTGCTCCAGCGTTTCACCCACCTCAACAAACCCCGCCAGCACCGTATGGATGCCGCCGCGGTGACGGGTGTGCTGCGCCAGAAGGATGGAGTCGTCGCGACGAATGGCAACGATGATGCAGGGGGCGATTTGCGGATAATAGCGTTCCCGGCAGTGGCTGCACAGCATCGCCCATTCGGTTTTGCTGGGGTGCATCGTATGCCCGCAGTAGCCACAGAATTTATGCGAGCGGTAGAACTCAGCCAGCTGCACGCCGCGCCCGGCCAGCTGGAACAGCCCGACGTCCTGATCGATCACCTGGCGTACCGAGCCCATATCATGGCGGCGATTTTGCTGCACCAGCCAGACGGGATCGCCCTGCCATTCACCGATCTGCATCGCAGGCTGCCCGACAAGATCGTATTTTTCCGCCTCGCCGTAAGGCAATTCTCCCACAGGGAGCCATAATTTCTGTTCATGGCTGATGATCCACCAGCCATGATCTAATTTTTCAATTATACGATCCATATCTATTGCACTACCTTGGCTTCACTGGCAATTTGATAACATAGTTTTTACATTTCCCGGGTGAGCAGTTTTTTTACTTTTAAACTTGCGGAGTCAAACATGCTAAACCAGCTAGAAAGCCTGACGGAACGCGTTGGCGGAAGTAATCAGTTTATCGATCAATGGCTGCACGGACGTAAGCATCTGCTCGTTGCTTACTATAATCTGGTTGGCATCAAGCCTGGCAAAGAATCGTATATGCGGTTGAACGAAAAAGCGCTCGATGATTTCTGTCAGAGCCTGGTAGACTACCTCTCCGCCGGTCATTTTAAAATTTATGAACGTATTATCCGTGAACTGGAAGCAAATAGCCCACATTTAGAGGCAACAAAACTCTATTCGCGGCTGGAAGCTAACACTCAGCAGATCATGGATTATTACGACTCCAGCCTCGAAAATGCTATCGATAACGACAACTATCTGGAATTCCAGCAATCGCTGTCCGGCATTGGTGAAGCGCTAGCCGCGCGGTTTACGCTGGAAGATAACCTGATTGTGCTGGCACAGAGCAACCAACGAAATCCCGTTGCCAGTGACGCCAGCAATGTCGAAAGCCCTCGCTTGAGTTCTTAAGCATTAACGAGTAGTTTACATAATGATCCCCTCTTCAGTGAGGGGTGCTTCTTGTCGGAGTGCCTAGTGTTGAAAATGAAAAACACGGGCTGAGACCGTTTATTCGGGATCCGCGGAACCTGATCAGGTTAAGACCTGCGAAGGGAACAAGAGTAATTCGCCACAGGCGAGCGCCCTCTCGGGCAATAGTCACCATTACTCCCTCCGTCGTCTGACAAGCCACGTCCTCTTTTCTGGAATGAGCTATGTCTACTACAAAACTGACCCGTCGCGAGCAGCGCGAACACGCCCAACACTTTATCGATACGCTGGAAGGCACCGCTTTCCCCAATTCTGCCCGTATTTACATTGCGGGGTCGCAGCCAGACATCCGCGTCCCGATGCGGGAGATCCGGCTTAGTCCGACGCTTATTGGCGGTAGCAAAGAGCACCCGCAGTACGAAGACAATGAAGCGGTGCCGGTGTATGACACTTCCGGTCCCTATGGCGATCCGGCGATTGCCATCGACGTGCAGCAGGGTCTGGCAAAGCTGCGCCAGCCGTGGATCGACGCACGCGGCGACAGCGAACCGCTGGCCGAACGCAGCTCGGCCTATACCAAAGCCCGCCTTGCCGATGATGGCCTCGACGATCTGCGCTTCAACGGTTTATTGACGCCGAAGCGCGCCCGAGCCGGCAAACGCGTTACCCAGCTGCACTACGCCCGTCAGGGGATCGTTACGCCGGAAATGGAGTTCATCGCCATTCGCGAAAACATGGGTCGCGAGCGGATCCGCAGTGAAGTGTTGCGCCAGCAGCATCCCGGCGAAGGTTTCGGTGCGTGCCTGCCGGAAAATATCACCCCGGAATTTGTCCGCGACGAAGTGGCTGCGGGCCGCGCGATTATCCCGGCAAATATCAACCACCCGGAATCGGAGCCGATGATTATCGGCCGCAATTTCCTGGTAAAAGTGAACGCCAACATCGGTAACTCCGCAGTGACCTCCTCCATCGAAGAAGAGGTGGAGAAACTGGTATGGTCCACCCGCTGGGGCGCAGACACGGTGATGGATCTGTCAACCGGACGCTATATCCACGAAACCCGCGAATGGATCCTGCGCAACAGCCCGGTACCGATCGGCACCGTGCCGATCTACCAGGCGCTGGAGAAGGTCAACGGGATCGCCGAAGATCTGACGTGGGAAGCATTCCGCGACACGCTGCTGGAGCAGGCGGAACAAGGCGTTGACTACTTCACTATTCACGCTGGTGTGCTGCTGCGCTACGTGCCAATGACCGCAAAACGCCTGACCGGCATCGTTTCCCGTGGCGGCTCGATTATGGCGAAGTGGTGTCTGTCGCATCACAAAGAGAATTTTCTCTATGAGCGCTTCCGTGACATCTGCGAAATCTGCGCCGCCTACGACGTCTCATTATCGCTGGGCGACGGACTGCGTCCGGGGTCGATTCAGGACGCCAACGACGAAGCGCAGTTTGCCGAACTGCACACACTGGGTGAGCTGACAAAAATCGCCTGGGAGTATGACGTTCAGGTGATGATTGAAGGTCCGGGGCACGTCCCCATGCAGATGATCCGCCGCAACATGACCGAAGAGCTGGAGCACTGCCACGAAGCGCCGTTCTACACTCTCGGGCCATTAACCACCGACATCGCACCGGGCTATGACCATTTTACCTCCGGCATTGGCGCTGCGATGATTGGCTGGTTCGGTTGCGCGATGCTGTGCTACGTGACGCCGAAAGAGCACCTCGGGTTGCCGAACAAAGAGGATGTTAAACAGGGGCTTATCACCTACAAAATCGCCGCCCACGCCGCTGACCTGGCGAAAGGCCATCCGGGCGCGCAAATCCGCGACAACGCCATGTCGAAAGCGCGTTTTGAATTCCGTTGGGAAGATCAGTTTAACCTCGCGCTCGACCCGTTCACCGCCCGTGCGTATCACGATGAAACTCTGCCGCAGGAGTCCGGCAAAGTGGCGCATTTCTGCTCCATGTGCGGCCCGAAATTCTGCTCGATGAAAATCACGCAGGAAGTACGTGATTATGCCGCGAAGCAAGCCATCGAAGTCGGCATGGCGGATATGTCGAACAGCTTCCGCGCCAAAGGAGGCGAAATTTATCTGAAGCAGGAGGAAGCGTAATGTATCAGCCTGATTTTCCACCCGTTCCCCTCCGCCTCGGACTGTATCCGGTGGTCGACAGCGTGGAATGGATCGAACGCTTGCTGGAGGCGGGCGTACGGACCATCCAGTTGAGAATTAAAGATCGGCCTGACGACGACGTCGAAGCGGATGTGATCCGCGCAATCCAGCTGGGCCGTCGTTACCGCGCCCGGTTATTCATTAATGACTACTGGCGGCTGGCGATTAAACATCAGGCGTATGGCGTGCATCTTGGCCAGGAAGATCTGGAAACTACCGATGTGCAGGCCATCCGCGATGCCGGGTTGCGGCTTGGCGTTTCGACCCATGACGATATGGAAATCGATGTCGCACTGGCGGTTAAGCCGTCGTACATCGCCCTGGGGCACGTGTTCCCGACGCAAACCAAGCAGATGCCGTCTGCTCCGCAGGGACTGGAGCAACTGACGTCGCACATCCAGCGCCTCAATGATTACCCCACCGTTGCCATAGGCGGCATCAGCATCGATCGTGCGCCGTCAGTGCTGGCTACCGGTGTCGGCAGCATTGCCGTTGTCAGTGCCATTACCCAGGCTCCGGACTGGCAGATGGCAACGGCACAATTGCTCGAAATGGCGGGAGCTGGCGATGAATGACCATGATTTCATGCGTTACAGTCGCCAGTTGTTGCTTGAGGATATCGCGGTCGATGGTCAGCAAAAACTGCTCAGCAGCCGGGTGCTGATTGTCGGGCTCGGTGGTCTGGGAGCCCCCGCTGCACTGTATCTGGCCGGAGCTGGCGTCGGCACGCTGGTGCTGGCCGACGACGACGACGTGCATCTCAGCAATCTGCAGCGGCAGATTTTGTATACCAGCGATGATATTGCACAGCCGAAAGCGCAAGCGGCACAGCAACGCCTTCATCAGCTTAATCCGCACATCGAACTGATTGCGCTCCGGCAACGGCTGACTGGCGAGGCGTTAATGCAGGAGGTGGGGCACGCGGATGTGGTACTGGACTGCACCGATAACATGACGGCAAGACAGGCCGTCAACGCCGCCTGTGTGACGCTCAACACCCCGCTGATTACCGCCAGCGCCGTCGGGTTTGGCGGCCAGCTGATGGTGCTGACGCCGCCGTGGACACAGGGCTGCTATCGCTGTTTGTGGCCGGACGAGCACGAACCGGATCGCAACTGCCGCAACGCCGGTATTGTCGGGCCAGTGGTGGGCGTGATGGGCACGCTACAGGCGCTCGAAGCCATCAAATTACTGAGCGGCATGGAGACCGTTCGCAACGAGCTACGGCTGTTCGATGCCCGTACCAGCGGCTGGCGAACGCTGGCGCTGCGCCGCTCGCAGAGCTGCCCGGTCTGTGGAGGGCGACATGCAGATCCAGTTTAACGACGAGCCCGTTCAGTGCGCTGCGGGATCCACCGTGGCGGATCTGCTCGATTATCTTGGGCAGCACAAGCCCGGTATCGCGCTGGCGCTGAATCAACAGGTGCTCCCACGCGAACAGTGGGCGGTTCACCCTCTGCAGGAGGGTGACAATATCCTGCTTTTTCAGGTTATTGCAGGAGGTTGAAATGTTACGCATCGCAGACAAAACATTCGAATCACATCTCTTTACCGGCACCGGTAAATTTGCCTCGCCGCAGCTGATGGTGGAGGCCATTCGCGCTTCCGGCAGCCAGTTGGTCACGCTGGCAATGAAGCGCGTCAACGTGCACGAGCATAACGATGCCATCCTTGCGCCGCTGCTCGACGCAGGTGTCACGCTGCTGCCCAACACGTCCGGCGCAAAAACAGCGGAAGAAGCTATTTTTGCCGCACAGCTGGCGCGGGAAGCGCTGGGCACACACTGGCTGAAACTGGAGATCCACCCGGATGCCCGCTGGCTGTTGCCGGATCCGATTGAAACCCTGAGAGCGGCAGAAAAACTGGTGCAGCAGGGATTTGTAGTATTGCCTTATTGCGGGGCCGATCCCGTGCTGTGCAAACGTCTGGAAGAAGTCGGCTGCGCAGCCGTCATGCCGCTGGGGGCGCCGATTGGCTCCAACCAGGGGCTGGAAACCCGCGCAATGCTGGAGATCATCATCGAACAGGCCACCGTACCGGTGGTGGTGGACGCCGGTATCGGTGTGCCCAGCCATGCCACGCAGGCGCTGGAAATGGGTGCAGAGGCCGTGCTGGTTAACACGGCCATCGCCGTGGCGGACGACCCGGTGAAAATGGCGCAGGCGTTTCGTCTGGCCGTCGACGCCGGGCTGCTGGCGCGTGACGCCGTTCCGGGCACTCGCAGCGTTCAGGCGCAAGCCACCAGCCCGCTGACCGGTTTTCTGGAGGCGCTGTCATGAGTACCTTTACCGAACGCTGGCGTCAGCTCGACTGGGACGACATTCGCCTGCGCATTAACAGCAAAACGCCTGCCGACGTTGAGCGGGCAATTGCGGCCCGTCAGCTGACGCGGGATGACATGATGGCGTTGCTGTCGCCCGCGGCCAGCGCATATCTCGAGCCCCTGGCGCAACGCGCGCAGCGGCTGACACGCCAGCGCTTCGGCAATACCGTCAGCTTTTATGTGCCACTGTATCTTTCTAATCTCTGCGCTAACGACTGCACCTATTGTGGTTTTTCAATGAGCAACCGCATTAAGCGTAAAACACTGGATGCGCAGGAGATTGATCGTGAATGCACCGCGATCCGTGAGCTGGGTTTTGAGCATCTGCTGCTGGTCACCGGCGAGCATCAGAAAAAAGTGGGGATGGACTATTTTCGCCAGCATCTGCCGGCGATCCGCCGTCGTTTTGCCTCATTGCAGATGGAAGTGCAACCGATGTCGCAAGCGGACTATGCCGAGCTGAAAACACTCGGGCTGGATGGCGTGATGGTCTACCAGGAAACCTACCACGAGGCGATGTATGCGCAGCATCATCTTAAGGGCAATAAACAGGATTTCGTCTGGCGGCTGGAAACCCCGGACCGGCTGGGGAAAGCAGGCATCGATAAGATCGGGCTTGGCGCATTAATCGGCCTTTCCGACAGCTGGCGGGTGGATTGTTACATGGTGGCCGAGCATCTGCTGTGGATGCAGCAACACTACTGGAAGAGCCGCTATTCGGTCTCGTTTCCGCGTCTGCGGCCCTGTGCGGGCGGTATTGAACCGGCATCTGTGATGGATGAGCGCCAACTGGTACAAGTGATTTGCGCTTTTCGCCTGCTGACGCCGGAGGTTGAACTGTCGCTTTCGACTCGTGAATCACCCTGGTTCCGCGACCGCGTAATCCCCTTAGCCATCAATAATGTCAGCGCGTTTTCCAAAACTCAGCCCGGCGGTTACGCGGATGATCATCCTGAACTGGAACAGTTCGCACCGCATGATGGTCGCCGCCCGGAAGAGGTCGCCAGCGCGTTAATCGCCCAGGGATTACAGCCAGTATGGAAAGACTGGGACAGCTGGTTGGGACGCGCCTCGCAATAATCACGCAACATCTTGTCGCATGACGCTAAAGTCCTGATAACACTTCGCAAAGCCAGAACCGGGAAATTGAGCGTACTTTCCCGGTTCGCTACTCTGCATCCCGTCAGCAGTGGACGTTGACCAGGGCGGACACCTTCTTCCTCTGTCCGCCCTGCCCTCAATAGCTGATTTTTTTATACGAGAAAACAAGACTGTAACCGGTTTCATTTTTTGTGATGACTTACACACAATCACTGCAAAGCGGTTGTTCTCCGTTTCTGCACGGGATAAAGAATAGCTATCGACAACCACGAGGGGGAGTTATGAAGAACATTGTTTTATGCTGTGCCGCCGGGATGTCCACCAGCATGCTGGTTCAACGTATGAAAGATGCGGCCCAGAAAAAAGGCGTGGAAGTCTCCATCAAGGCCGTGCCGGTGGCTGAGTTTAAGGACAACATCGCCACGGCAGATATTGTCCTGCTGGGCCCGCAGGTAAAATACGAGCTGGCAAAACTCCAGGCGCAGGCCGAACCGCTGGGTAAGAAGGTCGCGGTCATCGACATGATGGATTACGGCATGATGAAAGGCGACGCTGTGCTTGATAAAGCGCTAAAACTGATGGAGTAAACATGGAAGATCTAGAAACTACGATCATGGAGTTGCTGGTAAATGCAGGTGCCGCTCGCAGTTCTGCCCTCACCGCGTTGCAAATGGCGCGCAGGGGTGAGTTTGCGAATGCGGAAAAAGCGATGGAAGAGTCGCGCGAATTTGTTAAGCACGCGCATACCATCCAGACGAAACTGATTGGGCTCGACGAAGGCACCGGAAAGCTGCCGGTGAATCTGATTACCGTTCACTCGCAGGATCACCTGATGAACGCCATGGTGATTCAGGACCTGGCTGGCGACATGATTGAACTTTACCGCCGTCTGCCACCCGCGCAGTAATAACAACAATACTCAGTCACATATAAAAAAACCCGCCGAAGCGGGTTTTTTATTCAGGTCAGCAACGATTACTCGTTATCAGAACCGCCCAGGCCTGCGTTCAGCAGCTCTGCCAGGCTGGCAGAAGCGTCTTCAGCAGTCACTTGCGGTGCAGCCGGGAGTTCACCCGCAGCACGACGGCGCATGCGATCCTGATGGTACGCATAACCGGTACCGGCCGGGATCAGACGACCCACGATAACGTTCTCTTTCAGACCGCGCAGTTCGTCGCGTTTACCCGCAACAGCGGCTTCGGTCAGAACGCGAGTCGTTTCCTGGAACGACGCCGCAGAGATGAAGGACTCGGTTGCCAGAGACGCTTTGGTGATACCCAGCAGGTCACGGGCGAAGGTCGCACCGATTTTGCCATTCGCTTCCAGATCGCGATTAGCGATCTTAACGCGAGAGTATTCAACCTGCTCACCTTCGAGGAACTCGGAACTGCCCGCGTTCACGATGGTGGCTTTACGCAGCATCTGACGAACGATAACTTCAATGTGTTTATCGTTGATCTTAACGCCCTGCAGACGGTAAACGTCCTGCACTTCGTTGACGATGTAACGCGTTACCGCGTGAACACCACGCAGACGCAGGATATCGTGCGGCGCTTCCGGACCGTCGGAAACCACGTCACCACGTTCGACACGTTCACCTTCAAACACGTTGAGCTGACGCCATTTCGGGATCATCTCTTCGTACGGATCGCTACCATCAACCGGCGTGATCACCAGACGGCGTTTGCCTTTGGTTTCTTTACCGAAGGAAATGATACCGCTGATTTCTGCCAGAATCGCCGGCTCTTTCGGGCGACGAGCTTCGAACAGATCCGCAACGCGCGGCAGACCACCGGTAATATCCTTGGTACCGCCGGATTCCTGCGGAATACGCGCCAGGGTGTCACCAGAACTGATCTGAACGCCATCTTCCAGCTGAACAATCGCTTTACCCGGCAGGAAGTACTGAGCCGGCATATCGGTGCCAGGGATCAGAACATCATTGCCCTGAGCATCAACGATTTTCAGTGCCGGACGCAGGTCTTTACCACCCGTGGTACGTTCTGCGGAATCCAGAACCACCAGTGAAGAGAGACCGGTCAGTTCGTCGGTCTGACGCGTAATGGTCTGGCCGTCGATCATATCGGTGAAGCGGATGAAACCCGCCACTTCGGTGATAACCGGCATGGTGTGCGGATCCCAGTTTGCAACGGTTTCACCGCCGGCAACCTGCTCGCCATCACCTTTCGCCATCACCGCGCCGTAAGGCACTTTATAGCTCTCTTTGGTACGACCGAATTCGTCGATCAGCTTCAGCTCGGTGTTACGGGAGGTCACTACCAGTTTACCGGCAGAGTTCACAACCGACTTCGCGTTGCTGAGCTTGATGCTACCTTTGTTTTTCACCTGGATGCTGGATTCAGCAGCCGCACGAGATGCCGCACCACCGATGTGGAACGTACGCATCGTCAGCTGTGTACCCGGCTCACCGATGGACTGTGCCGCGATAACGCCGATAGCTTCACCTTTGTTGATGATGTGGCCACGCGCCAGGTCACGACCGTAGCAGTGCGCACATACACCAAAGTCGGTGTCACAGGATACAACGGAACGCACTTTGACAGAGTCAACGGAGTTCGCTTCCAGCTGATCACACCACTGTTCGTTGAGCAGCGTGTTACGCGGAACCAGAATATCCGCCGTCCCCGGCTTCAGAACATCTTCAGCGGTCACACGACCCAGAACGCGATCGCGCAGCGGCTCTTTAACATCGCCACCCTCGATAACCGGGGTCATGGTGATGCCTTCCAGCGTGCCACAGTCGTCTTCGGTCACCACCAGATCCTGCGCAACGTCAACCAGACGACGCGTCAGATAACCGGAGTTCGCGGTTTTCAGTGCGGTATCCGCCAGACCTTTACGAGCACCGTGGGTGGAGATGAAGTACTGGAGTACGTTCAGACCTTCACGGAAGTTCGCGGTGATCGGCGTTTCGATGATGGAGCCATCCGGCTTCGCCATCAGACCACGCATACCAGCCAGCTGACGAATCTGTGCCGCAGAACCACGCGCACCGGAGTCGGCCATCATGTAGATGCTGTTGAAAGAAACCTGCTGCTCTTCTTTACCTTCACGGTTAATGACGGTTTCAGTTTGCAGGTTATCCATCATCGCTTTGGATACACGATCGTTCGCCGCAGCCCAGATATCGATAACTTTGTTGTAGCGTTCGCCAGCGGTTACCAGACCAGACTGGAACTGCTCCTGAATCTCAGCAACTTCCGCTTCCGCTTCGCTGATGATTTCGTGTTTTTTCGCCGGGATGACCATGTCATCGATACCAACGGAAGCACCTGAACGCGCTGCATAAGCAAAGCCGGTGTACATCGTCTGGTCAGCAAAAATAACGGTCGGTTTCAGGCCCAGAATGCGGTAACAGGTGTTCAGCATTTTGGAGATCGCTTTCTTGCCCAGCGCCTGGTTGACGATGGAGAAAGGCAGACCTTTCGGTACGATCATCCACAGAATAGAACGACCGATAGTCGTGTCTTTCAGGCTGGTTTTCGCCACGAATTCGCCGTTGGCATCTTTTTCGTATTCAGTGATACGCACTTTAACGCGCGCATGCAGAGAGGCCAGGCCAGCGCGATAAATACGCTCAGCTTCTTTCGGGCCAGTCAGCACCATACCTTCGCCTTTGGCGTTAACACAGTCACGGGTCATGTAATACAGACCCAGTACAACGTCCTGAGACGGAACGATGATAGGTTCGCCGTTCGCCGGAGACAGGATGTTGTTGGTAGACATCATCAGCGCACGCGCTTCGAGCTGGGCTTCCAGCGTCAGCGGTACGTGAACAGCCATCTGGTCACCATCGAAGTCGGCGTTGTATGCCGCACAAACCAGCGGGTGCAGCTGGATAGCTTTACCTTCGATCAGAACCGGTTCAAACGCCTGGATACCCAGACGGTGAAGCGTTGGTGCACGGTTCAGCAGTACCGGGTGCTCACGGATAACTTCATCCAGGATATCCCATACGACCGCTTCTTCACGCTCAACCATCTTCTTAGCAGCTTTGATGGTGGTGGCGAGGCCACGCAGTTCCAGCTTGCCGTAAATGAACGGTTTGAACAGTTCCAGCGCCATTTTCTTCGGCAGACCGCACTGATGCAGACGCAGGTATGGACCTACGGTGATAACAGAACGACCGGAGTAGTCAACACGCTTACCGAGCAGGTTCTGACGGAAACGACCCTGCTTACCTTTGATCATGTCAGCCAGCGATTTCAGCGGACGCTTGTTGGAACCGGTGATCGCACGACCGCGACGACCGTTATCCAGCAAGGCATCTACCGCTTCCTGCAGCATACGCTTTTCGTTACGTACGATGATATCCGGCGCAGCCAGATCCAGCAGACGTTTCAGACGGTTGTTACGGTTGATCACGCGACGATACAGATCGTTCAGATCCGACGTGGCGAAACGACCGCCATCCAGCGGAACCAGCGGACGCAGATCTGGCGGCAGAACCGGCAGAACGGTCAGGATCATCCACTCCGGCTTGTTGCCAGACTGTACGAACGCTTCCAGCAGCTTGATGCGCTTGGTCAGCTTTTTACGCTTGGTTTCGGAGTTGGTTTCGTTCAGCTCTTCGCGCAGAGTTTCACACTCTTGCTCCAGATCCATGCTCTTCAGCAAGGCCTGGATAGCTTCCGCACCCATCTTCGCGTCGAATTCGTCACCGAACTCTTCCAGCGCGTCCAGATACTGTTCTTCAGTCAGGATCTGGTTGCGTTCCAGGTTGGTCATACCGCCTTCGATAACGACATAAGATTCGAAGTACAGTACGCGTTCGATATCGCGCAGCGGCATATCAAGCAGCAGACCGATACGGGACGGCAGTGATTTCAGGAACCAGATATGCGCAGTCGGAGACGCCAGCTCGATGTGGCCCATGCGCTCGCGACGCACTTTGGTCTGGGTCACTTCAACGCCGCACTTCTCACAGATCACGCCACGGTGTTTCAGGCGCTTGTACTTACCGCACAGGCACTCATAGTCTTTGACTGGCCCGAAAATACGAGCACAGAACAGACCGTCACGCTCAGGTTTGAACGTACGGTAGTTAATGGTTTCCGGCTTTTTAACTTCACCGAAAGACCATGAACGGATCATGTCTGGCGAAGCCAGAGCAATTTTGATCGCATCAAACTCTTCGGTTTTAGTTTGCGCTTTCAGAAACTTTAATAAGTCTTTCACGGATTTGCTCCCGTCGGAGTTAGCACACTCTGCTGCCGGGTTTTACCCCGACAGCAGTGACCTGTTTGAGCGAGAATTACTCGTCTTCCAGTTCGATGTTGATACCCAGCGAACGAATCTCTTTCAACAGTACGTTGAAGGACTCTGGCATGCCCGGCTCCATCTGATGGTTGCCGTCCACGATGTTTTTATACATCTTGGTACGACCGTTCACGTCATCAGACTTAACGGTGAGCATTTCCTGCAGGGTGTAGGCGGCGCCATATGCTTCCAGCGCCCACACTTCCATCTCCCCGAAGCGCTGACCACCGAACTGCGCCTTACCACCCAGCGGCTGCTGAGTAACCAGGCTGTAGGAACCGGTAGAACGCGCATGCATTTTGTCATCAACCAGGTGGTTCAGTTTCAGCATATACATGTAGCCAACGGTAACCTGGCGCTCGAATTGCTCACCGGTACGACCGTCGAACAGAGTGATCTGACCGGAAGTCGGCAGGCCACCCAGCTGTAACAGTTCCTTAATTTCTGACTCTTTCGCACCGTCGAAGACCGGCGTTGCGATCGGCATGCCTTTACGCAGGTTTTCTGCCAGACGCAGAACTTCTTCATCGCTGAAGGTGCTCAGGTCGACTTTCTGACGAACGTCAGCGCCCAGATCGTACGCACGCTGGATGAATTCGCGCAGTTTCGCGACTTCTTGCTGCTGTTTCAGCATGGCGTTGATCTTATCGCCGATACCTTTCGCAGCCATACCCAGGTGGGTTTCGAGGATCTGACCGATGTTCATACGAGACGGTACGCCCAGCGGGTTCAGTACGATGTCTACCGGCGTACCGTTTTCATCGTAAGGCATATCCTCGATCGGGTTGATCTTGGAGATAACACCCTTGTTACCGTGACGACCCGCCATTTTATCACCCGGCTGGATCTGACGTTTAACGGCCAGATACACCTTAACAATCTTCAGCACGCCCGGTGCCAGATCGTCGCCCTGAGTGATTTTGCGGCGTTTCGCTTCGAGTTTCTTCTCGAACTCGTGCTTCAGTTCGTCATACTGCTCAGCCAGTTGTTCCAGCTGATTTTGTTTCTCTTCGTCGGTCAGGCCCAGTTCCAGCCAGCGATCGCGCGGCAGTTTGTCGAGCTTCTCAGCTTCAACACCACCGGAGACCAGCACCGCGTAGATACGACCAAACAGACCGGCTTCGAGGATCTGCAGTTCTTCAGACAGGTCTTTCTTCGCCTGTTTGAGCTGCATTTCTTCGATTTCCAGCGCACGTTTGTCTTTCTCTACGCCATCACGGGTAAAGACCTGAACGTCGATAACGGTACCCGATACGCCATTCGGTACGCGCAGAGAAGAGTCTTTAACGTCAGACGCTTTCTCACCGAAGATCGCGCGCAGCAGCTTCTCTTCCGGAGTCAGCTGGGTTTCACCTTTCGGCGTTACCTTACCAACCAGGATGTCGCCGCCGGTGACTTCTGCACCGATGTAAACGATACCGGATTCATCCAGTTTGGAGAGCGCCGCTTCACCCACGTTCGGGATGTCGGCGGTGATCTCTTCTGGCCCCAGCTTGGTGTCACGGGACACACACGCCAGTTCCTGGATGTGAATAGTAGTGAAACGATCTTCCTGAACCACACGCTCGGAGACGAGGATGGAGTCTTCGAAGTTGTAGCCGTTCCACGGCATGAATGCGACACGCATGTTCTGACCGAGCGCCAGTTCACCGAGGTCGGTGGACGGACCGTCAGCCAGCACGTCGCCGCGCTCAACCGGCTCACCCAGAGACACACACGGCATCTGGTTGATGCAGGTGTTCTGGTTAGAACGGGTGTACTTGGTCAGGTTATAGATGTCGATACCTGCTTCGCCCGGGTACATCTCGTCTTCGTTAACTTTGATAACGATACGGGACGCATCCACGTACTGAACCAGACCGCCACGCTTAGCCACCGCAGTAACACCGGAGTCAACGGCAACAGCACGTTCCATACCGGTACCGACCAGCGGCTTATCAGAGCGCAGAGTCGGAACGGCCTGACGTTGCATGTTCGCACCCATCAATGCACGGTTGGCGTCATCGTGTTCCAGGAACGGGATCAGGGACGCACCGACGGAAACCACCTGCTGTGTGGAAACGTCCATGTAGTCAACCTGGTCTGCGCTGAACAGGCTGGATTCGCCTTTGCTGCGGCAGGTGACCAGATCGTCTACGAAACGACCTTCTTCCGTCAGGTTGGTGTTCGCCTGAGCGATAACGTAGTTACCTTCCTCAATCGCGGACAGGTAATGAATTTCGTCAGTCACCACACCGTCAGTCACTTTACGATACGGAGTCTCAAGGAAACCATATTCGTTAGTCTGCGCATAAACGGACAGGGAGTTGATCAGACCGATGTTCGGACCTTCAGGCGTTTCGATAGGACATACGCGACCGTAGTGGGTCGGGTGTACGTCTCGAACTTCGAAGCCTGCACGCTCACGGGTCAGACCGCCTGGGCCGAGTGCAGAGATACGACGCTTGTGCGTGATCTCAGACAGCGGGTTGTTCTGGTCCATAAACTGAGACAGCTGGCTGGAGCCAAAGAACTCTTTCACTGCGGCGGAAATCGGCTTGGCGTTGATCATATCCTGCGGCATCAGGGTATCGAGGTCGCCCAGAGACAGACGCTCTTTCACCGCACGCTCTACACGCACCAGGCCAACGCGGAACTGGTTTTCCGCCATTTCGCCAACGGAACGGATACGACGGTTGCCGAGGTGGTCGATATCGTCCACTTCGCCTTTACCGTTACGGATATCAATGAGCTTTTTCATGACATCAATGATGTCTTCTTTGCTCAGGATGCCGGAACCTTCGATTTCATCGCGCAGCAGAGAACGGTTGAATTTCATGCGACCTACCGCGGACAGATCATAGCGGTCTTCGGAGAAGAACAGGTTCTCAAACAGGCTTTCAGCCGCTTCGCGAGTCGGCGGTTCACCCGGGCGCATCATGCGGTAGATTTCTACCAGCGCGCTCAGACGATCGTTGGTCGGGTCGATACGTACGGTCTCAGACATGTACGGACCGTGGTCCAGATCGTTGGTGAACAGCGTTTCGATACGCTTGTGACCAGCCTGACTCAGCTTAGCCAGCAGATCCAGGCTCAGCTCCATGTTTGCAGAGCAGATCAGCTCGCCAGTCGATTCGTCAACGTAGTCTTTCGCAGACACTTTGCCAGCAATGTACTCAACCGGGACTTCGATAAGTTTGATATCGTCTTTTTCCAGCTGGCGGATATGGCGCGCGGTAATGCGGCGGCCTTTTTCCACGTACACTTTGCCATCAGCTTCGATGTCAAAGGAAGCGGTTTCACCACGCAGGCGTTCCGGCACCAGTTCCATCTGCAGCTTGTTGTCGCGAATTTCGAAGACCACTTTTTCGAAGAACAGATCGAGGATCTGCTCAGTGGTGTAATTCAGCGCACGCAGAATGATGGTCGCAGGCAGTTTACGACGACGGTCGATACGAACGAACAGGTTGTCTTTCGGATCGAACTCGAAGTCCAGCCAGGAACCACGGTAAGGAATGATTCGTGCGTTATACAGTACTTTACCGGAAGAGTGGGTCTTACCTTTGTCACTGTCAAAGAAGACGCCAGGGCTACGGTGCAGCTGAGAAACGATAACACGCTCGGTACCGTTGATAACGAAGGTACCGTTGTCTGTCATGAGTGGAATTTCACCCATGTAGACTTCTTGTTCTTTGATGTCTTTAACGGTGCCTTCCGGCGCTTCGCGCTCGTAGATCACCAGACGCAGTTTAACGCGCAGTGGGGCGGAATAGGTCACGCCGCGGATCTGACATTCCTGAACGTCAAACACCGGTTCGCCAAGGCGGTAGCTGACGTATTGCAGCTCTGAATTACCGCTGTAGCTCTGAATCGGGAACACGGAGCGGAAAGCAGCTTCCAGACCGTACTGCCCTTCAGGATCTTGCTCGATAAACTTCTGGAACGAGTCAAGCTGGATAGAAAGGAGATATGGCACATCCAGAACTTGTGGACGTTTACCAAAATCCTTACGAATACGTTTTTTCTCGGTATAGGAGTAAACCATAGGGTTCCTCAGCTCGCTGACAAGTCGACCCATCTGCCCATCGTGGGGCAGTTTGTGCAACACCATTTTGTTGACCGGAAAATGGAACACTTTCCGCAATGCTTGTTGCTATCACGCTTAAATCATTTCATTGCGATTTACACAGAGCGGGCACCCTGTCGCAGTATATTAAGTCGTCGATAGAAACAAGCATTGTCAGGACAACCAGTAGTCAAACAGTGTGAAATGCTACTGGCGCCTTACAGCGCAAAAAGGCTGGTGACCAAAAAGTCACCAGCCATCAGCCTGATTTCTCAGGCTGCAACCGGAAGGGTTGGCTTATTTAACTTCAACTTCAGCGCCAGCTTCTTCCAGAGATTTTTTCAGAGCTTCTGCGTCATCTTTGCTCACGCCTTCTTTCAGAGCGGCCGGAGCAGATTCTACCAGGTCTTTAGCTTCTTTCAGACCCAGGCCAGTAGCGCCACGTACTGCTTTGATTACAGCAACTTTGTTAGCACCAGCAGCTTTCAGAATTACGTCGAATTCAGTTTTCTCTTCAGCAGCTTCAGTTGCAGCGCCAGCGCCAGCAACAGCTACAGCAGCAGCAGCAGAAACACCGAATTTTTCTTCCATTGCAGAGATCAGTTCTACAACGTCCATTACGGACATAGCGGCAACTGCTTCAATGATTTGATCTTTAGTGATAGACATTTAAATTGTTCCTGAATATCAGAATAAGTTTATACGTAAGCGTATGCGTTACACAGATAACTGCGATTACGCAGCTTCTTTCGCATCGCGAACAGCAGCCAGAGTGCGAACCAGTTTGCCAGCAGCGGCTTCTTTCATGGTTGCCATCAGGCGTGCAATTGCTTCTTCGTAGGTCGGCAGGGTTGCCAGGCGATCGATCTGGGATGCCGGGATCAACTCACCTTCAAAGGCTGCAGCTTTGACCTCAAATTTTGCATTCGCTTTCGCGAACTCTTTGAACAGACGAGCAGCAGCGCCCGGGTGTTCCATAGAGTATGCAATCAGGGTCGGACCAACAAACGTGTCTTTCAGGCACTCGAACTGAGTACCTTCAACAACGCGGCGCAGCAGGGTGTTACGAACAACACGCATGTATACGCCAGCTTCACGACCTGCTTTACGCAGTTCAGTCATTTTATCTACAGTTACGCCACGGGAATCCGCAACTACTGCAGACAGCGCGCCTTTGGCTACTTCGCTGACTTCAGCAACAATCGCTTGTTTGTCTTGAAGATTTAAAGCCATTAGCTTTGCTCCTGGATGTTTGCCAGAGAAAATCTCTGGAACTCACTTCACTCTTTCCAACGAAAAGAGCGTCTAAACACGGTGAGCAGAAACAAGCCAAAAGTATAAAAAATAATCTTAGCGTTCTGTCACCGTCTACGCAGGGGATTAAGTCTCTTGCGAAACACCTGCGGTCTTCGACGGAGGCCTGGATAGGCCAGGCTCCAACGAACATATCTTTAGCCGCTAACTTTAGTTAGCAAACGTGGGGGTAAGATTGTAGACAAATCCACCGCCCACGTAAAGGCATTAGTTTGCAGCAGTTGTGCTCAGACCAGCCTGATCAACGGCAACACCAGCACCCATGGTGGTGGAGATGCTAACTTTCTTGATGTACACGCCTTTCGCCTGAGTCGGTTTTGCTTTTTTCAGCGCAACCAGCAGAGCTTCCAGGTTTTCTCTCAGTTTGTCAGCGTCGAAATCCACTTTACCGATGGTGGTGTGGATGATGCCGTTTTTGTCGTTACGGTAACGAACCTGACCTGCTTTCGCGTTTTTAACCGCTTCAGCAACGTTCGGGGTTACAGTACCCACTTTCGGGTTCGGCATCAGGCCACGTGGGCCCAGAACCTGGCCCAGCTGGCCAACAACGCGCATTGCATCCGGAGAAGCAATAACCACGTCAAAGTTCATTTCGCCTTTCTTGATCTGATCAGCCAGATCTTCCATACCTACCAGTTCAGCACCGGCAGCTTTAGCAGCTTCAGCGTTCGCACCCTGAGTAAATACCGCTACGCGTACGGAACGGCCAGTACCGTGCGGCAGTACAGTTGCACCACGTACGTTCTGGTCAGATTTACGAGCATCGATACCGAGGTTGATAGCAACATCAACGCTTTCAGTAAATTTAGCGGTGGCCAGCTCTTTCAGCAGAGTGATGGCTTCGTTGATGTCATACTGTTTGGTTGCATCAACTTTCTCACGGATCACGCGCATACGCTTGGTCAGTTTAGCCATTTCTTAATCCTCCACTACCAGGCCCATGGAACGCGCAGTACCTTCGATTGAGCGAGTCATCGCTTCAATGTCGGCGCCGGTCATGTCGGCAGCTTTAGTCTGCGCGATTTCCTGCAGCTGAGCGCGAGTCAGTGTACCCACTTTCTCTTTGTTCGGCTTGCCAGAACCAGACTTGATGCCCGCAGCTTTCTTCAGCAGAACGGCGGCCGGCGGAGTCTTGGTGATGAACGTGAAGGAACGGTCAGCGTAAACGGTGATAACTACCGGAATCGGCAGACCTTTTTCGATGGAATCCGTTTTCGCGTTGAATGCTTTACAGAATTCCATGATGTTTACGCCCTGCTGACCCAGAGCCGGACCAACTGGCGGACTCGGGTTAGCCATACCAGCTGCAACCTGCAGCTTGACATAGGCTTGTACTTTCTTAGCCATTTAAGTTTCCTCTAGTGGGTATAGCGCCTCAATGAGGCTCCCCGTGATAAATACGTGATTTATGCGCGCAAGGCCCATAAATACAAAAGGCGCGAAATTGTATGCCAATCTCGCGCCTTGTGCAACGTTTGATCGCTGCTTATTTATGCTTTTTCAACCTGGCTGAAGTCCAGTTCTACCGGGGTCGCACGACCAAAGATAGAAACGGAAACTTTCAGACGGGACTTCTCGTAGTCCACTTCTTCCACGACGCCGTTGAAGTCAGCAAACGGGCCGTCATTAACGCGAACCATTTCACCTGGTTCAAACAGCGTTTTCGGACGCGGCTTATCACCCACCTGCTGCAGGCGGTTCATAATCGCATCAACTTCTTTATCGCTGATAGGAGCCGGACGATCGGAAGTACCACCGATGAAGCCCATTACGCGCGGAACGCTACGCACCAGGTGCCAGCTGGCATCGTTCATTACCATCTGAACCAGCACGTAACCCGGGAAGAATTTGCGCTCGCTCTTACGACGCTGGCCGCCACGGATTTCGACCACTTCTTCGGTCGGGACCATGACTTCACCAAACAACTCTTCCATATTGTGTAATTTGATATGCTCGCGCAGCGACGTTGCTACGCGGCCTTCAAAACCGGAAAACGCCTGAACGACGTACCAGCGCTTTTTAGGAGCTTCAGACATCTCAGAACCTCAGGCCAGTGATTAAGGATACCAGGCGAACCAGAATACCATCCAGTCCCCACAGGATCAGTGACATTACAGCAGTAACTGCGGCCACAATCAGCGTGGTGTGCAATGTTTCCTGGCGAGTCGGCCAAATCACCTTACGGACTTCGGTTCTCGCTTCACGAGCAAAGGCGACAGTCGCCTTACCTTTCGTCGTCAACAGCGCGACACCACCCGCTGCAGCAATCAGAATAACCACTGCCAGCGCACGTAGCGGCAGCATCATGTCACGATAAAGGTAATTGCCAACGATAGCTACAATCAGCAGGACAGCAACAACCAGCCACTTTATCGCTTCCAGGCCGCGCCCGCTTCCTTGAGCTTCGGTATTCGCACTCATAAACCAACCTGTCACAAGAATTCGACAAACATTTTCGCCCCGCGTAATGCGAGGCAACCAAACCGAAATGCTCTGCTGCGTTTCGGGTCAAACGCCCCCTTCAGAGCCTGTCTCAGCAATGATTATGACAAATAAAATCACTGATGAGCCAGGTTCTGGTTCGAAAGCGTACAAAAAGGGCATCAAATGATGCCCTTTTATTGCGCATTACGTCAAATGTTATCAGCGATTAGCTGAGAACTTTAGCTACAACGCCTGCGCCAACAGTACGGCCGCCTTCACGGATTGCGAAACGCAGACCGTCGTCCATCGCGATCGGGTGGATCAGGGTAACAACCATTTTGATGTTGTCGCCCGGCATTACCATCTCTACGCCTTCCGGCAGTTCGATGGTGCCAGTCACGTCAGTTGTACGGAAGTAGAACTGCGGACGGTAGCCTTTGAAGAACGGAGTGTGACGGCCGCCTTCGTCTTTGGACAGAATATACACTTCAGATTCGAACTTGGTGTGCGGGTTAATGGTGCCCGGCTTCGCCAGTACCTGACCACGTTCGATTTCTTCACGTTTGATACCACGCAGCAGAACACCTACGTTCTCACCAGCACGGCCTTCGTCCAGCAGTTTGCGGAACATTTCTACGCCAGTACAGGTGGACTTCGCAGTCTCCTTGATACCAACGATTTCAACTTCTTCACCCACTTTGATGATACCGCGCTCTACACGACCGGTAACAACGGTACCACGACCAGAAATGGAGAATACGTCTTCGATCGGCAGCAGGAACGGCTTGTCAATCGCACGCTCTGGTTCCGGAATGTAAGTATCCAGGAAGCCTGCCAGTTCGATGATTTTCGCTTCCCACTCTGCGTCGCCTTCCAGCGCTTTCAGAGCAGAACCACGAACGATCGGCGTGTCGTCGCCCGGGAAATCGTACTGAGACAGCAGTTCACGAACTTCCATCTCTACCAGTTCCAGCAGCTCTTCGTCATCAACCATGTCGCATTTGTTCAGGAACACGATGATGTACGGAACGCCTACCTGACGACCCAGCAGGATGTGCTCACGAGTCTGCGGCATCGGGCCGTCAGTCGCAGCAACTACCAGGATTGCGCCGTCCATCTGTGCCGCACCAGTGATCATGTTTTTAACATAGTCGGCGTGGCCCGGGCAGTCTACGTGTGCGTAGTGGCGAGTCGGGGTATCGTATTCAACGTGAGAAGTGTTGATGGTGATACCACGAGCTTTTTCTTCCGGCGCGTTATCGATCTGATCGAATGCGCGAGCAGCACCGCCGTAGGTTTTAGCCAGTACGGTAGTGATTGCAGCGGTCAGCGTTGTTTTACCATGGTCAACGTGGCCGATAGTACCGACGTTAACGTGCGGTTTTGTACGTTCAAACTTTTCTTTAGACATCGATTGTCCCTCTAAGACACGGATAAATCGGTGATACCACCACATCAACCAGGCAATATGCCTGAATCGTTGAATGCATTTACATGTTTACAGAGAGAAACAGGGAGGAGAAGTGAAGTGGTGCTGATACCCAGAGTCGAACTGGGGACCTCACCCTTACCAAGGGTGCGCTCTACCAACTGAGCCATATCAGCACGTCTGGAGCGGGCAGCGGGAATCGAACCCGCATCATCAGCTTGGAAGGCTGAGGTAATAGCCATTATACGATGCCCGCATCCTGAAACTCGGCTACCCAGTTCTTTCTGTAACAAAAAAGAGATTTCTCTCTTTTATGTTTGAGCTGAATAATTTTTTTACCAGCTCAGGCGGCGAAAACGCTGCCAGAAAGTGGTGGTGGGGGAAGGATTCGAACCTTCGAAGTCGATGACGGCAGATTTACAGTCTGCTCCCTTTGGCCGCTCGGGAACCCCACCTGATGGTGCCGACTACCGGAATCGAACTGGTGACCTACTGATTACAAGTCAGTTGCTCTACCTACTGAGCTAAGTCGGCATCAAGTAGCGCGCATTCTAGGGAGACCTGCGTGCTCATGCAACTAAAAATTTGCATAAAACGTTCTATCGCTCACATTTTGTGCGCCAACAGCAAAAAACGATGTAATTTCAGCCAGCAAAGAATAAAAATCCGTCTTTTTGCCAGTGCCGCTGTATCTCCTGCGCCATCTGCAGGATAACGACTAGCACAAATTTCCAGCCCCTGACCCCAGGCCATCTGGTGAGTGGTGAAAACATCGATTTTCCCGCCTCGTCCGGGAGCGATCCCGACAAGTTTGCTATACCAGCGCTCAGGCCCTTTTGCCGCCCGCTACGGGGCAGCGATATATAAGCCTTCAGAAGCGATGCTTCACCGCTAATGCATCGATTGAATAGATTTTTTCTTATTATTCGCCCCCATCTGGTGTTACCCTCCTGCCCATTGTCCTGATTAACTGAATGTGACGCGCCACATTTTCATAGCACTATCTGTGGCGACGAGAACATGCTTATGAGAAAAAAAGAGCAAGCGTTAATGACACCCTACTTACAGTTTAACCGTAGCCAGTGGGCTGCTCTTCGTGATTCCGTTCCGATGACGTTAACCGAAGGCGAAATTACACGGTTAAAAGGCATCAACGAAGATCTTTCCCTGGAAGAAGTCGCCGAAATCTATTTGCCGTTGTCGCGTCTGCTGAACTTCTATATCAGTTCCAACCTGCGTCGTCAGGCGGTGCTGGAACAGTTTCTGGGGACTAACGGGCAGCGCATTCCTTATATCATCAGCATTGCAGGAAGCGTGGCGGTCGGGAAAAGTACTACAGCACGTGTGTTGCAGGCGCTGTTGAGCCGCTGGCCGGAACATCGCCGTGTTGAACTGATTACGACTGACGGTTTCCTGCACCCTAACGCGGTGCTGAAAGAGCGGGGGTTAATGAAGAAAAAGGGCTTCCCTCTTTCTTATGATATGCACCGTTTAGTCAAATTCGTTTCAGATCTGAAATCCGGAGCGACAAACGTGACTGCACCGGTTTACTCTCATCTGATTTATGATGTTATTCCTGACGGCGACAAAACGGTCGCGCAACCGGATATCCTTATTCTGGAAGGATTAAATGTCCTGCAGAGCGGGATGGATTATCCGCACGATCCGCACCATGTTTTTGTTTCTGATTTTGTTGATTTTTCAATCTATGTAGATGCGCCAGAAGCGTTACTTAAAAGCTGGTATATCAACCGGTTTTTGAAATTCCGCGAGGGGGCATTTACGGACCCGGACTCTTATTTCCATAACTATGCGAAATTAAGTAAAGACGAAGCCGTAAATATTGCGACATCATTGTGGAATGAAATCAACCTACTGAATTTGAAAGAGAACATTCTCCCCACCCGTGAACGCGCCAGTTTAATTCTGACCAAAAGCGCTAACCACTCTGTTGAGCAGGTTCGTCTGCGGAAATAAATAAAGGGAGCATCGGCTCCCTTTATTTTACTCTGCGCTTCGCAGGGAAATTTCGCCACCTACCCAGGGTTTAACGACGCCGTCCTGATCAAGCAAAAGCGCACCCTGAGCATCTATTCCGCGGGAAATACCATAAATTTCTTTGTCGCCAATAATTAACTTAACCGGGCGATTGATGAAATTGTCCAGTTTTTCCCAGCGAGGCAGCCAGGGCGCTAACCCTTCCTGTTCAAAAAGTTGCAGTGAGCTACGCAGTTCTTTGATTAAGCGCACAGCCAGAATATTACGATCAAGCGTTATTCCGGCTTCCTGCAGATTAATCCAACCCTGATTAACCACATCCGTTTCTACACGACGCATGGCGAGGTTAATCCCTGCACCGATGACAAGCTGCGCCGCATCGCCGGTTTTTCCGGTCAATTCAACCAGAATGCCCGCCAGCTTGCGATCGTTCAGGTAGAGATCGTTCGGCCATTTCACCCGAACCTGATCGGCCCCCAGGCTTTGCAGCACTTCAGCCATCACAATACCAATCACCAGGCTCAGCCCGATAGCTGCGGCGGGCCCCTGTTCCAGTCGCCAGTACATCGACAGATACAGGTTGGCGCCAAAAGGGGAGAACCATTTTCTGCCACGGCGTCCACGCCCTGCATGCTGATACTCCGCCACGCAGGCATCGCCCGATTGTAGCTCACTCATTCTGTCCAGCAGATACTGGTTGGTTGAATCGATAACCGGCAGCACAGCCACATCGCCCTGCGGGAGTTGACTGTGGATCAGTGCGTTGTTCAGGAGCTGGATAGGCTCCGGCAGGCTGTACCCCTTCCCTGGCACGGTAAAGACATCCACACCCCAGTCCCGCAACGTCTGGATATGTTTGTTAATTGCCGCCCGGCTCATGCCCAGGCGTTCACCCAGTTGCTCGCCCGAGTGAAATTCGCCATCAGAGAGTAGCGAGATAAGCATCAATGGAATGGTGTTGTCTTTCACGCAATTTTCTCCACGGCATCGACTTCGCCGGTATTGCCAATGAACCGAACTTCGGGCTCTAACCAGACGTTAAATTTCTCGCCAACCTGCTGGCGAACGTAGTGTGCCAGCGCGACAACATCATTACTGGTTGCCTGATTTTCATTGATAAGCACCAGAGCCTGCTGACGATGTACCGTTGCGCCACCGATTTGTTTACCTTTAAGCTGACACTGGTCGATCAGCCAGCCCGCAGCGAGCTTCACACTGCCATCGGGTTGAGGATAATGGGGCGCAGTGGGAAAATGCTCCAGCATTTTCCGGGCTTGTTCAGCGCTGACTACCGGGTTTTTGAAGAAGCTGCCTGCATTCCCGTTCACTTTCGGATCGGGCAATTTTGACATGCGCATGTGGCATACAGAATCAAATACCTGCTGAGGGGTAACAGTTTGCGGATCAAGCCGTGCCAAGTCGCCGTAAGTGAGTACCGGCTGCCAGGTTTTTGCTAACCGCAGGCCAACCGCCACGATAGCGTAGCGATCCTGATATTCGTGTTTGAAGATACTGTCGCGGTAGCCGAACCGGCATTCCTGCGCAGTCAGGCGTTGTTCTTTGCCTGTTGCCAGTTCAATGCAGTCGACATATTCGCAGACCTGCCTGAACTCCACACCATAAGCGCCGATGTTCTGTATTGGTGCAGATCCCGCACAGCCGGGAATTAATGCCAGATTCTCAAGGCCCGGGATGTTGTTCTGCAGCGTAAACTGCACCAGTTTATGCCAGTTTTCTCCTGCCCCTACGTGCAGATGCCATTTAGTCATCTTTTCCTGAACCGTAATACCTTTGATTCGGTTCACAATGACGGTACCTGAATAGTCTTCCAGGAAGAGCACATTACTTCCCTCTCCCAGGATCAGCACCGGCTGCTGATCTTCGGTCGCCTGCTGCCAGGTTTGTTGTAATTGGTGGGCATTTTCGACGCAAACAATTTGTTGCGCGCAGCAATCGATCCCGAAGGTATTCCAGGGCTTTAGAGAATGATTCATGAGACGCTTTCCTGAGACAAAAACGGGGCTAGTTTACCGTATCTGAGCCGGGAAGGCTTGAGGGTTTTTTAACGGACAAAAACGCAAAAAGGCCATCCTTCCGGATGGCCTCTTCACGTAATTAATGCCTGGCAGTGTCCTACTCTCACATGGGGAAGCCCCACACTACCATCGGCGCTACGGCGTTTCACTTCTGAGTTCGGCATGGGGTCAGGTGGGACCACCGCGCTAAAGCCGCCAGGCAAATTCTTTGTGCTCAGTACGCAATAATTTATCGCATCCGCTGCGTTGGCTGCGCTCGTAAACTCAGTCACATACTTCTGTATGCTCCTTCCTTTCCTTCGCTTGCCGCCTTGCCGCTGCGCAAACTATTGCCTACTCTGAATCAATGCTGAAAATCTGTCTCTCACGCCAAAACAGCTTCGGCGTTGTAAGGTTAAGCCTCACGGTTCATTAGTACCGGTTAGCTCAACGCATCGCTGCGCTTACACACCCGGCCTATCAACGTCGTCGTCTTCAACGTTCCTTCAGGAGACTTAATGTCTCAGGGAGAACTCATCTCGGGGCAAGTTTCGTGCTTAGATGCTTTCAGCACTTATCTCTTCCGCATTTAGCTACCGGGCAGTGCCATTGGCATGACAACCCGAACACCAGTGATGCGTCCACTCCGGTCCTCTCGTACTAGGAGCAGCCCCCCTCAATTCTCCAGCGCCCACGGCAGATAGGGACCGAACTGTCTCACGACGTTCTAAACCCAGCTCGCGTACCACTTTAAATGGCGAACAGCCATACCCTTGGGACCTACTTCAGCCCCAGGATGTGATGAGCCGACATCGAGGTGCCAAACACCGCCGTCGATATGAACTCTTGGGCGGTATCAGCCTGTTATCCCCGGAGTACCTTTTATCCGTTGAGCGATGGCCCTTCCATTCAGAACCACCACGATCACTATGACCTGCTTTCGCACCTGCTCGCGCCGTCACGCTCGCAGTCAAGCTGGCTTATGCCATTGCACTAACCTCCTGATGTCCGACCAGGATTAGCCAACCTTCGTGCTCCTCCGTTACTCTTTAGGAGGAGACCGCCCCAGTCAAACTACCCACCAGACACTGTCCGCAACCCGGTTTACGGGCCCACGTTAGAACACCAGCCATTAAAGGGTGGTATTTCAAGGGCGGCTCCACGCAGACTGGCGTCCACGCTTCAAAGCCTCCCACCTATCCTACACATCAAGGACCAGTGTTCAGTGTCAAGCTATAGTAAAGGTTCACGGGGTCTTTCCGTCTTGCCGCGGGTACACTGCATCTTCACAGCGAGTTCAATTTCACTGAGTCTCGGGTGGAGACAGCCTGGCCATCATTACGCCATTCGTGCAGGTCGGAACTTACCCGACAAGGAATTTCGCTACCTTAGGACCGTTATAGTTACGGCCGCCGTTTACCGGGGCTTCGATCAGGAGCTTCGCCTTGCGGCTGACCCCATCAATTAACCTTCCGGCACCGGGCAGGCGTCACACCGTATACGTCCACTTTCGTGTTTGCACAGTGCTGTGTTTTTAATAAACAGTTGCAGCCAGCTGGTATCTTCGACTGGTCTCAGCTCCATCCGCAAGGGACTTCACCTACGCACCAGCGTGCCTTCTCCCGAAGTTACGGCACCATTTTGCCTAGTTCCTTCACCCGAGTTCTCTCAAGCGCCTTGGTATTCTCTACCTGACCACCTGTGTCGGTTTGGGGTACGATTTCGTGTTACCTGGAGCTTAGAGGCTTTTCCTGGAAGCAGGGCATCTGTCACTTCAGCACCGTAGTGCCTCGTCATCACGCCTCAGTGTTAAAGCACTCCGGATTTGCCTGGAGCACACACCTGCACGCTTAAACCGGGACAACCGTCGCCCGGATGACACAGCCTTCTCCGTCCCCCCTTCGCAGTAACACCAAGTACAGAATATTAACCTGTTTCCCATCGACTACGCCTTTCGGCCTCGCCTTAGGGGTCGACTCACCCTGCCCCGATTAACGTTGGACAGGAACCCTTGGTCTTCCGGCGAGCGGGCTTTTCACCCGCTTTATCGTTACTTATGTCAGCATTCGCACTTCTGATACCTCCAGCAGCCCTCACAGACCACCTTCAACGGCTTACAGAACGCTCCCCTACCCAACAACACTTAGTGTCGCTGCCGCAGCTTCGGTGCATGGTTTAGCCCCGTTACATCTTCCGCGCAGGCCGACTCGACCAGTGAGCTATTACGCTTTCTTTAAATGATGGCTGCTTCTAAGCCAACATCCTGGCTGTCTGGGCCTTCCCACATCGTTTCCCACTTAACCATGACTTTGGGACCTTAGCTGGCGGTCTGGGTTGTTTCCCTCTTCACGACGGACGTTAGCACCCGCCGTGTGTCTCCCGTGATAACATTCTCCGGTATTCGCAGTTTGCATCGGGTTGGTAAGTCGGGATGACCCCCTGGCCGAAACAGTGCTCTACCCCCGGAGATGAATTCACGAGGCGCTACCTAAATAGCTTTCGGGGAGAACCAGCTATCTCCCGGTTTGATTGGCCTTTCACCCCCAGCCACAGGTCATCCGCTAATTTTTCAACATTAGTCGGTTCGGTCCTCCAGTTAGTGTTACCCAACCTTCAACCTGCCCATGGCTAGATCACCGGGTTTCGGGTCTATACCCTGCAACTTAACGCCCAATTAAGACTCGGTTTCCCTTCGGCTCCCCTATTCGGTTAACCTTGCTACAGAATATAAGTCGCTGACCCATTATACAAAAGGTACGCAGTCACACCCCAAAGGGTGCTCCCACTGCTTGTACGTACACGGTTTCAGGTTCTGTTTCACTCCCCTCGCCGGGGTTCTTTTCGCCTTTCCCTCACGGTACTGGTTCACTATCGGTCAGTCAGGAGTATTTAGCCTTGGAGGATGGTCCCCCCATATTCAGACAGGATACCACGTGTCCCGCCCTACTCATCGAGTTCACAGCCTGTGTGTTTTTGTGTACGGGGCTTTCACCCTGTATCGCCGGCCTTTCCAGACCGTTCCACTAACACACAAACTGATTCAGACTCTGGGCTCCTCCCCGTTCGCTCGCCGCTACTGGGGGAATCTCGGTTGATTTCTTTTCCTCGGGGTACTTAGATGTTTCAGTTCCCCCGGTTCGCCTCGTAACACTATGTATTCATGTTACGATGATGCACCGAAGTGCACCGGGTTTCCCCATTCGGACATCGCCGGTTATAACGGTTCATATCACCTTACCGGCGCTTTTCGCAGATTAGCACGTCCTTCATCGCCTCTGACTGCCAGGGCATCCACCGTGTACGCTTAGTCGCTTAACCTCACAACCCGAAGATGTTTCACTTCTGATTGCGAAAATTTGAGAGACTCGAACACACATAAACTGTGTGTCGTTTCAATTTTCAGCTTGATCCAGATTTTTAAAGAGCAAAACTTCGCAGTGAACCTTTTCAGGCACACTCTGAAGTTTTCTTGTGTCGCAGTAAAGATGGTGGAGCTATGCGGGATCGAACCGCAGACCTCCTGCGTGCAAAGCAGGCGCTCTCCCAGCTGAGCTATAGCCCCATCGTGATTACCTCTGTACCGGTAATTTTTCCTGAGACAAGGCGCGCAACGGCGAAGCATACCTCAGTATGCGAGTCGTTTCGCAACGCAGTATTCAGGGAAAATTTGGTAGGCCTGAGTGGACTTGAACCACCGACCTCACCCTTATCAGGGGTGCGCTCTAACCACCTGAGCTACAAGCCTGCAGAGATTTTTTACTGCTGTAATTTCATCAGACAATCTGTGTGAGCACTTCAGAGGCAGGTTCTTTCAGGTAAGGAGGTGATCCAACCGCAGGTTCCCCTACGGTTACCTTGTTACGACTTCACCCCAGTCATGAATCACAAAGTGGTAAGCGCCCTCCCGAAGGTTAAGCTACCTACTTCTTTTGCAACCCACTCCCATGGTGTGACGGGCGGTGTGTACAAGGCCCGGGAACGTATTCACCGTGGCATTCTGATCCACGATTACTAGCGATTCCGACTTCGTGGAGTCGAGTTGCAGACTCCAGTCCGGACTACGACATACTTTATGAGGTCCGCTTGCTCTCGCGAGGTCGCTTCTCTTTGTATATGCCATTGTAGCACGTGTGTAGCCCTGGTCGTAAGGGCCATGATGACTTGACGTCATCCCCACCTTCCTCCAGTTTATCACTGGCAGTCTCCTTTGAGTTCCCGACCTAATCGCTGGCAACAAAGGATAAGGGTTGCGCTCGTTGCGGGACTTAACCCAACATTTCACAACACGAGCTGACGACAGCCATGCAGCACCTGTCTCACGGTTCCCGAAGGCACATTCTCATCTCTGAAAACTTCCGTGGATGTCAAGACCAGGTAAGGTTCTTCGCGTTGCATCGAATTAAACCACATGCTCCACCGCTTGTGCGGGCCCCCGTCAATTCATTTGAGTTTTAACCTTGCGGCCGTACTCCCCAGGCGGTCGACTTAACGCGTTAGCTCCGGAAGCCACGCCTCAAGGGCACAACCTCCAAGTCGACATCGTTTACGGCGTGGACTACCAGGGTATCTAATCCTGTTTGCTCCCCACGCTTTCGCACCTGAGCGTCAGTCTTTGTCCAGGGGGCCGCCTTCGCCACCGGTATTCCTCCAGATCTCTACGCATTTCACCGCTACACCTGGAATTCTACCCCCCTCTACAAGACTCAAGCCTGCCAGTTTCGGATGCAGTTCCCAGGTTGAGCCCGGGGATTTCACATCCGACTTGACAGACCGCCTGCGTGCGCTTTACGCCCAGTAATTCCGATTAACGCTTGCACCCTCCGTATTACCGCGGCTGCTGGCACGGAGTTAGCCGGTGCTTCTTCTGCGGGTAACGTCAATTGCTGCGGTTATTAACCTCAACACCTTCCTCCCCGCTGAAAGTACTTTACAACCCGAAGGCCTTCTTCATACACGCGGCATGGCTGCATCAGGCTTGCGCCCATTGTGCAATATTCCCCACTGCTGCCTCCCGTAGGAGTCTGGACCGTGTCTCAGTTCCAGTGTGGCTGGTCATCCTCTCAGACCAGCTAGGGATCGTCGCCTTGGTGAGCCGTTACCCCACCAACAAGCTAATCCCATCTGGGCACATCTGATGGCATGAGGCCCGAAGGTCCCCCACTTTGGTCCGAAGACGTTATGCGGTATTAGCTACCGTTTCCAGTAGTTATCCCCCTCCATCAGGCAGTTTCCCAGACATTACTCACCCGTCCGCCGCTCGCCGGCGGGGAAGCAAGCTTCCCCCCGCTGCCGCTCGACTTGCATGTGTTAGGCCTGCCGCCAGCGTTCAATCTGAGCCATGATCAAACTCTTCAATTTAAGTTTGATGCTCTAAGAATTAAACTTCGTAATGAATTACGTGTTCACTCTTTGAGACTTGGTATTCATTTTTCGTCCGAGGACGTCAAGAATCCATGTCACTCCGAGTGCCCACACAGATTGTCTGATAAATTGTTAAAGAGCAGTTGCGACGCGGCTTACAGCGCACTGTCGCGAGGTGGCGTATATTACGCTTTCCCTCCGTGAAGTCAACAAGTTATTTCGTTTAACTTCACCTGACAGGCCGGTGTGTTTGCCGTTGTGCCGTGTCAGTGGAGGCGCATTATAGGGAGTAATTCTGAGGTGACAAGAGGAAATTTGAAAAAACTTTTCGTTCGCTCAATTTCCAGGCAATGCGTCTAATTATAGCGCGACTTGTTCACCAGTTGAGCGATTTCCCGGGCAAATTGAGAAACCTGATCCCAGTCGGTATACACCACTTCTTTATGCGTATCCGTTTCGCCACCCGTCATCTTCATGATCAGACGGATCATCACCCGGTCATACCAACGATAGCGCGGGTAACGCAGCGCCCCGGCAAAGACTTCGCACTGCGTTGGCTGCCATGGCGAGCGCAACAGAAACTTACGCGTATAGTTATTCGTCTGCGGCGAGCGTTTCTCCGGCTTACGGGCCACAAGGTTGACCGAGTAAAACGCGCTCGGTACTGCCTGCAGGTGTCTGAGATTCTTTTTCACAAAACGCTCCACCGCAGAATGGAAATGCCCGTAGCGGATAGACGCCCCAATGACCACACGGTCGTAATGCTCCCAGGGAATGTCATCGGCGCGATGCAGGTTCATCGTATCTGCCTCAACCCCAAGCTCTTTCAATTCTGAAGCCAGAAAAGACGCAATCTCCCGTGTCTGTCCATCACGGGTAGAGAAAAGAATTAACGTTTTCAACGAGCACTCCTGTTATTCGCGCCAGAATGTTGGGGTAAACAGAACCAGCAATGTAAAGACCTCCAGACGACCAAACAGCATATTGGCAATCAGAATCCATTTAGCGACAGGGTTCATACTAGCAAAATTATCCGCCACGACACCGAGACCCGGCCCAAGGTTATTGAGCGTTGCCACTACGGACGCAAAGGCGGAGAAGTCATCCACTCCCGTGGCGATGATCGCCAGCATGCTGACAATGAACACCAGCGCATAGGCGGAAAAGAAACCCCATACCGCTTCGAGGATCCGCTCCGGCAGCGCGCGGTTGCCGAGCTTAATACTGTACACCGCATTCGGATGCACCAGACGTTTCAGCTCACGGTTTCCCTGTTTAAACAGCAGAAGAATACGGATCACCTTCAGGCCACCGCCCGTCGATCCAGCGCAGCCGCCGATAAACGCCGAACAGAGCAACAGCACTGGCAGGAAGAGCGGCCATCGGGCGATGCTGTCCGTCGTAAAGCCCGCCGTCGTCGCCATCGAAACCACCTGGAAAAAGGCCTGATTCAGCGTCGTCATCGCCGAGTTATACACGCCGTGGAACCACAGCATCAGCGTACAGATAAACACCAGCGTCAGTTGAACGCCGATAAACATCCGGAACTCCGGGTCGCGCCAGTACACCTTCAGGCTGCGACCGCTCAGCAGCGAAAAGTGCAGACCATAGTTACACCCAGAAATCAGTAAGAAGATGGCAATGATGGTATTAATGGTCGGACTGGCAAAGTAGCCTACGCTGGCGTCATGCGTAGAGAAACCGCCAATGGCGATGGTCGCAAAACTGTGTCCAATAGCGTCAAACGCTGGCATACCCGCAAACCACAACGCCACTGCGCACGCCACCGTCAGCAGGACGTAAATCAGCCACAGCGTTTTTGCTGTTTCGGCGATACGTGGCCGCATCTTGTTGTCTTTCAGCGGCCCGGGCATCTCGGCGCGATACAACTGCATCCCCCCGACGCCCAGTATCGGGAGTATCGCCACCGCCAGCACAATGATCCCCATACCGCCAAACCACTGCAGCATCTGGCGATAAAAGAGAATAGCATGAGGAAGAGAATCCAGCCCCACCAGCGTGGTGGCGCCCGTTGTCGTGAGTCCGGAAAAGGATTCAAAGAACGCGTCTGTCACCGTCAGGTTCGGTTGTTCGGAGAAGATGAAAGGTAACGCACCGACGCTCCCCAGCACGGTCCAGAACAGGACAACGATCAGAAATCCTTCACGGGATTTCAGTTCACCTTTCTCGCGGCGGTTCGGCCACCACAGCATTGACCCAATCGCCAGCGCAACGAAAAACGTCTGCGTGAAGGCCCGACCCGCGCCATCACGATAAATCAGCGCCACCAGTCCGGGAACAATCATCGTTCCCGAAAACAGAATGACCAGAAGTCCTACGATTCGGGTTATGGCGCGAAAATGCATCTCTGCCGCTTCCTTTGATATGCAAAAAAGTCAGGTGGGGATTATTCGTCAATATTCCGTAAATGCAACGAACCACGACTAAAATCAGCAAGCTTTGCTGTAAACGCCGCCAGTTCGGACTGTGGAAGCGCAACGCGTAATCGTACGGAAGCCTGAAAATCACTGTTGACGACCTTGCCGGAAAACTGCCCCAGCAGCGCCTCAACGCCCGCTAACTGCCCATACTCACACTGCAAAGTATATTCGGTCAGCGGCGTCTTGCGCAGCGTCGTCAGTTGATGCAACGCCTGGCTTACGCCCCCGCCGTAGGCTTTCACCAAACCGCCAGTGCCCAGCAAAATACCGCCATAGTAACGCACGACGACGGCGGTAATTTCGCCAACGCCACTGCCCATCAGCTGTGCCAGCATGGGTTTCCCGGCCGTTCCCGCGGGTTCACCATCATCAGAGAAACCCAGCTGTTGCGAATCGTCAGGCGCACCAGCGACCCACGCCACACAATGATGGCGCGCATCCGGGTGCTCCGCCCTGACGGATTCAACAAAAGCTTTCGCCGCCTCAACGCCCTCGGTATGGGCGAGAAGCGTAATGAAGCGGCTCTTTTTGATCTCTTCCACGACTGTCACCGGTGCGGCCGGGATTAACCAACTGTCCATTACGCCAGCTTCAGATCTCGCGTCATATTCTCGATGCTGTTTTCATGGATCACGACATTATCCTCAATGCGAATACCACCAAACGGCTTCAGCGCGTCGATTTTCTGCCAGTTAAAGTGCTTGCTGAATTGCCCTTCGCGCCACGGTGCCAGCAGCGATTCGATGAAGTAAATTCCCGGCTCGATGGTCAGCACCATGCGCGGTTGTAGCATGCGGGTACAGCGCAGGTACGGATATTTCGACGGCGCAGCCAGATGCGTGCCGGTATCATCCTGCATAAACCCGGCAACGTCATGGACCTGTAACCCCAGCGGATGACCGATGCCGTGCGGCATAAACGGCCCGGTAAGATCATTTTCCACCATCGCCTCTTCACTCATGTCGGTGACAATCTTGTGTTTACGCAGCAGCTTCGCAATGCGCTGATGGAACTGGATATGGTAATCCACATAGCTGGTTCCGGCTTTCATCGTCGCGATCAGCGCCAGTTGCTCGTCATTGACATCTTTGACCAGATGCGCAAAGTCATTATCCCCGTTCGCCGCCCAGGTCCGGGTGAGATCGGCCGCGTAACCGTTGTATTCCGCTCCCGCATCCAGCAGGAAGCTACGCATTTCCGACGGCGCACGGTGATCCAGTTTGGTGTAGTGCAGCACGGCAGCGTGTTCGTTAAGCGCCACGATGTTGCTGTACGGTACATCAATGTCGCGGTGACCCGTCGCGGTCAGATAGGCGAGGTTAATATCAAACTCGCTCATGCCCGACAGAAACGCTTCATGTGCCGCACGATGACCGTTGACCGCCATTTTTTGCGCTTCGCGCATGCAGACCAGTTCATAGTCGGTTTTGTAAGAGCGGTAATAGTGCAGGTAATCGATCACCCCTTTCGGGTTGATATTATTGGCCGCAATCTCAAGACCCAGCGCGCGCTCAGGTACCGGCCCAATGTAAGCGATATTGCCGCGAGCCGCTGGCAGCAGGCTGCCAATGCCATCCGCTTTCGGTAGCGCGATGACTTCTACGTCTTCCGTCCAGAAAGAGGTCGGCAGCGGTTCGACGTTGTGCCAGTAATCGACTGGCAGATAAAACCACAGCTTCGGTTTATTCACGCCATCCACCAGCAGCCAGCAGTTTGGCACCTGCGTGACCGGCACCCAGGACTTAAACTGCGGGTTCACTTTAAACGGATAGGGATGATCATCGAGGAAAACATTGAACAACTCGCCAGAGTGAATAAGTAGTGCATCCAGCTTAAAACGCTCCAGCACATTACGGGTGCGTTCTTGTAAGGTAACGATATGATTTTTATAGAGTGCGGCCAGTGATTCCATCTTTTACCCTTCTGATATTTTTACCTCAAGTCTCCGCATCTTAGCACACCTCATTCTGGCTGCGTGATTTCTGCTGAGCGTGATCAAGGCGGCATTTCTTTAAAGACTCATTTGCATTTTATTAACATAAAATCCACACTTCGCCTCATCTGGTACGACCAGATCACTTTGCTGGATTCGGGAGACTGACATGCTCTACAAAGGCGACACCCTGTACCTCAACTGGCTGGAAGATGGCATTGCCGAACTGGTGTTCGATGCCCCCGGCTCAGTGAATAAACTTGATACCGCAACCGTGGCCAGCCTCGGCAACGCGCTCGATGTGCTCGAAAAACAACAACATTTAAAAGGGCTGTTGCTGCGCTCCGAAAAAGCCGCGTTCATTGTCGGCGCGGATATCACCGAATTTCTGTCACTGTTCCTGGTTCCTCAGGAGCAACTGAGCCAGTGGCTGCATTTTGCAAACAGTGTCTTTAACCGTCTGGAAGATCTTCCGGTTCCTACCGTTTCCGCTATTAACGGCTACGCGTTGGGCGGCGGCTGCGAATGTGTGCTGGCGACAGACTACCGCCTGGCGACGCCGGATCTGCGTATCGGTTTACCAGAAACGAAGCTGGGCATCATGCCGGGTTTTGGTGGCTCGGTGCGGATGCCGCGTCTGTTGGGTGCGGACAGTGCACTCGAAATCATCGCCGCCGGGAAAGACGTGGGTGCCGATCAGGCGCTGAAGATGGGTCTGGTCGATGGGGTGGTAAAACCGGAGAAACTGCGAGATGGCGCGGTTGCTATCCTGCGACAAGCCATTAATGGCGATCTCGACTGGAAAGCGAAACGCCAGCCGAAACTTGAGCCGCTGAAACTCAGCAAAATCGAAGCGGCAATGAGTTTTACCATCGCCAAAGGCATGGTCGCGCAAACCGCAGGCAAGCATTACCCGGCACCGATGACCGCTGTCAAAACCATCGAAGCCGCAGCAAAATTTGGCCGTGAGGAAGCCCTGAAGCTGGAAAATCAGAGCTTCGTGCCCCTGGCACACACTCCCGAGGCCCGTGCGCTGGTCGGTATTTTCCTTAACGACCAATACGTAAAAGGTCAGGCAAAGCATCTGACCAAAAATACCGACACACCGAAACAGGCCGCCGTGCTCGGCGCCGGGATCATGGGGGGCGGGATTGCTTACCAGTCCGCCTGGAAAGGTGTGCCGGTCATTATGAAGGATATCAACGATAAGTCGCTGACGCTCGGCATGACTGAAGCCGCCAAATTGCTGAACAAACAGCTGGAGCGCGGCAAGATTGATGGTCTGAAGCTGGCGGGCGTGATCGCCACCATTCACCCGACGCTCGACTATGCTGGTTTCGATCGCGTCGATGTGGTGGTCGAAGCGGTGGTGGAAAACCCGAAAGTGAAGAAAGCGGTGCTGGCCGAGACGGAAGACCAGGTGCGCCAGGATACCGTTCTCGCGTCAAATACCTCGACCATTCCGATTTCAGAACTGGCTGGCGCGCTGAAGCGTCCGGAAAACTTCTGCGGTATGCACTTCTTTAACCCGGTGCACCGCATGCCGCTGGTCGAAGTCATTCGTGGCGAGAAAACATCAGACGCGACGGTCGCCAAAGTCGTAGCGTGGGCCAGTAAAATGGGCAAAACCCCCATTGTGGTCAACGACTGCCCCGGTTTCTTTGTTAACCGTGTGCTGTTCCCGTACTTCGCTGGATTCAGCCAGTTGCTGCGCGACGGCGCAGATTTCCGCAAAATCGACAACGTGATGGAAAAACAATTCGGCTGGCCGATGGGCCCGGCGTATCTGCTCGACGTCGTAGGTATCGATACCGCGCATCACGCGCAAGCCGTGATGGCCGCCGGTTTCCCACAGCGGATGCAGAAAGATTATCGCGACGCCATTGATGCCATGTTTGACGCCAGCCGTTACGGGCAGAAAAACGGTCTTGGCTTCTGGCGCTATAGCGCGGACAGCAAAGGCAAGCCGAAGAAAGAAGAAGATCCGTCCGTGGTCAGCCTGCTGGCTGACGTCAGCCAGCCGAAGCGCGACTTCAGCGATGAAGAGATTATCGCCCGCATGATGATCCCGATGGTCAACGAAGTGGTGCGCTGTCTGGAAGAAGGCATTATCGCCAGCCCTGCAGAAGCGGATATGGCGCTGGTTTATGGTCTTGGCTTCCCTCCGTTCCACGGCGGCGCATTCCGCTGGCTGGATACGATCGGCAGCGCAAAATATCTCGATATGGCGCAGCAGTACGAGCATCTGGGACCGCTGTATCAGGTGCCGGAAGGCTTGCGCAATAAAGCGCGTCATAACGAAGCATACTATCCCCCGGTTAAACCTGCCCGTCCGGTGGGTGAGCTGAAAACGGCTTAAGGAGTCACGATGGAACAGGTTGTTATTGTTGATGCAATTCGTACCCCGATGGGCCGTTCAAAGGGCGGCGCATTCCGCCATGTCCGCGCGGAAGATCTTTCCGCGCATCTGATGCGCAGCCTGCTGTCGCGTAATCCAGCACTGGATGCCACGGCCATTGACGATATCTATTGGGGTTGTGTGCAACAGACGCTGGAGCAGGGTTTTAACATCGCCCGTAATGCAGCGCTATTGGCAGAGATCCCGCATTCCGTTCCGGCTGTCACTGTGAACCGCTTGTGCGGATCATCAATGCAGGCATTGCACGATGCCGCGCGCATGATCATGACCGGTGATGCGCAGGTATGCCTGATTGGCGGTGTGGAGCATATGGGCCATGTGCCAATGAGCCACGGCGTCGATTTCCATCCGGGCCTCAGCCGCAATGTGGCAAAAGCCGCGGGCATGATGGGGCTGACGGCGGAAATGCTCTCTCGTTTGCATGGCATCAGCCGTGAGATGCAGGATGCGTTCGCCGCCCGTTCTCACGCCCGCGCCTGGGCCGCCACGCAGTCCGGCGCATTCAGAAGTGAAATTATCCCCACCGGCGGTCACGACGCCGATGGCGTACTGAAGCAGTTTAACTACGATGAAGTGATCCGCCCGGAAACCACTGTTGAAGCGCTGGCGACGCTGAAACCGGCGTTTGATCCAGTCAGCGGTACCGTCACTGCTGGCACCTCTTCCGCGCTCTCAGATGGTGCTGCCGCGATGCTGGTGATGAGCGAGAGCCGTGCCCGTGAACTGGGGCTGAAACCGCGCGCACGTATTCGTTCGATGGCAGTTGTCGGCTGCGATCCATCAATTATGGGTTACGGTCCGGTTCCGGCGTCAAAACTGGCGCTGAAAAAAGCGGGGCTTTCCGCCAGCGATATCGACCTGTTTGAGATGAATGAAGCGTTCGCCGCACAAATCCTGCCATGCATTAAGGATCTGGGGCTGATGGAGCAGATCGACGAGAAGATCAATCTTAACGGCGGCGCCATCGCCCTCGGTCATCCACTTGGCTGTTCCGGCGCGCGCATCAGCACCACGCTGATTAACCTGATGGAGCGCCAGGACGCTCAGTTCGGTCTGGCGACGATGTGCATCGGGTTAGGTCAGGGGATCGCGACGGTGTTTGAAAGGGTGTAGTAACCCATTCATTCCCCTAAATCATTGCCGTTCTTCCCGCCTGTCAGGGGCGGGTTTTTTATGTCTAAATAAACGAAAACGCGTCGCCAAACAGGCGGTCTTCACGCGCGTTGCGTTCATTGCAGAACAGGTCGCGGGCAATTTTCGCCATCTCAAAGCGCCCGGCGATGTAGATATCATGCTCTGCCAGCGTACCATGATCCTGCAGCACCGCCGTCAGCACCGTACCCGTACGCCCACGCCAGCCCTCTTCCGGTTGCTCAACCACCGCTTCAACGCGCAGATTAGGATGAGTCACCGACAACGCTTCCAGCTCAGAGAGATCGTAGAGGTGTTTCTCTTCACGGCCGCCCCAGTAAATGGTGATGTCGCGGTCCGGATTTTGTTCCAGCGCCGTCAGCAGAATCGAACGCGCATAAGAGAAACCGGTTCCCCCGGCAATCAGGATCAGCGGACGCGCTTCGTCATCTTCACGCAGCCAGGCGTCACCGTGCGGAATATCAACCAGCACTTCACGCTCTTTCAGAATGCGATCCATCACCGCCATGGCATACAGATTGATCTCTGATGCCCCGATGTGCAGTTCGATAAACCGATGTTCGGAAGGCAATGACGCCATTGAGAACGGACGCTTGTCGCGCTCATCCATTACGACCATCAGATACTGACCGGCGCGAAAGGAGAAATCCGCTTCTGGTTTTAAACGAACGCGATATACGGTATCAGTGATGGCTTCTACCGAGGTCACTTTACAGCTTAAGGTTGTCATGCGCTCCCTCTGTCGGGTCTGTTAGGTAAAACGGTCGTTCAGGGTGTATTACCGTTCTTCAGGATAGCCAGTTCATCCCAGATGGCGTCGATACGAGCCGTCACCTCAGGATCCTTTTTAATAGGACGTCCCCACTCACGTTGGGTCTCGCCAGGCCATTTATTCGTGGCATCCAGCCCCATTTTTGAGCCCAAACCGGAAACCGGCGAGGCAAAATCCAGATAATCTATTGGCGTGTTTTCCACTAGCACCGTATCCCGCGCCGGATCCATACGGGTGGTGATCGCCCAAATCACATCATTCCAGTCACGAGCATTCACGTCATCGTCACAAACGATCACGAATTTGGTGTACATAAACTGCCGCAAAAATGACCAGACGCCCATCATGACGCGCTTAGCATGACCGGCGTATTGTTTTTTCATCGTCACCACCGCGAGGCGGTATGAGCACCCTTCCGGCGGCAGATAAAAATCGACAATTTCGGGAAACTGCTTTTGCAGAATCGGAACAAAGACTTCATTCAGCGCCACACCCAGCACCGCGGGCTCATCCGGTGGACGGCCGGTGTAGGTCGAGTGGTAAATGGCATCTTCACGCTGCGTAATGTGCGTCACCGTAAAAACCGGGAAATTATCGACTTCATTGTAATACCCGGTGTGGTCGCCGTATGGACCTTCTGCCGCAACTTCACCCGCTTCGATATAGCCTTCCAGCACAATCTCCGCGCTGGCCGGGACTTCAAGCTCGTTAGAAATGCACTTCACGACCTCGGTTTTCGTGCCACGCAGCAGGCCCGCAAAGGCGTATTCCGACAGCGTATCCGGCACCGGCGTCACCGCACCGAGAATTGTCGCCGGGTCCGCGCCTAATGCCACGGAAACCGGAAAACGTTCGCCCGGATGTGCCGCGCACCACTCCTGGAAATCCAGCGCGCCGCCACGATGGGACAACCAACGCATGATCAGCTTATTTTTGCCAATCAGTTGCTGGCGATAAATACCGAGATTTTGCCGTTCTTTGTGCGGACCGCGGGTCACCGTCAGCCCCCAGGTAATCAGTGGCGCGGCATCTTCTGGCCAGCAGGTCATGATCGGAATACGGGTTAAATCCACGTCATCGCCGCTGATGATCTTCTGCTGGCAAGGCGCGCCACGCAGGCGTTTGGTCGGCATATTCAGCACTTGTTTGTAGTGCGGAAGTTTATCAAACAGATCACGGAACCCTTTGGGTGGCTCCGGTTCTTTGAGAAAAGCCAGCAGCTTACCCACTTCCCGCAGTGCAGTGACGTCTTCCTGGCCCATCCCCATCGCCACGCGTTTCGGCGTGCCAAAGAGATTGCACAGCACCGGCATGTTGTAACCTTTGGGGTTTTCGAACAGCAACGCCGGACCACCGGCACGTAGCGTCCGGTCGGCAATTTCGGTGATTTCCAGATGAGGATCAACCGGCAGCGTGATGCGTTTTAGCTCGCCCTGCTGCTCCAGTAATGTCAGAAAGTCGCGTAGGTCGTGGTATTTCATGGAGTAGGTTCTGGCCTCTTTATCAGCGCATTATTATACGGCGTTCGCCTGCGTGATGCTGTATTTTTGTTAAATTAGCGTGAACTCACACTCCCGTCTGTCACCCGCCGTGATAATCCCCTTCGCGATCAGGTCTGGCATTTGCTATGCTTGCGGCCGAATTAACGGGAAAGAGTGATTATGCAAGCCTGGTATTTACTGTACTGCAAGCGCGGGCAGCTTATGCGTGCCCAGGAACATCTGGAACGCCAGGCTGTGAACTGCCTGACGCCGATGATTACCCTGGAAAAAATCGTACGTGGTAAGCGGACGTCAGTCAGTGAGCCTCTTTTTCCTAACTACCTGTTTGTCGAGTTCGATCCAGAGGTTATTCATACCACAACCATTAATGCCACGCGCGGCGTCAGCCATTTTGTGCGATTCGGCACGCAACCCGCGATAGTCCCTTCGACAGTCATCCATCAGCTTTCGGTCTATAAACCGGAAGGGATCACCGATCCTGAAACGCCATGGCCGGGCGATAGTGTTGAGATCACCGAAGGCACTTTTAAAGGCCTGAAAGCGATTTTCACCGAACCTGATGGCGAAGCGCGTTCTATGCTGCTGCTTAACTTCCTCAATCAACAAGTTCTGCAGAGCGTGAAAAATACTGAGTTCCGCAAGGTCTGAGTCAGAACGCAATACCGAAAAGGGTTCTGACGTTATTGTCCGTCACCGACGCCAGCCCTTCGGCTTCTTCCCCGCGCCATTGCGCTACCCGTGTCAGAATATGTGCAAGGTGCATGGGTTCATTGCGCCGTGAAGCCGGTTTCGGGCTCAGGTCGCGCGGCAGAAGATAAGGCGCATCGGTTTCAAGCAACAGGCGCTCCGCCGGGATCAACGGCAGCATCTCGCGCAACTCCAGCCCACGGCGCTCATCGCACACCCATCCCGTAATCCCGATATACAGCCCACGCTCCAGGCACGCCTGCATGTCTTCACGCGTGCCGGTAAAACAGTGCAACACCGCGCCCGGCAGCTTATCCAGCCAGGGTTCCAGCAGCGTCAGGAAGCGATCATGCGCATCGCGGCAATGGAGGAAAACCGGCATCGCCAGTTCAGCTGCCAGCGCCAACTGGGCGCTAAAGGCGGTCTCCTGCTCCTGCGGCGTAGAAAAATTACGGTTGAAATCCAGACCGCATTCTCCGATGGCCACCACCTCTGGCCGCAATGCCAATAGGTGAATCGCCTCCGCGACACGTTCTGACCAGTGGCTGCTGTCGTGCGGGTGAACTCCTGCCGTCGACCAGCAGTCGGCGTAACGTTGCGCCAGTTGCTGCGCCTGCTCGCTTTCATGCAGGTTAGTTCCGGTCAGCAGCATTCCCGTCATGCCCGCCGCCCGCGCCCGGGCAACCACGTCGTCCCGATCTTTGGCAAATTGCGAACTGGTCAGATTGACCCCAATATCAAACATCAGCGCTCCCATATGACAACCGCCCTGACGGGCGGCTGTTTATTCTTCATTCTGTTCGGCATCTTCTGCGGCGGCATCTTCGTCGCGCGTTTGTCGCTTCCCGGTATAGAAGCGCGAGAAAAATATCCCGACTTCAAACAGGCAATACATTGGGATCGCCAGCAGCGTCTGCGAGAACACATCCGGCGGTGTCAGCAGCATACCGACGACAAACGCGCCAACCAGTACATAAGGACGCTTGCCACGCAGATCTTCCGGCGTGGTGACACCGACCCAGCATAGCAGCACGATAGCCACTGGCACCTCGAACGACACGCCAAACGCCATAAACAGCGCCATAACAAAGTCGAGGTAGCTTTTGATATCGGTCGACACCTGAACGCCCTGTGGCGCCGTATGCGTCAGGAAGCCAAACGCCAGCGGGAATACCACGAAGTAGGCGAAAGCCATGCCGATGTAAAACAATAGCGTGCTGGAAACCAGCAGCGGCACGACCAGCCGACGCTCATGTTTATACAATGCTGGCGCGATAAACGCCCACACCTGGTACAAAATCACTGGCGCGGACAAAATCACCGACACCATGAAGGTCAGTTTGATCGGAGTGAAAAAAGGTGACGCAACATCTGTCGCAATCATCGTTGCGCCCTGCGGCATATGGCTAATCAACGGCGCGGAGACCAGTTGATAGATGTCGTTGGCGAAATAGACTAACGCCAGAAAAATCAAAAAGACCGCGATGATGCAGTTGAGCAGACGCTTACGCAGCTCAATCAAATGCGAGATCAGCGGTTGAGTATCTTCTACGCCCATGTTTTACGCTTTATCACTTGATACGGGAGAGGATGCCGGAGCCGGCGCGACAGTCACTTTTACCTCTTCCGAGGCTTCAGTCGGTTGGGTTTCCGCCGCTTTCACTACCGCTTCTGCTTCAGCCTGCGGCGCGGTTTCTTCAGCGCTCGCCTGATGCTCAGCCGTTGATGGGGTCACACCTTCACGCTGTTCGGCGGACCCTTTTACGACCGGATTATGGATAGTGTTAGCGTTGTCGCTCGCCTTTTCAGGATCGTTACTACTGTATGTACGCTTCATGGATTCAGCCGCTTCACGTAGCTCATCCATTGACGCTTTCAGTTCGGGCGTCAGGTTTTCGAGGCTGGCTTTCTCAACCTTCTTCAGGCTGTCCTGAAATTCCTGAAGCTTAAGTTCCTGAGTAAGCTCATTTTGAACCGTAGCCGCCAGTGAACGCAGCGCGCGAACCCAGCCAGCCACCGTTTTGACCGCTACAGGCAACCGTTTTGGCCCCAGAACGATGAGGCCAATCACGAATATCAGTAGTAGCTCACTAAAACCAATATCGAACACGAATTATACCTGCTCTTTATCGTGGCTTTTCGCTTCGTCTTTCTTAGCGCTTTCCTGGTTGTCCGCAATGGATTTTGCAGTGAAATCTGCATCCTGCGCGGTCTTATCCTTTTTTTCCTCATCATCATTCATGGCCTTTTTGAAGCCCTTGATGGAGGCGCCCAGATCAGACCCCAGAGAACTCAGCTTTTTCGTTCCGAAAAGCAGTACCACGATCACGACGATAATCAATAACTGCCAAATACTAATACCACCCATACTTATTCCCCAGTGATACACGTCATCCTTCAGGCGGCCTCAATGCAGCTTGAGTGATTTGTGTACATTGATGATGAATTAATCAATCTACATTATACGTAGGCACGTTGCTGTTAGCGATGCCAAAAAATCAGCGTGTTTTACGCCAACCAATCAACCAGACGACCAGTCCACCCGCCATAATCCAGGCCGGCATCACGCCCCACTCCGGACGATTTATCAACAACAGCGTACCGCTCAATAGTAAAACCGCACCTATACCAAACAGATAACGCGACTGTCCCTGGCGGATACGGTTCGATGACAAATCGTGGGCTATTTTATCAATACTGCGCTGAAGTTGTTTGCTCTGGCGCAGACTGTCGTAAACAAGTTCGGGAATTTCAGGCATTTTCTCGATCCAGAACGGCGCTTTTTCTTTCAGCGTGCGAACCAGTGCGGGAAGACCGACCTGATCCTTAAGCCAGGATTCCAGGAACGGTTTCGCCGTTTTCCACAGATCTAATTGCGGATAGAGTTGACGGCCCACGCCTTCAACATACAGGAGCGTTTTTTGCAGCAGCACCAGTTGCGGCTGTACTTCCATGTTGAAGCGCCGCGCAGTGTTAAACAGGTTCAGCAGCACATGGCCGAACGAGATTTCCGCCAGCGGCTTCTCGAAAATGGGCTCGCAGACGGTACGGATCGCAAACTCAAACTCTTCGACGTTGGTGTCCGGCGGTACCCAGCCGGAATCCACATGCAGCTCTGCCACTTTGCGGTAATCGCGATTGAAAAAGGCGATAAAGTTTTCCGCCAGGTAGCGCTTATCTTCTTTGTTGAGCGAACCGACAATACCGCAGTCGATCCCGATGTATTGCGGATCTTGCGGATGGTCGTAGCTCACGAAAATATTGCCGGGGTGCATGTCGGCATGGAAGAAGCTATCGCGGAAGACCTGGGTGAAGAACACCTGAACGCCACGTTCAGCGAGCAGTTTCAGGTTCGTGCCCTGCTTCTCCAGCGTTTCGACATCAGAAACAGGAATACCGTAAATCCGCTCCATTACCAGCATGTTCTGGCTGCAATAGTCAGAATACACTTCCGGCACGTACAGCATCGGGCTGTTTTCAAAGTTGCGCCGTAACTGAATGGCGTTTGCCGCTTCACGCAACAAATTCAGTTCATCAATAATTGTTTTTTCATATTCACGCACGACTTCTAACGGGCGCAGACGGCGTCCATCCGGCAGCAGGCGAGGTACCCAGCGCGCCAGGCGATAGATGAGCTTCATGTCTGCTTTGATGACCGGCAGAATGTCCGGGCGGATCACTTTAATGACCACCTCTTTGCCGTTCTCTTTCAGACGCGCCGTATGCACCTGCGCAATTGAGGCTGACGCCAGCGGCGTAATGTCAAAATCATCAAACCAGCTTTCGACAGGAATATCGCCCATCGCGTGCTCGATCTGTTTTTTTGCCAACCGACCGTCGAACGGCGCTACGCGATCCTGCAACAGCGCCAGTTGATCGGCAATCTGTGGCGGGAAAAGGTCGCGGCGGGTGGAAAGCATCTGACCGAATTTGATCCAGACCGGGCCAAGCTCCTGCAGGGCCAGGCGGAGACGTTCGCCCAGCGGCTGCGTTTTATGGCGGTTCGGCATCCAGAACAGCATTCGCCGCCAGAGACGCAGCGGCAACGTGATACGCATTTTAGGAATGAGTTCGTCCAGCCCGTAACTCAAAAAGGTATGGACGATAAAATACAGGCGCCGAATTTCCCCTGGCGTCATTTGTCCTCCAGTTTATCCAGCCGTTTCGCTAATGCTTCAACAGCACGTTCAACGGCTGCGGTTTCTTCAGCGAACCACGCCACTTCCAGCGGACCCGGCGCCAGTTTCCACTCTTCCGTTAACACGTCGGCGGCATAACGTTGCTGACGCTGAAACCCCTGACGAAAGAAAGATGTTCCTGCACGTAGCGCTTTGCTGACCCCTTCCGCGGCGATATCGCCAGTGTAAGGAGCAAGCAGCTCCGCAGGATCAAACTCGGCGAGGTCGGCCAGTGCGACAAAATTTTGCACAACCTGAATGTCGCCCTGCACTTCAAGGTCGCCGCTGCGAATCAATGCAGTCAGTTGCTGACGATTACGCAATTGCGGCAAAACGCCAAGGCGTGTGGTGACGGTACAGTCGGCGTCGCCTTCCCATGCTCCCAGTACATCGATCTGCTGTTCGCTGAATGCCAGTACGACGGGAGAGGAAAACTCTTTTAGTTCCACGCGTAACACTCTGTTCAGTAATCTCTGGCGAGCGGGTTTTAGCGCACGCTCGCGCCAAAGAAACGCATTCAGCGCAGTTTCAATGCCAGCGGTGACTAAGGGTTTGAAAGGCATAGCGTCCCTCCTGTCAGAATTTATAGCCGCGATGCAACGCCACGATCCCTGCAGTCAGGTTGTAGTAATCGACGCTTTCGAAGCCGGCATCCTGCATCATACCTTTCAGGGTGTCCTGATCGGGATGCATACGAATAGACTCGGCCAGATAACGGTAGCTTTCCGCATCGTTTGCCACCACTTCACCAATGCGCGGCAAAATATGAAATGAGTAGGCGTCGTACGCTTTGCTCAGCGGATCGAGAATCGGTTTGGAAAATTCAAGCACCAGCAGACGTCCGCCCGGTTTAAGCACGCGATACATTGAGCGTAGCGCTTTCTCTTTATCCGTCACGTTACGCAAGCCAAATGAAATGGTGATGCAATCGAATGTGTTATCGGGGAACGGTAACGCTTCGGCGTTGGCCTGCACATATTCCACATTGCCAATCACGCCAATGTTACGCAGCTTTTCACGCCCCATTTTGAGCATGGAATCGTTGATGTCTGCCAGAACGACACGCCCGGTCTCACCGACCAGTCGCGAAAATTTCGCGGTGAGATCGCCCGTACCACCGGCCAGATCCAGCACGGTCTGCCCGCGACGAACACCACTGCAATCAATAGTAAAGCGCTTCCACAAACGATGGATGCCAAACGACATCAGGTCGTTCATCACATCATATTTTGCAGCCACGGAATGGAATACGTGTGCAACCATGTCAGCTTTCTGCGCTTTGGCGACAGTCTGAAAGCCAAAGTGCGTCGTTTCTTGAGTATTCTCAGCCATCTCTACGCCTGCTTATCAAAAAAAGTCCTGGAAGTGTAACAGATTGGGCGCTTTTCCCCTACGAATCAACCTTCACTTGAGTAGCGGTTATTCGCATGATCGTCACCCTCTGTTGAAAAGGATCCGTGCGTCTCGCCGGACGCCTGCCCGCCGGGCAGACAATAGTCGTCATCCTGCACCGTCGCCTGATCGGCTAAATCCGGATTAATCTCGCGTTTCACCTCGACACCCAGGCTGCGGAACGCTTCCGCCTGCGCCAGCATATTGCCGCGCCCGGATGAGAGTTTCTTCATGGCCTGACGATAGTTGTCCTGCGCCCGGTCAAGGCTTTGCCCAATTGAGGTCATGTCATCGACGAACAGGCGCATTTTGTCATACAGGCGACCAGCGCGCTCCGCGATCTGCTGCGCGTTGCGGCTCTGGTGCTCATACCGCCAGAGATTGGCAATGGTTCGTAGCGCCACCAGCAGTGTCGTCGGGCTGACCAGCATGATGTTATTTTTCAGTGCTTCGGTGATGAGTTCGGGCTGGCGATCAATTGCTAACAAAAACGCTGGCTCGACAGGGATAAACATCAGTACATAATCGAGCGAGCGCAATCCGGGAAGTTGCTGATAGTCTTTGCGGCTCAGCAGGCGGATATGGCTACGCACGGAGGCGATGTGCTCATGCATTGCCGCCTCGCGGATGGCATCATCCTCGGCATTGAAGTAACGCTCATAGGCAACCAGCGTCATTTTGGCGTCAATCACCACATCTTTCCCTTGCGGCAGCCGCACGATAACATCGGGCTGCAGGCGGGCGCGGGCATCGGTTTCGATACTGACCTGCGTCTGGTACTCATGCCCTTCGCGCAGGCCGGACGCTTCCAGTACCCGGGTCAGTACCACTTCACCCCAGTTACCCTGAGTTTTATTATCGCCTTTCAGCGCGCGCGTCAGGTTGACCGCTTCTTGCGTCATTTGCGCGTTCAGTTGCTGCAGATTACGGATTTCATGGGCAAGGGTATGTCGCTCGCGCGCTTCCTGGCCGAAGCTGTCCTGTACCTGGCGACGAAAACCATCAAGTTGTTCGCGAAGTGGGGTCAGCAGGCTGTTCAGACTCTGACGATTTTGTTCATCCACACGCCGGTTGCTGTGTTCGAAGATACGGTTAGCCAGGTTTTCAAATTGCTCGCTCAGACGCTGCTCGCTGTTGACCATCTGGCGGAGTTTATCTTCCGCATGGATTTGTGTGGATTCGAGACGGGTGGTGACTTCGCGGAGATCGGCTTCCAGCGAGGCATTAATTTCACGCAGGTTACGCAGCTCATTATTCAGCAGTTCACATTCATCACGCCAGTGATCACTGTGCGCCAGCTGTTGCCGGGCGGCGCTGAGTTCGCCGAAGAGATCGCGCTGCTCAGCCAGCATATCTGCCTGCTGTTGCGCCGAGCGGGATCGCTCCACCAACCAGCCCAACAGAATGCCTGCCATCAGCGCCACGACTGCGCTCAGAATGATTGTAATATCCACCGCTCCCCCTGCTTAAACTGCTTACCGGCACAAAATAGAATTGTGCTGTATAAACGTCCAGTTTAAAAGGTATTTCCTGCGAGGCGCTACGCAAAAAAGAAAAGGCCGAACACGTCGGCCTTCGGGAAGAGAAGAAAAATTACAGCAGACGGCGTGCGGCTTCGACCACGATTTTCACCGCATGGCTTTCGGTCTGTTTCATGGTTTCCGCATTCGGAATTTCCTGCTGGGTGCGGTTGACGATAACGCCTGCCACCATACCTGCACGCAGGCCCTGGCTGGAACACATGGTCAGCAGCGTGGCGGATTCCATTTCATAGTTCATCACGCCCATGGACTGCCACTCTTCCATTGAGCCTTTGAAACGGCTCACGACGCGGCCAGAGAACGTGTCGTAACGCTCCTGCCCCGGATAGAAGGTGTCAGAAGAGGCGGTTACACCGATATGCGTGGTAGCGCCCACGGCTTTCGCCGCCTCCACCAGTGCGGTGGTACAGGCAAAGTCAGCCACCGCCGGATATTCCATCGGCGCGAAGTGCAGGCTTGCGCCATCAAGGCGTACAGACGCGGTGGTGACAAGAACATCACCCACGTTGATATTGGGCTGGATAGCGCCGGTAGTGCCAACGCGCAGGAAAGTACGGATGCCCAACTGCGCCAGCTCTTCTACAGCAATCGAGGTGGATGGACCGCCAATACCCGTTGAGCACACAATAACGGCCTTGCCGCCGAGCTCCGCGCGCCAGGAGGTGAATTCACGATGCGATGCCAGTTTGACCGGCTTTTCCATCAGCGCGGCGATCTTTTCAACACGCTCAGGATCGCCCGGGACGATTGCCAGCGTAGCCCCTTGTAAATCATTTTTGGTGAGGCCTAAGTGAAAAACATCGGACTTGGACATATAAAACTCCTCTGTGGGTCAGATTATCAGCAGAAGTAAAAGGGTACTTTACCGAAGCGCCTGAGGTGTTTTCGTGACACCAATCACTCTGAATGAAAATGATTGCAGTTAATTCTCATTATTTAGTGACTTATATCACATAACAGAATTCTGTTTCGCGGCACTGCACAAAAGATAGCCTGTTTCAGGCACTGTGGATTGTTAACGTGCAGTCTATAGTAAACCATGCGCTAACCATTAAAGGGTATGGAGAATACCATGAAGACAGACAACCAACCTGGCTTTGCACCTGCAGCTTCACCACACGCATCCACCATTGTACGCACGCCGGAAGAGGCGATTACGGCGAGTGAAACAACGATCCCCACCCAGGGCGACAACATGCCTGCTTATTATGCGCGGCCAAAAGATGTCGACGGCCCGCTGCCAGTCGTGATTGTGGTTCAGGAAATTTTCGGCGTGCATGAGCACATCCGCGATCTGTGCCGCCGCCTGGCGCTGGAAGGGTATCAGGCCGTGGCGCCGGAGCTCTATTTCCGCCAGGGCAATCCGAATGATTACGCTGATATTCCAACGCTGTTCAGCAATCTGGTATCGAAAGTGCCGGATGCGCAAGTGCTGGCGGATCTGGACCATGTTGCCAATTGGGCGGCCCGCAACGGCGGTGATCCTCATCGTCTGTTAATTACCGGTTTTTGCTGGGGCGGGCGTATCGCCTGGCTGTATGCCGCGCATAATCCGCAGCTCAAAGCCGCCGTGGCGTGGTACGGGAAACTGGCGGGCGATACGTCACTGAACTCGCCCAAAAATCCGGTAGATGTGGCGACCGATCTCAACGCGCCGGTACTGGGATTGTACGGCGGTCAGGATACCGGGATTTCGCTGGAAAGCGTGGAGACCATGCGGCAGGCGTTACGCGCCGCGAACGCGAAAGCGGAGATTGTGGTTTACCCTGAGGCTGGTCATGCGTTTAACGCCGATTATCGACCGAGCTATCATGCCGAATCCGCAAGAGACGGCTGGCAGCGGATGCTGGAGTGGTTCGCGCAGTACGGCGTGAAAAAATAAAAATAAGCCGGGCGCGCGTTTGCGTCGCCCGGCTTCGATTATCAGGTTACGCCTGACGCAGATTCTGTGCGGCTTTGACCATGTTCGCCAGCGCGGCGCGGGTTTCCGGCCAGCCGCGGGTTTTCAGTCCGCAGTCCGGGTTCACCCACAGACGTTCCGCCGGGATACGCTGTGCGGCTTTTGCGAGCAACGCTTCAATCCACTCCACGTCTGGCACATTTGGCGAGTGAATGTCATATACCCCCGGCCCGATTTCGTTCGGGTATTCGAATGCTTCAAACGCTTCCAGCAGTTCCATATCCGAACGTGAGGTTTCGATGGTGATGACGTCCGCATCCAGTGCGGCAATGGAATCCATGATGTCGTTGAACTCGCAGTAACACATATGGGTGTGGATCTGCGTGTCATTCTTCGCGACAGCAGCATTAATGCGAAACGCCTCTACACCCCACTGCAGATACGCGTCCCAGTCACTGCGACGCAGCGGCAGGCCTTCGCGCAGTGCCGGTTCGTCGATTTGTATGATGCCGATACCTGCGGCTTCGAGATCCGCTACTTCATCACGCAAGGCCAGCGCAATCTGTTTGGCGATGGTTTCACGGCTGACGTCTTCGCGCGGGAAGGACCAGCAGAGAATGGTCACCGGGCCGGTCAGCATGCCTTTGACCGGTTTGTCGGTCAGTGACTGTGCATATTTTGCCCATTCTACGGTTATCGGCGCCGGGCGGCTGATATCACCGATGACCACTGGCGGCTTAACGCAACGTGAGCCATAGCTCTGCACCCAGCCGTTCTGGGTAAAGACGAAACCGTCCAGATGCTCACCGAAGTATTCCACCATATCATTACGTTCCGCTTCGCCGTGCACCAGTACGTCCAGCCCCAGTTGCTCCTGCTCGATAATCGCCTGTTTGATATGCCCGGCAATGCCGGTACGGTAATGGCCGGCATCGAGATTGCCCTTTTTGAAGTCCAGACGCAGGCTGCGGATTTCCGTAGTTTGCGGGAATGAACCGATGGTGGTAGTCGGCCATGCCGGCAGATTAAAGCGCGCGCGCTGCGCTTCGGCACGCACCGGGTAAGCATTCGCTCGCTGGCTGTCCTTCGCAGTGATCGCCGCAAGACGTTTTTCCACGGCGGCGTTGTGAACACGGGTGGAGTGACGACGAGCCTGAATCGGCGCGCTCCATTCGGTAATTTTCGCCGTGTCGCCACTGTTCAGCGCATCGCGCAGCAACGCCAGCTCTTCACATTTTTGCAGTGCAAAGGCGAACCAGCTCTTCACTTCCGCATCAAGCCGCGTTTCCACGCTCAGATCGATCGGGCTGTGCAGCAGAGAACAGGAAGAGGCGACCCACAGATCACGTTTGCCGACAATATCGCGAATTTGCCCATATTTTTCTGTCAGATCGGCGCGCCAGACGTTACGGCCATTCACGAGACCGGCAGACAGCAGCCAGTCGGCAGGCAGGCGTTTATGCAGTTCAGCAACGTTGTCTTTACCATGCACCAGATCCACATGCAGCCCCTGCACGGGCAGCGTGGTGATGGTGTCCAGATTCGGCGTGACGCCTTCAAAATAAGTAGTGAGCAGCAACTTCACCGACCCCTGCAGTGCGTCGTACGCCGGTTTGAATGCCTCCAGCCACGCTTGCGGCAGCTCAAGTACCAGCGCGGGTTCGTCAATTTGTACCCACTCAATGCCGCGTTTGGCCAGCGCTGCCAGTACCTGTTTGTAAACCGGCAGAATATCATTCAGCAGACTGAGGCGATCGAACGGTTCGCCCTTCACTTTGCCCAGCCACAGGTAAGTAACCGGCCCCAGCAGCACCGGTTTCACGGTGTGGCCCAGTGCCAGCGCTTCATCGACTTCTTCCAGCAGTTGCGTCCAGGTCAGGTTGAACTGCTGGCCTTTGGTGAACTCTGGCACCATGTAGTGATAGTTGGTGTTAAACCACTTGGTCATTTCCGCGGCCGCAGCCGGTTCGCCGGTCGGTGCGCGACCGCGACCGATACGAAACAGGGTGTCGATATCCACGGAACCGTCTTTATTCTGATGACGAGCCGGTACGTTACCCAGCAACAGGCTGGTCGTCAGAACATGGTCGTACCAGGCGAAGTCCCCCACCGGCAGTAAATCAATACCCGCCTGCTTTTGCTGCTCCCAGTGACGAGCGCGCAGTTCGCGACCGGTTTCCAGCAACGCTTCGCGAGAAGTATTCCCTGCCCAGTAACTTTCTTGCGCTTTTTTCAGCTCGCGGCGCAGGCCAACGCGAGGAAAACCGAGGGTGTGGTTAATAATTGTCATACTGTTGCCCCTTGTGGATTTTTCAGGATTTAGCCATCCAGATGTTTACACATCTATAATTCGCAAGTACTGTATATTCCTCAAGCGCAATTTGTTCATGCCGAAGTGAAGGACTTTCATGATCGAGATAAAACATCTGAAAACGCTACAGGCGTTACGGAACAGCGGCTCGCTCGCCGCAGCGGCAGCGACGCTGCATCAGACCCAGTCCGCCCTTTCCCATCAGTTCAGCGATCTGGAACAGCGCCTCGGCTTTCGTCTTTTTGTGCGTAAAAGTCAGCCGCTGCGCTTTACGCCGCAGGGGGAAATTCTGCTTCAACTGGCGAACCAGGTGCTGCCGCAAATCAGCCGCGCGCTGCAGGCCTGTAATGAGCCGCAGCAGACGACGTTGCGTATTGCGATTGAATGCCACAGCTGTATTCAGTGGCTGACTCCCGCACTGCAAAACTTTCGCGCGCAATGGCCGCAGGTTGAGGTGGATTTCAAATCAGGCGTGACGTTTGACCCGCAACCTGCGTTGCAGCAAGGCGAGCTGGATATCGTCCTCACCTCTGATATTCTCCCGCGCAGCGGTCTGCATTATTCGCCGATGTTTGATTACGAAGTGCGTCTGATTCTGGCGCCGGAGCATCCACTGGCGGCAAAAGCGCGGATCACGCCGGAAGATTTAGCCAGCGAAACGTTGCTCATTTACCCGGTGCAGCGCGGTCGTCTGGATATCTGGCGCCATTTCCTGCAACCCGCGGGCGTCAGCCCTTCACTGAAAAGCGTGGATAACACGCTGCTGTTGATCCAGATGGTGGCGGCGCAGATGGGGATCGCGGCGCTGCCACATTGGGTGGTGGAAAGCTTTGAACGTCAGGGTCTGGTGACCACCAAAACCCTGGGGGAAGGATTGTGGAGCCGGCTGTACGCCGCCGTGCGCGATGGCGAGCAGCGTCAGCCGGTGACGGAAGCGTTTATTCGTTCAACGCGGAATCACGCCTGCGATCACCTTCCTTTTGTGCGGAACGCGGAGCGACCCAATGGCGATGGACCCACAGTGAAGCCATTATCACCGTTCCCCCAATGATGAAACTCGGCCAGTGCGGCTGTTCCTGCCAGATGGCCAGATTCACCAACAGCCCTGCAGGAACATGGACGTTATTCATAATGCCGAGCGTCCCGGCATCCACCTGCGTCGCACCATAGTTCCACATGAAATATCCTAAACCCGAGGCCACAACGCCCAGCCACACCAGAATGCCCCACTGCAGCGAGGTGGTCGGCAGTTTTTGCGGATCGCCAAGCGTAAACCACGCCACGATCGCCACCAGAAATGCTCCCATGTAAAACCACGCAAAGGCGTTATGTTGCGGCATCGGGTGAATTTCCATCAGGCGTTTATATCCCACCATACCAATGGCAAAGCTGATATTGGCCAGTTGCACCAGCAGCAGGCCCGTCCAGAAATGGTCGCTGATTTTGTCATAGCGAATAATGGCGGCGCCGATCACCGCCAGTAAGGCGCTCAGGAGATACCCCCAACGCAAGCGGCGTTTACTGAGCAGATCGTAAATCAGCGTGACGTACAGCGGCGTTAACACCGTGAACAACAGGAATTCTGATACGGTCAGGTAGAGATAAGCGCGGAAACTCAGCAGATACATCACGCCCAGTTGCATGGCGCCAACCAGCATATACAGTGCGATGGTTTTCAGCGTTTGCCCGCGCAGGCGCAGAAACGGAATAAATACCAGCGCCGCCAGGCCAATGCGCATCAGCACTGAAAAATAGCTGTCAACATGCCCCGCGAGGTATTCGCCAATCAGGCTAAAGGAGAAGGCCCACAGGATGGTGGTGATAATGAGTAGCGCCACAATGACTCTCTTTCCGGAAAATAGAGTCACATTGTAGCGGAGCTGAAGGTTGACGACTGATTAAATATTAACCAGTCGTCAAATTCATTATTCCAGATATAACTTGCGCAGATAATGAGCGACGGCGTCGTCCGCATTACTGCCAATCACTTCCAGTTCAGGATGCAGATCTTTCAGGCGTTGATGCGCGCCAGCCATGATGCAACCTTTCCCTGCCATCGACAGCATTTCGGCGTCGTTCATACCGTCACCGAAGGCAATACAGTTCTGCAGGTTGTAACCCATTTTCTTCGCGACGGCTTCCAGTGCATGACCTTTCGACACGCCACCCGCCATCACTTCCAGACAGGTCAGGGTGGAAAAACTAACGTTAACTCGGTCGCCCCAGCGGGCATTGATGGCCTGCTCCAGCGGCAGCAGGATCTCATGATCGTGGCAAGTAAAGAATACTTTACTGACGCCTTCCGGCTCCAGTAAACCGGGTTCGTAAAGCGAATAGTTAAATACAGCTTCTTTGAAGAAACGCATCTCTTCCGGGCGATGGCGGTTCATGAACCAGTCATCATCACGATAAACGTTGGTCACAATATCGGGATTATTGTTCACCACGCCGAACAGGTCAGAGGCAATATCGCTATCAAGGTTATGCGCGAAGACCAGATTGCCGTCGGTGTCATGCACACGCGCACCGTTGGAGGTGATCATCCAGGCTTTAATACCCAGATTCGCACGGATTTGCCCGACGTCAATGTAATGACGACCCGTCGCGAACATGAAATGAATGCCGCGGGCGGTCAGCAGTTTCAGCGTTTCTTTGGTGTAGGGAGACAACATGTGGTCGGGATTAAGCAACGTGCCATCTAAATCAGACGCAACAACCTGGTACATAAAAACATTCAACCTCTAAGCAAAGCGGCGTTTTCGCCGGATTAATCATGTCGACAGAAAAAATCGACGATGGCATGAAGCGCGACCGAGCGCATAGCGTCCTTTTCGAAAAGGATCTCATGGTAAGCGCCTTCTATGACAAGCGGTTTACCCCCATCACAGGGATGACCCGCCGCGGCGCGGATTTCACAAAAACGTTCGTGCATGCGATTATCCACCACACGCTCTTCTTCCGCCTGCAACAACAGAATAGGCGTGGCGTCGTCTGACGCGCCTGCGAGCACCTCTTCGCCCGCCAGCATGCCTTCCCGCACCCAGTGCCAGGTCGGACCGCCGACCCGTAATTGCGGGTTGTCAGCATAAAAACGCTGGTTACGGCGATAGCGTTCTTTGCTGTGTGTCAGCACGTTAATCCCGAACGGCAGCGCACGCCAACGGCCTGTACCGATGGCGTACCCTTCACGAATGCGCTGATGGCCCTCAGCCCAGTCGAGAATATGGCGCACCATCCAGTCGGGAAGACGAATGATTATGCCAAACATTGGCGCACTCAGCGCGATGGCGTCGCATTGATGAGGAAAACGCTGCAAAAAGAGCGTCGCTATTGCGCCTCCCATCGAATGAGCCAGGATAAAACGCTTGCGCCAGTGACCCGGGGCGACTTCTTGCTGCCAGAACGCGGCAAGATCGTCGACGTAGTCACTAAAGTTGACCACATGTCCGCGGTGCGTATCCGACAGCATTCGCCCGGAACGTCCCTGCCCGCGATGATCGATAATCAGGACGTCAAAACCGCTGTGAAACAGATCCCAGGCGAGCTCTGCATACTTCACGTAACTCTCGATTCGACCGGGACAGATGACGATAACACGATCGTTTTTGGCATGACAGAAGCGAACAAAACGCACCGGAACATTGTCCACGCCCTTGAATTCAGCCTCTTCGCGCTGACGCCAGAATTCCGTCAACGGCCCCATGCTGAATGCAGCAAACGCATTTTCTCTCGTTTCCCAGTCATTTTGCTGCTGACACATCGGGTTTTTGCCCCTTCTCACCGCGTTACATCGTTTTTTTTCGACCAATAACACAACGCCTTTACAATAGCGTATTGTGGCATAAATACGGACAATCAGGGAATTTCTCATGACTTTCGAGTGGTGGTTTGCCTACTTGCTGACAGCAATCATCCTGAGCCTTTCACCCGGTTCAGGTGCCATTAATACCATGACGACGGCCATCAACCATGGCTATCGTGGCGCGGTGGCGTCTATCGCCGGGCTGCAAACCGGTCTGGGTATCCATATCGTGCTGGTGGGCATCGGTCTTGGGACGCTATTTTCCCGTTCTGTTATCGCCTTTGAAGTGCTGAAATGGGCTGGCGCGGCCTATCTCATCTGGCTCGGGATCCAGCAGTGGCGCGCTGCCGGCGCGATTGACCTGAAAGGCCTCGCAAACATGCAGTCCCGGCGAAAACTCTACCGACGCGCCGTGTTTGTGAATCTCACCAATCCGAAGAGTATTGTTTTTCTCGCCGCACTGTTTCCCCAGTTTGTCATGCCGCAACAGCCGCAGGTTATGCAATATGTCATCCTCGGCGTAACCACGATCGTGGTGGATATTATCGTGATGATTGGTTATGCCACGCTGGCAACACGCATCGCCGCCTGGATCAAAGGCCCTCGCCAGATGAAGGCCCTGAACAAGATTTTCGGTTCGCTGTTTATGCTGGTAGGTGCGCTACTGGCGTCAGCACGACATGCCTGAGTTAGCCGATATTCACCGTTCCACTGCCAACAATAACCCCACCGCAGTCAACGCTATCACCCATTCTGGCTGCGGGAATGCCCTCAATAAACACAGTGCCCGACCCGCTGGCGATTTTTCGCGGATGAGGCGGATGCTTGGGTTTATCATGCGGCGTAAGAGGATCGCCTAACCTCGCAGCGGGCAATCTATCGATTAATACCGTAGCGGAACCCGCAGTAATCACGGTTTCGTGATAACCGTCGTGCTCGGTTCCTTTATCATTGAGTTTTGCGGCTAAAGGCATAGGTGCTCCGAAATCAATAGGGCTGTATTACATTGAATATTTGAACAATAATAAAAAAGTCTGTTATTAGGGTGACACTAACAGTGTACTGAAGTAATAACATATCCACACAAAAACATAGCCCTAAATTGGATATCTGTTATAACTCCAGTCAATGGGTTTTTCACATCGTTCTGTTAAAGCATCCAATTGATTTATGATACTGGCATTTGCCCTGATGAGTTCTCCTGTGTCCAAATAAAGAAGATATCCTTCTCCCGTTCCCAGAAACGCCCTCTTGTTACCTTTCAAATATATCGCATCAAAAATCCCATGGCTCATCAAACCAGAACTTATGACAGAATCAATCGCAATATCAAATAACACATAAGAATTATCTGCAGGGCTGCCCTCATTAAAATTCAAAGGATAACCCCACAAAATCATTTTTGAACCACTGCAATTGACTTTGTATCCATTAATTTCGATATTAAAGTGATATATTTTATTGTTGTTATTCTTTTCTATCTGAATTGCATGTCTCCCTGATAGCGAGATTTTCAGATTATCCATACGTGAGTAGCATGACTCAGCAAATAGAATAAAACATAAACAACCGATAAAAATAAAAAACTTACCCATGGATGGATCCTTATCTAGATGTTATCACCAACCACTTTATAAATTCTTACAGTATGTTCCCATCGTTCACGAGCCATAGAGTAGCCACCATTGATTGCATTAGTTATTTTCCTTGAGTGTACGAATGTTAAATCACCCTCAACAATTAATTTATTTATTGAACGATATCCCGCTGAAGCAGAACCACCACTCCAATACCATGCACTTGCATCAAGAGAACAATATGGTTCGACTGACAAAATCTCAGGGTTTTCAATTTTCGGCGCAAATTCTAATCTTACTACTCGCCCCCACCATGGCCTGATAAAATTCGCATATGTCATTGGATAAGTTGATATATTTACCCACCCGCGATACACCCAGTACTTACTATAATTCAATCTTCCTGTGACCTGCTTGAATCCTCGGCCTCTAAATTTTGGACCATCTCCACTCTCGACATTACCCAACCGGCCATTCAGGTAATCCAGATATCCTCCCGCTGGAGGGTTGTAATACCCATTTTCTTCGCTGGCAAAACTTGCATGTAAAGGGTTTATACCGAAACTTGCAGTTCCCTCCATCATTGATGCCATGCAATATGATTCTACTGCACCTTGTGCGAAAAAATGAGCTTTTCTGGATGATGTATTTATAAAATACTTGTTCATTGATTGGTTGACAGATGATTTATACTTATCTTTTATCTCTTTTGGGGTAACATTAATTTTCGTCATGGAACTGGGGTATATTGAATCAGGATAGATTTGACTCAATTCTCCATAACTCAGCCACCCACACTTCCTGAAATGAGTAATAAACTGTCGCGGGTCAAAATGCCAGACACGCCCGGATGGTAACGGGTTTTCCGCCAGACAGAGCGCCTTCCCGTGCGCCGTCAGCAGATTCCAGCCACACTCCGTCATCGGTTTTGACAGGACCTCATTCGGCGATTTCAGCCATTCAAACCGTGAATCCACCGTGGTGCCGTCCCATTCCAGCGGGAAATGGCAAATCAGCCGGCTGACATCCCGGTTGCCCGCACACAGGACCGTCGGCGAGTTACACTGGCTGTTGGTGTCCGTGTCATCATCCACCAGTTGCCAGCCCGTCCAGTGCGGAAAGTCGCCGTCACTGTAAACCCTGATGTCCCTGGCCCCCAGATTCACAATCCCTTTTCCCTGTGGTGTGTTCACCGTCCGCCACAATGGCGCATCTGCCGGCACCAGCGTTTCATAATCCGTATTGATTACCCGGCCAAAACGCAGCATCTCGTAACCGGCGCTCGGGCTCTCCGGATAGAGTTTCAGGGCGGAAGCGTACAGGTTGTACTCATAGTCTTCGCCATCCGCATTCATTAATGGCTCACCCACTTCCGGATAAATACCGGTCGCACTGTTCTGCCGCCGCGTGACCATCGTACAGTTGCCCCTGTCGAAACTCATCGTCACAAATAACGCCTCGCCGGTTTTCTTCAGCGGACTGTTATTCACCAGCGAGTTATCCTCCGGCATGGCTTCATAAACGGCGGTTCCGGCAGGCAGGTAAAAATGAATATCGCCATACACCACATCCGTCCGCCCGTCTTTCGTCAGGTCTGTTTCCGGCGTGGTTCTTCCGGTTATTTTGCGGATATTTTCATCGTCGCAGAATATCTGGAAATGATATCCGCTCTGCCCGTCCACCATGCCGGCTGTACCTGTCGGGGATTTACGGTACAGCGTTTTCCCGACTGACACGTTTTCGTCGATGCTGTTCAGGTGCATATACAGCGAGTAATAGACAATCTGACCGTCATCCCCGCTGCCGGTTTCTGTTTCATGTTTCAGCAGCACATAGCCGTTATCTGTCATCCCGTTGTAATTCAGCGGCGGAACATGACGTTTCCCGCTATCCGGCTGACGCAGTGAAATCACTTTACCGTCTGCAATACACCGGACGGGGTCTGAGGCATTGCCGGTCAGATGAAGCCCGCCATGCCAGGACTGCCCCCGGTTGACCGGGAAACTTCGCTGCGGGTCCGCTGCCATCATCCTGTTCACCCAGTCGGCGTCGCTTTCAGTACCGGAGCGCTCACGCAGTAACGGCGGGCTGATGATCATCTTATAATCCTTTATCTTGAAGATAGTTGTTATGAGAACAGGAACTGACTTTCTGTTTCTGACGTTTCCGGTTCATCCTGCTGTCCTTGACCATTGTTATTACTGCTATCTCCGTTGTCTTCTGCATCCTCCTCCTGGGGTGCCTCTTCGTTTTCCTCTTCCTCAGCCTTTAGTACTGCTGGCAGTAACGGCTGAACCGCCGTCCCCGGACTCCCCCCGCTGTTCAGGTTGATGAGCGGCCCGCTGATATCCACCCCGCCGGGATGTATCACGATGAACGAACTTCCCGACTGCAGGGTAATCCGGCTGCTGCTGCTCAGCACAATCTCACCCTGCGCACTGATACCCAGCGCGCCGGACACCTCCTGCGCCAGGTCACCCTTCACCGTCAGGCTGAGGCTTCCCTGCACCTGACTGAGATGGTCACCCGTGGTGCTGTGCTCCTGTTTCCCCTCCACGGTGACCTTTCTGTCCCGGGCCACATACAGCGACTCGTCATTGCCCGTGCGGGTGAGATGGTCGTTGCTGACCGTCAGTGTCCGGTCATTCCGTACCGTGAGGCGCTGGTCATGCGCCACGGTCACCGTCTGGTCGTGGCCTCCGGCATTTTCCTTACCCACCGTCACCGTCTGCCCCAGCCCCACGGTAATCTGCTGGTTGTTGCCGATGGTTTCTGAGTGGTCCACCTTCACATCCGTCGTCCGGTTGTTCAGGACCTCGGTGTCCATATTCTTCTGTGCATGCAGGTACAGCTGTTCATTCCCGGTCGCATCCTCAAACCGCAGCTCATTAAAGCCGCTGCCCTTATACGTCTTCGAGCGGATACTCATCTGTGTTTTCGTCTCCGGCAGACTGCCCTGCGGGAGACTGATGTCATTCCAGGCCCGCCCGGTGACCACCGGCTGGTCCGGGTCGCCGTGGAGGAAATCCACAATCACTTCCTGCCCCACCCGCGGCAGGGCGAGGTTGCCGAACCCGGCACCGGCCCATGCCTGAGACACCCGTATCCAGCATGAGCTGTCCTCATTCCCCGGCGCGTACCGGTCCCAGTGAAAACGCACCCGTACCCGGCCGTACTCATCACAGAAGATTTCCTCGCCGGCCGGGCCGGTCACCATGGCACTCTGCGGACCGTCCACTTTCGGTTTCGCGGCCGGCCGCGGCCGCCAGGTGCGGTCTGCCGGTATCACTGTCAGGCAGTTGCTCAGGGTGGTGCCCTGACCCCGGCTGCCGTGCAGCGCCTGCGGCTGTTCACCACTCAGCACACCACTCACCACCTGCCAGTCCCGGTTGCACGGGTCTGACGGATGTCCGGTCAGGGTGAAGCGGGCACCGGGCCACAGGGACGGTGAGTTACTGACACAGGCGGCCATTTCCGCATCATTACGCCAGCCTTCCGTCTGATAACGCGCAAAGTCCCGGCCGTGCTGTTCATCCTTAAAGCGCCCCGGGTAGTCGAAGATTTCATACTGCGTGTACTGCCCGTTCAGGTGCTCACCGTCTCGACCGAAGCGGGCGTCCCACAGCGGTGATTTGAAGGTGTGGTCCTGTGTTTCGACAGAGGAGGGGCGAACCTGCACCTGATAGCGGAATTCACTGATGCAGGGGTTTGTGGTGTCTGCGTGGCTGTCAGGGTTAAACGCCATCTCCCCGGCCGGGTACAGTCCGGCTTCGTCATCGGTCAGCCTCAGCGTCAGCCCGTCTCCTTCTGCTGACGGACGGTCATAAAAGAAGATACCTTCTTCAGACCACAGGCGGGTCAGGAAGGCCAGGTCGCTTTCCCCGTACTGCACGCAGAATTCCCGGGCGGGGTGTTCGCCGTAACACCACGGGGTCCAGTCGGTGATACCGTTTTCCGCCAGCAGGGTGGCGGTGATGGCCTCAATGTCCTGCTGCTGGAATATACGGAAGTTCTGCCGCAGGCTGCTGCGCCACAGCGGCGGATGGATGCGCAGCATATACTGCGTCTGCCAGCCGTTGTCCGCCCCCGTGCAGAAGGCGGCCACCACACCGGTGACCCGGCGCAGCGCGGTCATGCCCTGCCAGACAGTCAGGACGGCGGTTTTCTCGAGCAGTGCATCCGCGGCCTGGCGGAACCGGTTGCCGGCCACTTCCGCCTCGAGTGTAAAGGGGGTGGACAGTGCCTGGGTGAGGCGGAAACGGACAACGGCGAAGGTTTCCGTCCTCTGCCCGTCGATATCCAGCGTGAAGCGTAATCCCTGTAATGACATACCGGCGTCCCTGAGATATTCATGGCATCAGTGCGGGAGTCTGATTTATTGATAACATGAATAAAAACAATGTGTTATAAACTGGAGACGAATGCTGGCATGAGGAGAGGGCAGAGACTGTGAGCGGGGTCACGAAGGGAAATGTTGAATGCGTCAAAAGCCGGTTTCGGACAGGAATGTAGTTAGTGCAGAGAACCGATATAAGGCAGGCATTCACCTGCCTTATACGAAGAGGGAATTAGCGGGAAAGGATCAGATGCAGCCCAAACGCAGCGAAGAGCGTTCCGGCGACGCCGTCGATCCATTTCGCCATGCGCTGATAGCCACGGCGCATCGCCGGGAGCGCAAAGAGGCTGGCGACGAGGGTGAACCAGGCAAAGGTTTCTACAATGATCAGCAGGAAAATGCCCCAGCGCTCGGCGCCGCCGATGTTGTCGCCAACAAACAACGAGAACACCGAACCGAAATAGATAATCGCTTTGGGATTGGCGAGGTTCGTCAGCAACCCCTTCAGAAAACTGCGCCCGCTGCGGGCTAATTCTACCTGCGGTGCCGGCGCGGTACTGACCTCTTTCTTCAGCGCGCCGCGCAGCATCTGATAGCCCATCCAGCAGAGATAAAGGCCGCCGCCGACCATGATGATATTATGCAGCCACGCCATTTTTTGCAGGATTAAGTGCAGACCAAGCAGCGCAACGCCTGCCCAGACCATAACGCCAGCGGTGATCCCCAGCACGCCCATCATGGCTTCTTTGCGTGAGCGGCTGACCGCTGTTTGCGAAACGAAGAAAAAGTCCGGTCCTGGGCTCATCAGCGCGATGATATGCACCAGCGCCACGGTGAGAAAGAGCATTAACATAGGCGATTACTCATGGAGGAAATAGTTCAGCAAGTAACCATACTGGCACTTTTTTCCTGCCTTGACTACTCCTCGTCGTCACCATCGACGTGCGAGCGAATCAGCGTCATGAACGCTTTACCAAAACGCTCCAGCTTGCGCGTTCCCACGCCGTTAACGCTGAGCATCTCTCCCGGCGACAGCGGCATTTGCTCGGCCATTTCAATCAGTGTGGCATCGTTAAAGACCACGTAAGGCGGAATGTTCTCTTCATCGGCAATGGCTTTACGCAGCTTGCGCAGTTTAGCGAACAGTTTGCGGTCGTAATTACCTACCGCCGCTTTCTGCATCACGCGCGGTTTCAGGGCGACAATACGTGGTACGGCAAGCTGCAGCGGCGCTTCGCCACGCAACAGCGGACGGGCGGCATCGGTCAACTGCAATGCGGAATGTTGAGCGATATTCTGCGTGATAAACCCTAAGTGGATCAGCTGACGGATCACGCTGACCCAGTGTTCGTGGCTCTTTTCCCGCCCCATGCCGTAGACCTTGAGCTTATCGTGCCCAAACTCGCGGATACGCTGATTATTAGCGCCGCGAATCACTTCCACCACGTAGCCCATCCCAAAACGCTGGTTGACGCGACCAATGGCGGAAAGCGCGATCTGCGCATCGCTCACGCCATCGTATTGCTTCGGCGGATCAAGGCAGATGTCGCAGTTGCCGCAGGGCTCCTGCCGCCCTTCGCCGAAATAGTTGAGCAGCACCAGGCGACGACAGGTTTGCGCTTCGGCAAAGGCGCCCATCGCATTGAGTTTGTGACGTTCGATATCCTGCAGTTGCCCGGCGGGTTTTTCTTCCAGGCAGCGGCGCAGCCACGCCATATCGGCCGGATCGTAAAACAACATGGCTTCAGCGGGCAGACCGTCACGCCCGGCACGGCCCGTTTCCTGATAGTAGGATTCGATATTGCGCGGGATGTCAAAATGCACCACAAAGCGCACGTTGGGTTTGTTGATACCCATGCCGAACGCCACCGTCGCCACCACAATTTGCAAATCATCGCGCTGGAATTTTTCCTGCACGTCGGCGCGAACGTCGTTCTCCAGCCCCGCGTGATACGCCCCGGCGCTGATGCCGCGGCTTTGCAGACGCGCAGCGGTATCTTCCACTTTCGCCCGGCTGTTGCAGTAAATAATGCCGGACTTACCGCGCTGTTCCTGTACATAGCGCATCAGTTGATCGAGCGGTTTAAATTTTTCCATCAACATGTAGCGGATGTTCGGGCGGTCAAAGCTGCTGATCTGAATTAGCGGATCGTTCAACCCCAGCAGACGTACGATATCGAGGCGGGTGGTGTCGTCGGCGGTCGCCGTCAGCGCCATAAACGGCACGGCAGGGAAACGCTGACGCAACTGTCCCAGCGCCGCATATTCCGGGCGGAAATCATGGCCCCATTGCGAGATACAATGCGCTTCGTCCACCGCCAGCATCACCGGATTCCAGTGGCTGAGGTTATCGAGGAAGTTGTCGAGCATCAGGCGTTCAGGCGCGATGTACAGCAGGCGAATTTTGCCGGTACGGCAGCCGGCCATCACCTCAAGCTGCTGCTCGCGGCTTTGCGTGGAATTGAGACAGGCCGCCGCCACACCGTTGGCCAGTAGCTGATCGACCTGATCTTTCATCAGTGAAATCAGCGGCGATACGACAACCGTAAGCCCGTCAAGTACCAGCGCCGGGATCTGATAACAGAGCGATTTTCCGCCGCCTGTCGGCATCACCACCAGGCAGTCGCGCCCTTCCAGCGCCGTATTGATGATCGCTTCCTGGCCCGGGCGGAACTGCTGGTAGCCAAAGGTTTCCTGCAAAACCTGCTTCGCCAGTGATTCCTGATTGAGTACTTCCGCCTGTGCCACAGTGACCCCATTTCTCAGAATAAAAACAGGCGCTATTTTCAGCGCCTGTGAGCGAAACTGCAATGTTTTAAAACAGATCGTTGAGCATAACGCCAACGCCGATGCGCGTCTGGTTAAAGTTGTAATCAATCAACGATTCACCATAGCCGCTATAAACCTGTGTATAAACACGTACATGCTTCGTGATCGGATAACTGACGCCGACTTCTGCGCCGCCATAGCCCGTATTCCAGTTGTACTGGCCCTGCGCGCTGAGCACCGCATCACCAAGCTGATAGCCGATTTTCAGACGGTAGTAACCCATGTATTTAGCGATATCCGGGTTATCGTTGGTGCTGCCAATCACATACCAGGGTTTCACTTCCACCAGCCAGTTACCGTTCTGCGCCATCAGGCGGGTATAGAGACGGTTCCAGCTACGGGACGTCGGGTCGGAACGGCCGTTCGAGTCGTGGTTATAGCCGAACTCCACGTCACGTAACGTCCAGCCGGCAAAAGAGTAATCAGTGGCAAAACCGAGAAACAGCTGAGGTTCATAGTTGGTTTCGCGAAACGGCGCGGATTCTTTGCTGTTGGAAAGCTGCCACCACGAACGTTGCGTATACGACGCCCCCAGCACGGAGTTATCGCCCAGAATGCCGCGCCAGAGCGGAAATGCCAGGCTCAACTGGAATTTCACTTCATCTTTGCGCGCATTCTCCGACCAGTCGTAGCTCCGAATCGCTTCTTTGTTCAGATCGCTGGTCCAGGTGTAGAGCAAATAGTTGCTCTCATAAGGATAAAGGGTGAAGGGATTATCATGTTCCTGCAGCAGATTCGCGATGATGCTACCGCGAACGGCGGGCGCGTCATGAACTTCCTTAATTGTCGCTTCCTGCGCGAGGGCCGAAAATGACAGCCCGACCATTGTCAGCAGCCAACCCAGAAAAATACGCATCGATTCTGTTCTCCCGAACCTTAGATTATTTGCCAGAGTTATTATTCTGCGCCTCATTCTACAGACTTACATGACACAACGCTTGCCTGAATATTCTTTCTTAAAAGTGGAAATCAACAATTGATAATCATAAAATCAACATTTCATTAACCAACGGATAAACTGTTATGTCTGCTGAATTAACGGCCGAAGCGGTACTCAACATGGTGGGCGAGATCTTTGTGTATCACATGCCGTTTAACCGTGCACTGGGCCTGGAGCTGGAACGCTACGAGAAAGAGTTTGCCCAGTTGAGCTTTAATAATCAGCCGATGATGGTCGGTAACTGGGCGCAAAGCATTCTTCACGGCGGCGTGATTGCTTCTGCGCTGGACGTGGCGGCGGGCCTTGTTTGCGTGGGCAGCACGTTGACGCGCCACGATACCATCAGCGAAGAAGAACTTCGCCAGCGTCTGTCGCGAATGGGAACTATCGATCTGCGCGTGGATTATCTGCGTCCGGGGCGCGGCAACCGTTTTACCGCGACCAGCAGCCTGCTGCGTGCGGGTAACAAAGTTGCCGTGGCGCGCGTGGAGTTGCACAACGAAGAGCAGGTGTACATCGCCAGTGCAACTGCCACATATATGGTGGGTTGAGTCGCTATTATCGGGTAAAATCCCTTCACTTTTTTGCAAGGAATTGAACCGATGGATGCTAAACAGACGCGGCTGGGTGTATTGCTTGCACTCGCCGCTTATTTTATCTGGGGTATCGCACCAGCCTACTTCAAACTGATTTATTACGTTCCTGCTGATGAAATCCTCACGCATCGGGTCATCTGGTCATTTTTCTTTATGGTGGCGCTGATAAGCCTCAGCCGTCAGTGGCCGCAGGTCAAAAAATTACTGCATACGCCAAAGAAGATATTCTTGCTGGCGCTGTCGGCCGTGCTGGTCGGGGGAAACTGGCTGCTGTTTATCTGGGCGGTGAATAATCACCATATGCTGGAAGCCAGTCTCGGCTACTTTATCAATCCGCTGGTGAATATCCTGCTGGGGATGATTTTTCTCGGCGAACGTTTTCGCCGAATGCAATGGGTGGCCGTTGCGCTGGCAGTATGCGGTGTACTGGTTCAGCTATGGACGTTTGGCTCGCTGCCGATCATTGCGCTGGGGCTGGCGTTCAGCTTTGCTTTTTACGGCCTGGTGCGGAAGAAAATCGCGGTGGATGCGCAGACCGGTATGCTGGTTGAAACGCTGTGGCTGCTGCCGGTGGCGGCGGTTTATCTGTTTGGTATTGCTGACAGCGCCACCAGCCATATGGGGCAAAACCCAATGTCACTCAATCTGTTACTGATGGCGGCAGGGGTAGTGACCACCGTTCCGCTACTGTGCTTTACCGGTGCCGCGACGCGTCTGCGCCTCTCCACGCTCGGCTTCTTCCAGTACATTGGTCCGACGCTGATGTTCCTGCTGGCGGTCGCGTTCTACGGCGAAACGCCGGGCGCAGACAAAATGGTGACGTTCGCGTTCATCTGGGTCGCGCTGGTGATCTTCGTGATAGATGCAGTGTATACACAAAGACGAGGACGTCAGAGCTAGAAGATTGCCGGATGGCGCTTCGCTTATCCGGCCTACGATGATGTGCTCTTGTAGGGCGGGTAAACGCAGTGCCACCCGCCATTTTTTTACAGCCAGTTCTTGCGCTTAAAATAGAGGTACGGCGCCAGGCCGGCGAGGATCATAAAGATAATCGCGCCCGGATAGCCAAAGCTCCACTTCAGCTCCGGCATAAACTCGAAGTTCATCCCATAGCTTGAAGCCACCAGCGTCGGCGGCAGGAATACCACAGAGACCACCGAGAAGATCTTGATGATGCGGTTCTGCTCGATGTTGATAAAGCCCATCGCCGCCTGCATCAGGAAGTTCACCTTCTGGAACAGCGATTCGTTGTGTGGCAGCAGGGACTCGATATCTCGCAGGATCTCGCGCGCCTGCTCCAGTTGACCGGCAGGAATACGCGCTTTACGCACCAGAAAGTTCAGGGCGCGCTGGGTATCCATCAGACACAGGCGAACCTTCCAGCCGATATCTTCCAGTTCCGCCAGTGTAGAAAGCGGTTCGTCGTATTCATCACCCTGATGGCCTTCCATGATGACGCGGCTCAGCTTTTCCAGATCGCTGTAAATATTTTCAATTTCATCCGCCAGCTGTTCGATTTTGGTTTCGAACAGATCCAGCAGCAGCTCATAGGCGTTGCCGTCGACCATTTCCTGGCTGCGGGCGCGCATACGATAGAGACGAAATGCCGGCAGTTCACGTTCGCGCAGCGTGAAAAGACGCCCTTCGCGAATGGTAAATGCGACGGTGGAGTTACCGGCGTGGTCTTCCGCATCTTCAAAAAAGAAAAATGAGTGAATGTGCAGCCCGTCTTCGTCTTCAAAAAAACGCGCGGATGCTTCGATGTCTTCCAGTTCAGGTCGTGTCGCCAGGTTCTGGCCCAATTCCGTTTGCACACGGCTTCGCTCGTCATCGTCCGGCTCGACGAGATCCACCCACACGGAACTGGCCAGGTGTTTGATCTCATCCGCCTCAAGACGCGTTAAGCGGTTATTTTCCAGTTGAAATGCGCTCAGCATGACCGGGACTCCCAATGCAAAATATTATCGGACAGTTCGGAGGGCACACAGAAACGAATGGAGTTTCAGACCATTAAGTCTGACTCAGCGCGACGGGATAGAGAAAGGTCGCCGACAACCGCTAAGGCTATCAGCATAAGAGGATAGCCTTAGGAGTTGTTCCTGATTGACAGGAAGTTGAGCCAGCATCTACTGGGTGTGTCCAAGGCGAATGTCCTCTTAGCGTAATCGTGCGCGCATGTTACGCCAGCAAAAATGCAGCGTCAACAGACAACGAAACGCCAGAGAGTATTAATTCCCCTCTGGCATATAAGGCTAGCAGATTATTACAAAAAAATGATATTTTTCTGAATGTTACACAGTTTCAAGGCGCGCATAAGCGGCAACCAGCCATTTGATGCCCTGGCCCTGGAACGCCACCTGCAACCGGCTGTGCTCACCGCTGCCTTCCAGATTGACGATAGTCCCCTCGCCAAACTTCGCGTGACGCACGCGCTGGCCCAGCTTGTAGCCAGTATCGTTCTCCGTCACCGGCGTACCCAGACGCTGATGGCTGACCGGGCGGCTCACCGTCGCGCGTAAACGTACCTCTTCAACGCAGGCTTCAGGCAGTTCACCGATAAACCGTGACGGACGGTGGTACACCTCTTTGCCATACAGACGGCGTGTTTCGGCGTAGGTCAGCGTCAATTTTTGCATCGCACGGGTTACGCCCACATAGGCCAGACGACGTTCTTCTTCCAGACGACCGCCTTCATCCAGCGACATCTGGCTCGGGAACATCCCCTCTTCCATGCCGACGATAAACACCTGTGGGAACTCCAGCCCTTTTGCCGAGTGGAGCGTCATCAGTTGAACAGCATCCTGCCACGTGTCTGCCTGCCCTTCGCCCGCTTCAAGTGCGGCATGAGACAGGAATGCCTGCAGCGGTAGCAGATCTTCGTCTTCATCCTGATAGCTGAACTGGCGCGTTGCCGTCACCAGTTCCTCTAAGTTTTCGATACGCGTTTGACCCTTCTCGCCTTTTTCCTGTTCGTACATCATTCGCAGGCCAGAATCTTTAATGACCCGGTCGGTCTGAACATGCAGCGGCATGTCGGCCGTTTCCTGCGCCAGCGCGTCAATCAGTTCCAGAAAACGCTGTAACGCGCTGGCAGCGCGCCCGGCGAGGGCTTTTTCCTGCAACAGTTCGCGACAGGCCTGCCATAGTGTCAACTGACGATCACGCGACGCCTGGCGCACCACGTCCAGTGTGCGATCGCCAATACCACGCGTCGGGGTATTCACCACACGCTCAAACGCCGCGTCGTCATTGCGGTTGGCAATCAGACGCAAATAGGAGAGCGCATCTTTGATTTCCTGGCGTTCGAAGAAGCGCATACCGCCGTAAATACGGTACGGCATACTCGCCTGCAGCAGCGCCTCTTCCAGCACACGCGACTGGGCGTTGCTGCGATAAAGAATGGCACATTGTTCCAGCGCGCCGCCGTTGTCCTGCCAGGTTTTGATCCGGTTAACCACAAAGCGTGCTTCATCCAGTTCGTTGAAGGCGCAGTAGAGGGAAATCGGTTCGCCGTCGACCCCGTCGGTCCAGAGTTTTTTACCGAGGCGGCCATCGTTGTTTTCGATCAGGGCATTCGCCGCGCTGAGGATATTACTGGTCGAACGGTAGTTCTGCTCCAGGCGGATGGTTTCCGCACCCGGGAAATCGTTCAGGAAACGCTGGATGTTTTCCACCTGCGCGCCGCGCCAGCCGTAGATCGACTGATCATCGTCGCCGACGATCATCACTTTGCCGGTGTCGCCCGCCAGCAGACGGATCCACGCGTACTGAATGTTGTTGGTATCCTGGAATTCGTCGACGAGGATATTAGTGAAGCGTTCGCGGTAGTGTTGCAGGATATGCGGCTTGTTGAGCCATAGCTCATGCGCACGCAGCAGCAGTTCGGCAAAATCCACCAGCCCGGCACGGTCGCAGGCTTCCTGATAGGCCTTATAGACATCGATCCAGGTTTGCTCCATGGGATTACCGTAACTCTGGATATGATGCGGGCGCAGCCCTTCATCTTTCTGACCGTTGATGTACCACATCGCCTGACGCGGCGGCCACTGCTTCTCATCAAGATTCATGGCTTTGATCAGGCGTTTCAGCAGACGCAGTTGATCTTCGCTGTCGAGGATCTGGAAATCCTGCGGCAGGTTGGCATCCAGATGATGCGCCCGCAGCAGACGATGCGCCAGACCGTGAAAAGTACCGACCCACATGCCACCCTGGGAGGTGCCCATCAGTTGCGAAATACGATGACGCATTTCCGCCGCCGCTTTGTTGGTGAACGTCACCGCCATAATTGAATACGGCGAGCTGTTTTCCACGCTCAGCAGCCAGGCGATGCGATGCACCAGCACACGCGTCTTACCACTGCCCGCCCCCGCCAGCACCAGCATATTGGTGCGCGGCGCCGCCACGGCTTCACGCTGTTTATCATTGAGGCTGTCGAGCAGGTAAGAAACGTCCATTGGCACCGCCGAATATGTGTCGGGGACGGAAAGCGTGACGCCTTCCGTCAAAACCCTGGGAATTTATACAGAACTGCTGGTGATTATATCAGCGTCGTGAGGGATGCCAACCGGGAAATTTCGATGTGCGGCAGCAGGCGACTGTCATTGATTTGCATCAGCGAGCCTTCAAGCAGGTTGATCCAGCATGCCTGCATGCCACAGCGGATCGATCCCGCAACATCGGTTGTCAGGTCATCGCCAACGTGCAGGATCTGGCCGAGCGGCACATTCAAACGCTCTGCGGCCAGATGGTACATATCAGCAAAGGGTTTGGAGCGGCCGTCCGGGCCGGCGCGCAACACAAACTGGAAGTAGTCGCTCAAGCCAAACAGCTCCGGCTGGGCGTTACCGTTAGTGATCGCCACCAGCGGCCACCGTTTCGCCAGCGCGGCCAGCGTATCGTGCGTCTCCTGTGGGACATCAACCCGGCTACGCCATTTGGCGAAATTGACCATCGCCGCCGTCGCGCCAATGGACGCCTCTTCGGCGCTCAACCCTGCCTGCAGCATGGCCTGTTCCACCGCCCGACGGCGCCATTCGGTGACGTCATGGTAAATATCGGGTTCGATTTTGCGCAGCGCATGGCGCAGTTGCATAAAGTCGCTGCTCGCAAAACCGCTGAGCGCAGGATGATAATTTTGCAGAAACGCCAGCGATTCCTGCTCCGTTTTCAGGATCACCTGACGGTTATCGTAAAGGGTATCGTCCAGGTCAAACGTCAGCGCGGAAATCTGACCTAATGGGCGGTAAAAACGCATTATTTCCCCCGTTTGGCGCGTGGGTGCGCCGCATCGTACACCGAGGCAAGGTGTTGAAAATCAAGGTGGGTATAAATTTGAGTCGTCGCCAGATTGGCGTGGCCCAGCAGTTCCTGCACGCCGCGCAGATCGCCACTCGATTCCAGCATATGTGTGGCAAACGAGTGACGGAGCTTATGCGGATGCACATGGCTGTTCAGCCCCTGCTTAATGCCCCACTCGGCAAATCGCTTCTGTACGTTGCGCGCCGAAATTCGCTTGCCCTGCTTCGATAAAAACAGTGCGTCGTCATCGCCGCCGAACAGGCCGCGAAGATCGAGCCAGTGTTCAATCCATGTCACCGCAGTGCGGCCAATGGGTAAGCGACGCTCCTTGCTGCCTTTGCCGATGACCCACACTTCGCCGGTAGTGAGATCGAGGCTTTTGATGTCCAGGTTCACCAGCTCGGACAGGCGCAACCCGGCGCCGTACATGATTTCCAGCATCGCGCGGTCACGTACCGCCAGCGGGTCGTTAAGATCAATATCCAGCAACCGGTTAACATCGTCTACGTCGATATTTTTCGGCAAATGGCGCGGCGCTTTTGGCGCAGAGACCGCTTTCGCCGGGTTGGCGTTCAGCTCTCCCTGCCACACCATCCAGTCAAAGAAACTGCGCAGCGCCGAGAGCCGCAACGCCAGGCTTGCCGGGCCGAGACCGTTACGCCGACTGCGAACCACAAAGTTACGCACTACGGCGACATCACATTGCTGCCAGCCCGAAATGCCAGTGTCACCGGCTATCTGGATGATGGCATCAAGTTGCTGTCGGTAATTGCGTAAGGTGATGGGGCTGAGCTGGCGCTCAACGCCCAGATAGCGAAGGAAGCGTTCGACAGCGTCGTGCATTGAGGAATCGGTCATACGCGCTCAATCCAGCGCTCCAGCAGTCCGGGCAGCATCAGCGCAATTTCCTGTAACAGCTGGGTGCCTTGCCCCTGCTGGTAATGATGCGCATCGCGGCTGCTAAAGAGGATTACGCCAAGATCGCTGTCGCTGCCGAGCATCGACATCGCGACCGAGCCAATGGCCTTCGCGTCCGGCAGGACAACCAGCAGTTCCGGCCCGTTCAGCGAGCCAAGGTAATGACGTGCGTGGCCCAGCCGCTGAATACGCAGCGGCTCAAACGCCTGGCGGGACAACGCCAGATGCGTCGCGCGGGTCGGCGCGCCGATGCGCCAGCGATCAGGGAACAGGCGAACTGTCGCCCCGGCAAGACCGAGATCTCGCGCCCAGCGGTGAAAACGGGTCAGCATGTCGTCGAGGCTTTCAGCGGACGCCAGCCGGGTTTGCAGGTGCAACAGACGATAGAACAGGCTTTCGTTTGTCGTGGCCTGCTCCATTAGCAGCGAAATGTTTTCTTCCAGCGTGCTGATGTGGTTACGCGCCCGCGCCATATGCCATTCCACCAGCGATACGGTGCCGCGAACCGGATGAGGAACCCGCATCTGCTCGACGAACGGCGCATTGCGGGTAAAAAATTCAGGATGTTGCAGCAGGTACTCCACCACGGCGCGATCGTCCAGCGCCGTGACCACATCCTGCTGTTCTTCCCCGACTTGTTTCATAAGTGAATAAATCCGTCGTAGACATGTGCCGCCGGGCCAGTCATAAACAACGGTTGACCCGGACCTTTCCAGGCGATATCGAGTCGCCCGCCTGGTAATTCCACGCGTACTTCTTCTGCCAGCAGCCCTTGCTGAATGCCGACAGCGACCGCCGCGCACGCGCCGCTACCGCAGGCCTGCGTTTCCCCTGCGCCGCGCTCATAAACGCGCAGACGAATATGGTCACGGTTGACTATCTGCATAAAGCCGATATTAGCGCGCTCGGGAAAACGTTCGTGACTCTCCATCACCGGTCCCAGCGTTTCTACCGCCGCGGTGTCGACGTCATCGACCTGAATCACGCAGTGTGGATTTCCCATCGACACCACGCCGCACAATATTGTCTGCTCGGCCGCACGCATAATATAGGTCTTTTCCGCTTTGTTCGCGCGAAACGGCACCTGTGACGGCTCAAAGTTGGGCTCACCCATGTTCACCCGAACCAGATCGTCATCTGTTACGCTTAATACCATACGACCATTCGCCGTACTGACGCGAATATCACGTTTATTGGTCAGCCCTTTCAGGCGCACAAAACGCGCGAAGCAGCGCGCACCGTTGCCGCACTGCGACACTTCGCTGCCATCGGCATTGAAAATACGGTAGTGAAAATCCAGTTCAGGATCGTACGGCGGTTCAACGATCAGCAGTTGATCGAAACCGACACCGAGATGCCGATCCGCTAACCGCCGGATCAGCTCCGGCGAAAAAAACACATTCTGCGTTACCGCGTCGACGACCATGAAGTCGTTACCCAGACCGTGCATTTTAGAGAACTGCATCATCTACTCCATTCACGGGATTGAGAACGGAACCGTCAGTAATTCACCTGAGTCGGGCCGCCATTGTCGCCACGATCGTTACGATCCGGCGTTGTACTCTGAATTGTGCTATCAACCGGTTTTGTCGGCGGCGGTGCGGTTTTATCTGCCGGAGGGAAATAAAGCGGCCCTTTCAGTCCACAGCCGGTCAGGCTGAACATCGTCAGTAGTATGGCGAGCGTTCGGTAAACGTTTTTCATTCTAAAATGCCTGTTGTTCATGCTTTCTGTTTTCTATCATCGCAGGAGAAGACGTAAAAGCAAGCGTTTAGCGCCTAACTGCAACGCATTATGTTTCGCGTTATACTGCCGCCATCACTAAAAAATAGGAAACAAAAATGAACGACAGTGAATTTCATCGCCTTGCGGACGCCCTGTGGCTGACCATCGAAGAACGCCTTGACGACCGGGACAGCGACAGTGATATCGACTGCGAGATTAACGGCGGCGTGCTGACGCTCTCTTTCGACAACGGCAGCAAAATTATTATTAACCGTCAGGAGCCGTTGCACCAGGTGTGGCTGGCGACAAAACAGGGCGGCTATCACTTTGACCTGAAAGGGGATGAGTGGGTCTGCGATCGCAGCGGCGAAACGTTCTGGGATCTTTTAGAGCAGGCTGCCACGCAGCAGGCGGGAGAACCGGTCAGTTTCCGCTAAGCGCGGTCTGCCGCGTAACTACGAAAAATATTGCTGCAGTAACGGCGCCGTGTTGTCCTGATCGATCGCGGCGGCCGTGCCAATCGCCTGGGTGCGGAACGGAATGACCTGCGCGCGCCCGTCGACTTTCACAATCTGGTAAAACTGCGGCAGGTTGAAGTTGATAAAGCTGGAGCCGTAGGTAAAGCGGTCGTGAGACGATGAATAGAAGCGGCTGACGTCACGAACCAGCTCCTCTTTACTCCCTTCGCAGTGGTGGTAGACCTCTGCCCGGTTTGTCTCATCCAGAATGTAAATATTAAAGCCGTTATCATCACTGGTATCTTCAAAGAAGAACTGGATGATCCCTTCGCTGGCGAAACCGTCAACCACCGGCGGTAGCTGAACCTGATTGGTTTCGACCTGAACAGACAGACCGTGCAGCTTGTTATGCGAAATGGCGCCGTAAAACTCGATGGCGTTTTCCAGCTTCTGTACCGACACGTTCAGACGTTCGAAGAACAGGCCCCAGGTCTGCCCGGAGACGCGCAGCGCTTTGAAGCGCCCGGTTTCCTGACGCGTACTGGAAAGGCGCAGCTCGATACATTCAGAAACCAGTTGCTGCACGCGGGTGCGAATCAAACCACGAAGGTGCTGGCTGTAGCAAAAGACTTCAACGCTGTCCGGCGGCGCGGCATCCTGGTGCATTTTGCCGAGAATCGTTTTTAAAGCTTCGATCATCGCCTGCTCGCCGTTGAAATGCAGTGTCCGCACTTCGTTCCACGAGTTGCGATACAGCAGATCAATACTGCCAATCAGGCAATTTTGCGCTTCGCCAAAGCTGAAGACATCCAGCTTGCGGAAATCGAAATGAACCACCTGATTGCGGAACGCCGCCGTCGGGTCGTATTCGAGGTTAACGATAATCGCCAGATGGCGGATTTCACAGGGGCTGTACAGCGCTTTTGGCGTCGGTGCCGGCAGGCGCAGCGGGAAGTGATGAGACACATCCGCCACCATTTCCTGCAGTTTCGCCAGATCAACAAGACCGTTGCCCTTAATAAACAGGTGCGTGCGTGACGTCAGCAGGCCGTTAAACCAGGCCCAGGCCACCAGCTTATTAAGATAACGGTTATATTCCAGCGGTTGATGGCTGACGATAGATTCCATGTTCGGCGCACGGTTGTAGAGATACCACCCCGTACGGTTAGCGCGGCCCGGCGGCACATAAATAAACGTCAGATTCGGCTCGGAAAGATCCGGGGAAATCTGCGGATTCACCAACGTCACTTTGCCCGGTAAGGCTTCAAATGCGGCATACAGTTTACGCGTCAGCACGCCGATATCCTGCGGGCTGGCGGAGACGCTCAGGTTGTTACGGCGGGCGAAACGGATGAGGTTACGATAGCTCTGCATCATCGCATCGAGCAGTTCGTTATGCGCATTGCGCACTTCATCGATTTTCCAGTTCGCACGGTTGTCGAGCATGGTCAGACGCGCATCGTCCCAGCCCCACTCTTTCACTAACTGGGAGAGCACTTCACGACGCCAGCCGACGCAGGCGCGCTCGCGGCTCAGTTTTTCGCACACTTTGAGATAGAAACAGCGGCGTACCAGATCAAGACGCGTTTCGTCTTCAATATTAACGAGATATTCGGTGACGCGCTCCAGCATCATGCAGTACGGGTCGAGACCAAACGAAATGATCTCACCGTCATGCAGGCGCTGTTTGATATCTTTCGCCAGCAGGCGCGGATTGGGATATTCCCAGGAATAGGCCTCCAGCAGCAGGGTTTTCAACACCGCTTTGTAGGGCGAGTCGATGCTTTTATAAAGCTGCCACAGGCTGGCGCCAAAGTACTCTTCCGCCGACAGCGAGCTCAGACCGCCAAGATCCAGCCACTCGTTCGGTGTCAGCACGCCCTGCGCATACAGTGTCATCACGTAGTCGTCGTAATGCTCTTCTTCGTCGCCAGGCACCATATTCCACAGAATACGTTTCCCGGCGAGGCGCACGGCGGTACGATAAAATTCGTCGAGCAGCAGGATGTGCTGCGTTGAGCCGCAGTCCTCGCCGCCGAGGCTGCCGCTTTCATTGTGGCGGAAGCGGTTTTCGTCAATCAGGAAGAAACTAACCTCAACACCCAACGACGCGGCCCAGCTTTCCAGCAGACTGCATTTACGTTGCAGCAGTTGGCGTTCGTCGTTGTCGAGCCACGACTGGTGGCAGACCCAGATATCCAGGTCAGAGGAACAGCTTTGCCCTACCGACGACGTACTGCCCATGGTGTACACGCCAGTGATCGGCAGTTCACCCTGCGGGGTTTCCTGCCTCGGCATGCCGCGGTGCAGTTCGAGTTCATCAAGATAGTGGCGTTGGGTTTCATCAGGCGTGAAAAGGCAGATGCCAGCGGGAACGTTACCGTCAAGGTAACCCGGCATCAGCGGGTGATGATAATGCAGCAATGTCGGCAGTAGACTGTAGACCTGTTGGAACGCAGGCCCCATGGCAGCAAGCGCGCGATCCACACGCAATTGATTGATGGCATCCAGTCTCTGTTTAAGTGTCTCAATGTAGAGGTACAAGACATTTCGCCTGATGTTCAAACCCCGGTACCCAAGGCGATGAGCCGCCAGAGATACGACATGGGTTGCAGTAATTCAACAAATACCGTTACCGTTTGTCGTCGTTTTCGTTTTGGTCGCGTTGACGAACAAATGGTTTAAAACGTGATCAATCTAACACCTTGCTGATTGACCGTAAAGAAAGATGCGCTACATACAAGTGTAGCATCAATTAATTCACGAAAATTTCTGAAAGCGGTCCGGGCGGGTTACGCAGTCGATCGCATAATGACGTAACGCTTCCACTTCCCTCTTCCCGCAAAAAACCGTGAAAACTGACATCCTTAAGGCAAGAGTGTTAGGATGGTTAGTGGACGATTATGACGGTAACAAGCATGTTAGACAAAGTTTTGAGAATTGCCACACGGCAGAGTCCCCTCGCGTTGTGGCAGGCACATTATGTCAAAAATAGCCTCATGGCCTGTCACCCCGGACTGGATGTCGAACTTGTGCCGATGGTGACCCGCGGCGATGTGATCCTCGACACCCCACTGGCCAAAGTCGGCGGTAAAGGGCTGTTCGTCAAAGAGCTGGAGTTAGCGCTGCTTGAGAATCGTGCTGACATCGCCGTTCACTCGATGAAAGACGTGCCCGTTGATTTCCCCGAAGGGCTTGGGCTGGTGACCATTTGCGAGCGTGAAGATCCGCGCGACGCCTTCGTCTCTAACCACTATAACTCGCTGGATGATCTCCCCGCCGGCAGCGTTGTTGGCACCTCCAGTTTACGCCGTCAGTGTCAGCTTGCCGCCCACCGCCCTGATCTGGTGATCCGTTCCCTGCGTGGCAACGTCGGAACGCGGCTGAGCAAGCTGGACAACGGCGACTATGACGCCATTATTCTCGCCACCGCCGGGCTGATCCGTCTGGGGCTTGAGTCTCGCATCCGCATGGCGTTGCCGCCAGAAACCTCGTTACCGGCCGTCGGTCAGGGCGCGGTTGGCATTGAATGCCGCCTGGGCGATGACTGGACCCGTGCGTTGCTGGCGCCGCTGAACCATACCGAAACCGCAATCCGCGTAAAAGCGGAGCGCGCCATGAACATGCGCCTCGAAGGCGGTTGTCAGGTTCCGATTGGCAGCTATGCTGAGCTCATTGACGGCGAAATCTGGCTGCGCGCCCTGGTTGGCGCCCCGGACGGTTCGCAGATGGTGCGTGGCGAGCGCCGCGGCAAACCCGAAGAGGCGGAACAACTGGGCATCTCGCTGGCGGAAGAACTACTGCAAAACGGGGCGCGCGCTATCCTGGCGGCGGTCTACGATGGAGAATCGCCTGCATGAGTATTCTGGTCACCCGCCCGTCTCCGCAGGGAGAAGAATTAGTGAGCCGCTTGCGCACACTGGGGCGAGTGGCCTGGAATTTCCCGCTGATCGAATTTACCCCCGGGCGGGAATTACCGCAGTTGGCCGGCCTGCTGAGTAACCTCAGTGAAAACGATCTGCTGTTTGCGCTGTCCCATCACGCGGTGGCATTTGCCGACGCGCAACTGCGCCAGCAGCAGGTTCACTGGCCGCAAGCGCCCCACTATTTCGCCATTGGCCGCACCACAGCGCTGGCATTACATCAGGTCAGCGGCAACGCGATTCACTATCCACAAGATCGGGAAATCAGCGAAGTCTTGCTACAATTACCTGAATTACAAAAAATTGCGGGAAAGAAAGCGCTGATATTGCGCGGCAACGGCGGGCGGGAATTGCTCGGCGAAACGCTGCAATCGCGCGGTGCTGAAGTGACCTTTTGCGAATGCTATCAGCGAACGGCAAAACATTACGATGGCGCGGAAGAAGCCATGCGCTGGCAATCACGTGGGGTGACCACGCTGGTCGTGACCAGCGGTGAAATGCTACAACAGCTCTGGTCGCTTACCCCGCCGTGGTATCGTGAACACTGGCTACTACGCTGTCGGCTGCTGGTTGTCAGCGAGCGACTGGCGCATCTCGCCAGGGAATTAGGCTGGCAAGAGATACAGATTGCCGATAGCGCCGACAACGATGCGCTGCTGCGCGCGTTACAATAACTCTCAAAACTGGAAGCCATAATGACGGAACAACAACATTCCTCCGCCGTGGTTGAAGAGACCAGGGAGGCCGTGGAAACCACGCCACAGCCAGAAAAAAACCCAGAGCCGCAGAAAACGGCCCCCAAAGGCAGTGGCAACAAGACCAGCCTGGTACTGAGCGCTGTCGCCATTGCTATCGCGCTGGCGGCGGGCGTTGGCTTATACGGTTGGGGAAAACAACAGGCGTTGACGCAAACAACGGCGAATGACACTCTTGCTAATCAACTGATTGCGTTACAGAAATCGCAAGAAACGCAAAAAACCGAATTCGAAGGCATCATCAAACAGCAGGCAGACCAGCTCGCTGAGGCGAAACGCCAGCAGGATGCACTGACTAAACAGCTCGACGAAGTACAGCAAAAAGTAGCCACTATTTCCGGCAGCGACGCCAAAACCTGGCTGCTGGCGCAGGCGGATTATCTGGTCAAACTTGCTGGTCGCAAACTGTGGAGCGATCAGGACGTGACCACCGCGGCGGCGCTGCTGAAAAGCGCGGACGCCAGCCTCGCCGACATGAACGATCCCAGCCTGATCACCGCACGCCGCGCCATTACTGACGATATCGCCAGTTTGTCCGGCGTCGCGCAGGTGGATTACGACGGCATTATTCTGAAGGTTAACCAGCTGGCGAATCAGGTCGATAACCTGCGTCTGGCCGATAACAACGACGACGGCTCGCCGATGGATGACGACGACAGCAGCGAACTCTCCAGCTCGCTCAGCGAATGGCGGGTGAACCTGCAAAAGAGCTGGCAGAACTTTATGGACAACTTTATTACCGTTCGTCGCCGTGATGAAACTGCCGTTCCACTGCTGGCGCCAAATCAGGATGTCTATCTGCGAGAAAATATTCGTTCCCGCCTGTTAGTCGCGGCGCAGGCTGTACCGCGCCATCAGGACGAAACCTACAAACAGGCGCTGGATAACGTCTCCACCTGGGTTCGGGCTTACTACGATACCGAAGACGCGACGACCAAAGGTTTCCTTGAAGAGATCGATAAGCTCAGCCAGCAAAGCATTTCAATGGATATCCCTGACACGCTGCAAAGCCAGGCAATTCTGGAAAAACTGATGCAAACAAGGGTGCGTAACCTGCTGGCCCAGCCCGCTGCTCCGTCTGCAGCAGATGCCGCACCGCAAGCTGATGCCCCGGCTGCGGCACCGCAAGGAGAATAATCATGTTGAAAGTGTTATTGCTCTTTGCATTGTTGATCGCCGGGATTGTACTCGGCCCGATTGTCGCCGGTCATCAGGGCTATGTGCTCATCCAGACGGATAACTACAACATTGAAACCAGCGTTACCGGTCTGGTGATCATTCTCGTTCTGCTGATGGTCGTACTGTTCGCTATTGAATGGCTGCTGCGTCGTCTCTTCCGTACCGGCGCACACACGCGTGGCTGGTTTGTCGGTCGCAAGCGCCGTCGCGCACGTAAACAGACAGAACAAGCGTTGCTGAAACTGGCGGAAGGCGACTACCAGCAGGTTGAAAAGCTGATGGCGAAAAATGCCGATCACGCCGAACAACCGGTAGTGAATTACCTGCTGGCGGCGGAGGCGGCACAGCAGCGCGGTGATGAGATACGTGCGAATCAGCATCTGGAACGCGCCTCTGAGCTTGCCGGTAACGATATGATCCCGGTGGAGATTGCTCGCGTGCGTCTGCAACTGGCGCGTAACGAAAACCACGCGGCGCGCCACGGTGCTGACAGGCTGCTGGAAGTGACGCCGCGCCACCCGGAAGTGCTGCGTCTCGCAGAACAGGCGTTTATTCGCACCGGCGCATGGAGCTCGCTGCTCGACATCATTCCTTCTATGGCGAAAGCCAACGTCGGTGACGATGAGCATCGCGCCGCGCTGGAGCAGCAGGCGTGGATTGGGCTGATGGATCAGGCGCGCGCCGATCAGGGCAGCGACGGTCTGCGTGAGTGGTGGAAGAATCAAAGCCGTAAAACGCGTCATCAGCCCGCACTGCAGGCGGCGATGGCGGATCATCTTATTGAATGTGACGATCATGACACCGCGCAGCAGATCATCATCGACGGCTTAAAACGTCAGTATGACGATCGGCTGGTATTGCTGATCCCGCGTCTCAAGACTAACAATCCGGAACAGCTGGAAAAAGTGCTGCGTCAGCAAATCAAAACCGTGGGTGATCGCCCGCTGCTGTGGAGCACACTCGGTCAGTCGCTGATGAAACACGGCGAATGGCAGGAGGCGAGCTTCGCTTTCCGTGCGGCGCTGAAACAACGTCCGGATGCCTTTGACTACGCCTGGCTCGCCGACACGCTTGACCGTCTCCATCAGCCTGAAGAAGCGGCCACCATGCGCCGTGACGGCCTGATGCTGACCCTGCAGAATAACCCGCCGCAATAATCCTTCCGCTCGCGGTATGGCGAGCACATAAAAAAACGCCTGCGCTGTTTCCAGTGCAGGCGTTAAAACAGGTCTGTTTGACAACATAAATAGGTGCTTCACTCAACGTTATGTCCATGGTGTTTGATGAGGCCGAAGCGACATCTGTCTGTGGACGATAAGCACCGTAAATGGCTCTGCATCATTCCTGAGTTTATGAGGCACTAAGGCGAGCATAAGAGATGGAATGAGCATCTACACGCATATTATTGCACAACGCGTGCCAGAGTTGCATCCCCATTCTGCGTGGCTTCGCAACCTTTAAGAATTGAGGAGATGTCGCCGGACGGAGACATAAACGAGCGATATGGAAAAGTGACGGTAAAATCAGTTAGTTATATGTCACCTGCTGGCAACAGTGCTCAGACGGGTTGTCGTGGTGTAGAGACGGCGGGATAACACATTGAAATAGCGCAGAAAACAAAAAACCCCGCCGAAGCGGGGTTCAAAATTGGTCGGCGAGAGAGGATTCGAACCTCCGACCCACTGGTCCCAAACCAGTTGCGCTACCAAGCTGCGCTACTCGCCGATGTACTGCTTTTTTGAATTTTTAGTTCAATCTGTTAAGTCGTGGTGCGAGGGGGGGGACTTGAACCCCCACGTCCGTAAGGACACTAACACCTGAAGCTAGCGCGTCTACCAATTCCGCCACCTTCGCATATCACAACTTCAAATAATGGGGTGGCTAATGGGATTCGAACCCACGACAACTGGAATCACAATCCAGGGCTCTACCAACTGAGCTATAGCCACCACTGTATTCTTTCACGCGGCCCTGCTTAACTTCACAGACCACCGCAGCTCCAGCGCCGGGTAAAATGGCGCGCCCGACAGGATTCGAACCTGAGACCTCTGCCTCCGGAGGGCAGCGCTCTATCCAGCTGAGCTACGGGCGCTTAGCGCCGTTGCGGGGGTGGATAGTACGGACTTAAGGCGCGCCTGTCTAGTGCTTTTTTTAAGAAAATGCGCGTTTGGTTATGCTTTGCGCATTTTGCCGCTTATTCCCTCACCTTGTCTGCCGAACCATGCCGATTCAGGCCAAACACGTTGTAAATCAGCGTCACCGCGGCCAGGAAGATAATGCCGACAAACAGCGACATACGTGTGTCTTCATTGAATCCCATGCCAATTAATACGCAAACCAGGAACGCCATCGTCAGATAGTTCGCCCAGGGAAACAATACTGAACGGAAGGGGTGGCTGGCGATCGCTTCTTTGTGCGCATGGCGGAAACGCAACTGGCTAATCAGGATGACGAACCACGGCACCATTCCCGGCAACACGCTGGCGCTATAAACATAGACAAACACCCGCTGTGGATTGGGAATGAGGTAGTTCAGGCAGGAGCCGAGCAACAGAATGATAATGGAGATGGTCACACCCGCCACCGGGACACCGCTGCGGGACAGTTTCGCCACCCCAGGCGGTAACTGGCGGTTTTTCGCTAATGCATAAAGCATACGCCCGCAGCTGTACATGCCGCTGTTACAGCCGGACAGCGCTGCCGTCAGCACCACAAAGTTGATGATCCCGGCCGCCGCCGTAATACCGATTTTCGCGAAAGTGAGTACAAACGGGCTGCCGTTGGTGCCGATCTCATTCCATGGGAAAATGGTGACGATAACGAAAATAGCCCCCACGTAGAAAATCAGGATACGCCACAGCACCTTGCTGACCGCGCTGCGCAGCGTCACCTGCGGATTTTTCGCTTCACCGGCGGTAATGCCGATGAGCTCAACGCCCTGATACGACGCCACCACAATACAGAGCGCCGTCAGGAACCCTTTCCAGCCCCCGGCAAAGAAACCGCCGTGTTCCGTCAGGTTGCCGAAACCTACCGAATGTCCCCCATTACCGAAGCCGAAGAAAATGACGCCCAGCCCGACCACAATCATCACAATGATGGTGGTGACTTTGATCATTGCGAACCAGAACTCCAGCTCACCGTACAATCTGACCGCCGCAAGGTTTGCCAGCGCCACCAGCGCTACCGCAATAATGGCCGGTATCCATTGGGGAAGTTCAGGGAACCAGAACTGTACGTAGACACCGATGGCGGTGATTTCGGATATCCCCACCGCCATCCACATAAACCAGTAGGACCAGGCGGTTAAATAGCCGAAGAACGGGCTCATGTAGCGGTGCGCGTAAACGGCGAATGAGCCTGCTACCGGCTCAAGGAACAGCATTTCGCCCATCGATCGCATAATGAAAAAGACAAACAGACCGGCAACGATATAGGCCAGCAGAACGGAAGGTCCGGCCCATTTCAGGGTGCTCGCAGCCCCCATGAACAGGCCGACGCCAATGGTGCCCCCGAGGGCGATTAATTCAATATGACGGGCTTCCAGACCACGCTGGAGCTCCGGTTTTTCCTCAGCCATAGAACCTCTTGTGTTTGCATTGTTCCGGTCATTGCCGGTTATTTTTATGAGTAACGTGTTTTATCGGATGGTGAAGAGCAGTCAAAAAATGCAGCAGACAGCCATTCAGGCAGCGAATGGTTTAACAATTTCTGAGAAATGGCAAACAAAGTCTTAAAAAACTGGAATCATTGCACAATAATCGTTCAATGCTTCCAGTTATGAGCGAGGATCAGAGCTGACCGGTGTAGTGCCAGCGGAGATAGCGGAGGAGTTTCAGTTGCCGCTTAATACGGCTCGGTTGGGAGAGCAGACGGTAAAGCCACTCCAGCCCCAGATTCTGCCAGATTTTCGGCGCGCGTTTGACGTGGCCGGTAAAGACGTCATAGGTGCCGCCGACGCCCATGTACAACGCGCCCGGATAGACCTGGCGGCAGTCGCGCATGAAAATTTCCTGCTTCGGCGAGCCCATCGCCACAGTGATAATTGCCGCCCCGCTGTCGCGGATACGTACAAACAGTGCCTGACGCTGTTCTGGGGAGAAATAGCCATCCTGGCTGCCGACAATATTGACGTTCCACTGCTGGCGGAGTTTGTCTTCGGTCTGCGCCAGTACGTCCGGCTTACCACCGACTAAAAATACTGGCGTCCCTTCCGCCCCGGCGCGCGCCATCAGCGCTTCCCACAGATCAGCGCCCGCCACGCGGGAAACGTCCGCCTGTGGGTATTTTTTGCGTACCGAACGCACGACGCTGATGCCGTCAGCATATTTAAATTCCGCAGCGTCAATCAATGTTCTGACTTCAGCATTCCCTTCAGCAGCCAGCACTTTTTCCGCATTAATGGCCACCAGCGTGCCGGATTTCAGCATTCCGCCCGCGTAGAGGTAATCCAGCGCATGCTGCATATTGCGCCAGCCGATAAGTTGTAAACCACGCAATGTATACAGCGGCGCGGAGGTTGGATCAGTCATGGGATTCCTTATCAGACCTGAGGTTGCGACAGGGGGCGTATCCGCTTGTGGATCAACCCTGCATTTTCCAGGAGCCAGTACAACAGTTTAGCCATCAGCAGACAGAGACCGAAAACCACAAGGAAAAAGACGACGCGCGAGGCGAAGGAGTCCAGCCCCTCTCGCGCCAGGACAATCATGTTGAAAATCGCGCCGAAGCAGAAACTGTGCAGGATAGCCGCCTTGTAGCGGTTGGTTTCCTGATTCCCCAGCGCATACAGCCAGTCAAACCACTTGATGATAAGCCCGACGACCACCGCGCCCAGCGGGATAAACCAGACGCCGCCCATTACCACCAGCGAGCCGATCAGCGTCGGGGAAATCGCCAGCCCGGAATGGTTGTTCAGCACTTCCCAGGTAAAATAGTTCGCGGTGTTGAGCACCAGGCCGGGGCGATCCGGCCACAGCCAACTCGGGATAAAGACGTAGAAGTCACGCATGACTGGCGCGAGCCCCTGGAAATCGATCTTGTCGTAATTTTGCAGCAACAGCGCGAGGTTTTCCCACGGCGAGAAGGTATCGCGGGTCAGATACAGGAACGTGTAAAACGCTTCATCGCCGCTGACGTTCAGGCCATAGCGTTTCAGCGCCAGCCAGAACATGCCGACAATTCCCAGCACGCCTGCCGCCGCCAGCATCCACAACGAAATCCAGCCGCGAATAATACCGATGAACAGGAAAATGGCGAAGGCGATGATGATATTGGCACGTGTGCCGCCGACGATGGCGTATGTCAGCAAGCCAAACGCGACAGTACTGATGAGGAAAAAGCACCACGCTTTCCAGCCCGGACGCAGAAAATAGACCACCAGCATCGCCGGAATAAAGAAGTAGAAGAAGCGCTTCAACGCCACGCCGGAAACTTCGCTGGAAAAGATCTGGCTGTAAGAGTGCAGCTTAAACAGCAGAAAACCGTTATGCATGAAGAAAGTGCCGACGCTCAGCAACGCAATCCCCATCAGCAACATCCAGGTAAGATGCGCTTCCACCCGGTTAATGGTAAACAGCGGACGGCGTGGCGCCGGTGCTGTGGCAGCGCGCAGGCGCGTTTTATAGGTGACGTAGTAAATGGCGTAGAAGCAGACGGCAGCCAGCAACGTTTGCAACAGGATATCCGGCGGCGCGACGCCGACGTCGAAACGGAATACCAGCGTGCAGGTCAGCGGGAAACCGAAGAAAAAGGTCAGTAAAAACAGCAACGAGAAAAAAACGTTGAAGTTAAAGCGCACGCGACGAAATTCGAAGTACGTCAGCGTGGCGATAAACAACGTCGACAGCAGCCAGACCACGAACAATCCGGTAAATTGCATCAGACTCATGCACGCTCTCCTGCGGCGACACGCAGCGCCTGATGCCACGGCTCAAGATATTTGGGCCGGAAAAACGCGATCTGACTTTTATCAACAGACAGCAACTGCCGCTGCGCCTCGCGCAGTATCTCCGCATTGAGCGGATCGGTAGTGAACAGCACCGGAATATGCTGCTCGGCCATATCCTGCCAGAATGGGTTTTCGCGGTTCAGCACGCACGGCACACCCGCCTGAATCAGCAGACACAACGTGCCGATCCCTTGTTGACGGGCAAAGATGAAATAACCTGCATCACAGCGGCGCAGCAGCGCCAGGTAATCATCAAACGCCATTTTTTCGCTGAGGATGTGCAGATTGTCGCCGCTGAAGAGAGTGAGCCCGGCAGTACGCACTTCCTCAATATAACGCGCATTGTTGGCCGGGTAGCCCATCGGCACAATCACGTTGACCGTATCACCAAACTGCTGATGAACCGCCTTCAGCGCGGCAATGTGTTCATTGCTGGGGTCGCCGGAGTTGCCGACCAGAATCGTCAGCTTCCCTTCCCGCGGCGTTTCATTCGCCATGTGGTTAAGTGCCGGATCCATCCGCGTCGGGAAATAGAGTAACTCACCCGGCACGCGCGGATGCAATTGAGCTAAATAGTTCAGATCGCCCCGCGTCGCGAAAGCGCGCCCGACACGCCCCTGCGCCATGCGGCGCAACGGATAAAACAGACGGAATTTCCAGCCACGGGACACTTCGTACAGATCAGCGCCCCAGATATGCCAGTTAAACTGTTGCGGCTTAATGCCGCCATTTAACAGCGCCAGCCACAGGCCGGTGTTGAACTGCCCGTGAAAGAAGAAGCGCTGGGAACGATCCTGTTTTGCCCGGGCAACCACCGCCTGCGCCAGCGCTTTTTTGCCTGGAAAGAACGTTAATGACAACGCCGGAAATGCGTCGCGAAGTCCGTCCCCGGATCCTGCCACCATAAATTCGCGCGCATGCGCGCTTCCCGCCGCCAGCTCGTCGTTAAAGAAAGCCAGAACGGTTCGGTTATGATGAGGGATATCCGATCCCAGTACGTGTATCAGTGCTGTCATGCCCGCCTGTACCAAAGTAAAAACACGCCACTACAGAGCGCAAAATAAACGATATACGTTGCCATATAGGCCTGTGCCGCCCCCAACGCGCCATGCGACGGGATCAGCCAATGCGAAAATGCCGTCAGCAAGGCAAACTGGCTGATTTCGGTCAGAATATAAAACCGCAGCGACGCTTTGGCGATCACCAGATAGCCATAAACGTAAGCGCCGACTTTCAGTACATCCCCCACCAGTTGCCAGGCAAAGAGATCGCGCATCGCGGTAAACTTCGCTGAAAACAGCAGCCAGATGGCGAAATCACGCAGCAACCAGACGGTAAAACTGGCAGCCGCCACCGCAGGCAGGACGAATTTCAGCGACTTCACGATCTCGCGGGTGATCTCCGCTTTGGCCGTCAGCCGCGAGAGCGTGGGTAACAGATAAACGCTGAATGAAGCGGTGATAAACTGCAGGTAAGCGTCAGAAATACTGCTGACCCCCTGCCAGATCCCTACCTCATCCCAGCTGTAATGCGCCGCCAACAGGTTTCGCATCATTACGTACGCAACCGGCAGCGTCACAGAGGTGATGAGCGCCATCAACGTAAATTTGCCCAGCTGACTTGCCAGCCATTTATCCCACTGCGGTTTGAGATAGCGCAACGGGATCGCGCCACGACGGGAGAGCATGACTGCCGCCGGAATCACGACTAACGCCGGGACCAGCGCCAAGCCGAGCAGCGCGCCCTGATAACCGCCAAAGTAATAGCAGGCGTAGTACGCCAGCACGCCGATAATGCTACCGGTAATGAGCGACAACGCATTGCCCGCCGCATCACGAAAGCCTTTCATCAACGCCAGTAGCAGGTTCGCCCAGGCGATCCCCATCTGCACCAGCGCGACCAGACGCACCAGCCCCTGGTAATGCGTATGACCAAACAGCCCCTGGCTAATCGGCGCGGCCGCCAAGACGAAAATCACCGCCAGCAGCGTGGAAAACCCCAGCACCATGGCTGACGAGGTGCCGACCACTTTCTGCAGTTGATCCGGCGAGTCATGATACTGGGCGACATATTTGGTGACGCCGTTGAAGATCCCGGCGCCCGCCAGCACGCCGAGCACCGTCACCAGTTGGCGAAAGTTACCCGCCTGCCCGACGCCTGACGGCCCGAACGAGACCGCCAGTATTTTAATGACCAGCAGGCCTGCACCGATTTTTACCAACGTGGACGCTGCCGTCCACACCGACGCTTTTGCCAGCGACATATCAGCCGAAGAAGCTCAGTAAAGAGTTAATCACCGTACGCTGGTTAACTGACGACAGGTTATAGAACAGCGGCAGGCGCAACAGGCGTTCGCTTTCGCGGGTGGTAAAACGATCTTCACCGTGGAATTCGCCAAACGCTTTACCCGCCGGACTCGCATGAAGCGGAATGTAATGGAACACCGCGAGGATTTCCGCTTCTTTCAGCCAGCTAATCAGCGCGCTGCGGTCGTCGATGTCGCGCAGCTTGATGTAGAACATATGTGCGTTCTGTTTGCAGTCCGCCGGAATGGTGGGCAGCTCAATGCGCCCGGTTTTCGCCAGCGGCAGCAAGGCATCGTAATAGGTTTGCCACAGCGTCAGACGCTGCTGGTTAATGCGCTCAGCGGCTTCCAGTTGCGCCCACAGATACGCGGCCTGGAGATCAGCCATCAGGTAACTCGAACCAATGTCCCGCCAGGTGTATTTATCGACCTGACCACGGAAAAATTGACTGCGGTTCGTGCCTTTTTCACGAATGATCTCCGCGCGTTCAATTAGCGCGCGTTCGTTAATCAGCGTCGCCCCACCTTCGCCGCCTGCCGTGTAGTTTTTGGTTTCATGGAAACTGAAACAGCCGATATGGCCGATGGTACCCAGCGCCCGGCCCTTGTAGGTCGACATCACGCCCTGCGCCGCATCTTCCACAACAAACAGGTTATGCTTTCTGGCGATGGCCATGATGGTGTCCATCTCACAGGCCACGCCCGCATAGTGAACCGGCACAATGACGCGGGTCTTTTCAGTGATGGCGGCTTCAATCTTCGTTTCATCAATGTTCAGTGTATCAGGGCGAATATCCACAAAGATGATTCTGGCGCCACGCAGCACAAAGGCATTGGCGGTGGAGACGAAGGTGTAGCTCGGCATAATGACTTCATCGCCCGGCTGGAGATCCAGCAGCAGCGCCGCCATTTCCAGCGACGCGGTGCAGGACGGCGTCAGCAACACTTTCGCGCTACCAAAATGCTGCTCCATCCACTGCTGGCAACGGCGTGTGTAACCGCCATCGCCGCACAGCTTGCCGCTGCCCATGGCTGATTGTATGTAATCTATTTCGGTTCCCACCACCGGCGGCGCGTTAAATGGAATCATCTTCTCACCTGTATAGCCAGTAAGCGGTGCTCTCGATACAGGCACCGCTTTGAATGTAACGTTTAAGCGCGGCGGTGTTGCCCATCTGGGTCGCCACCCGCAATGTTGTCAGCCCGCGCTGCTGCGCCCAGTGGATGGCCGCCTGCATCAGTTCAGCCCCGGCACCACGACCCGCCAGCAGCCCGATACGCGCGTCGGTGTCGTTTAACTGCCGCAGCGACACAAAGGCGCGAATATCGCCATTTGCGGCGCGGAACACCAGGCACTGGTGATCAAAAACGCCCTTCACGGCATTTTCAATCCATCGGGCATAGAAGCGCCCGCTGGCCTCCGGCGCATACCAGGGCGCGCGAAAACGGCTTTGGGCAAAGGCCTGCGCCGCCTGCTCGCGCAGCAATGGAATATCGGCGTCGTCGGCAATGTGCGCCTGAGGATCGGTCACGTCGACGACGGGCAGAACCAAATCCACCTCGCCTTCCACCAGCCGGAAATCGAGCCGTTGTAACGCATCCAGCAAATCGGTGCGCTGTGCAGGGATTTTCGCCTGCACTCGCCACCAGCCCACCAGTCTTTCTGGTTTCAGCGCAGGGGCGTCTTCCGTGAAACGCAAAATGGCGCTTTTCACGCCGAAAAATTCATTTTCCCACGTCAGGGGTTCAATACTGGCGCGGACGTGCACGGATGATCTCCAGCAGATACTGACCGTAACCGGTCTTCGCCAACTGCGTGGCAGAGCGTTTTAACGCCTCGTCGTCAAGCCAGCCATTGCGCCAGGCAATCTCTTCCAGACAGGCAACTTTAAAGCCCTGCCGTTTTTCTACCGTCTGCACGAAGGTGCTGGCTTCGATCAAGCTGTCATGCGTACCGGTATCGAGCCAGGCAAAACCACGACCCAGCAGCTCGACATTCAGTTTGCCGGCTTCCATATACATCTGGTTAATGGATGTGATTTCCAGCTCGCCACGTTCTGACGGCTTCACCCGTCTGGCGTACTCAACAACGTTGCTGTCATAGAAATAGAGGCCGGTAACCGCCCATTTAGATTTCGGCTGCTTCGGTTTTTCTTCCAGCGAAATGGCATTGAAGTTATCGTCAAACTCCACCACGCCAAAGCGCTCAGGATCCATCACCTGGTAGCCAAAGATCGTCGCCCCTTCCGTTCGCGCCGCCACTTTGCGCAGTTTCGGGCTGAAGCCCATGCCGAAGAAGATGTTATCCCCCAGCACCAGGCAGGAAGGTTCGCCGTTGAGGAAGGTTTCACCAATGATGAACGCCTGTGCCAGCCCGTCCGGACTGGGTTGTTCGGCATAGTGCAGTTCGATGCCGAATTCAGAACCATCGCCCAGCAGTCGTTGAAAATAGTGCTTATCTTCCGGCGTGGTAATGATCAGAATTTCGCGGATCCCGGCCAGCATCAGCACCGAAAGCGGGTAGTAAATCATCGGCTTGTCGTAAATCGGTAATAACTGCTTCGACACGCCGCGGGTAATCGGATGCAACCGTGTACCGGAACCACCCGCCAGAATTATGCCTTTCATCGATATCCTCTCCCGGCGTTAGCCTTTGAGTCCGAGCCGCTCGCCCTGATAGCTGCCATCTTGTACCTGCCGCCACCAGTTTTCGTTCGCCAGATACCACTGAACGGTTTTCCGCATGCCACTTTCGAAGGTTTCACGCGGCGTCCAGCCCAGCTCACGAGCGATTTTCGCCGCATCAATGGCGTAGCGCAGATCGTGCCCGGGGCGATCGGTGACAAACGTAATCAGCGAGCGGTAGCTGTCGACACCCTGCGGTTTCCGGGGCGCAAGCGCTTCCAGCAAATCGCAAACCGTCTCAACCACCTGCAGATTTTTGCGTTCGTTATGACCGCCAATGTTATAGGTTTCGCCGATTTTACCCGTTGTGACAACAAGATAAAGCGCTCTGGCGTGGTCTTCAACAAACAGCCAGTCGCGCACTTGCTGACCGTTGCCGTAAACCGGTAGCGGTTTTCCCGCCAGCGCGTTGAGGATAGTCAGCGGGATCAGTTTTTCCGGGAAATGATAGGGCCCGTAGTTATTCGAACAGTTGGTCACCAGAGTGGGCAGCCCGTAGGTACGCAGCCAGGCGCGAACCAGATGGTCGCTGCCCGCTTTCGAGGCGGAATAAGGGCTGCTCGGCGCGTACGGTGTGGTTTCGGTAAAGAAATCATCGCTGCCATGCAGATCGCCATACACCTCATCGGTAGAGATGTGGTGGAAACGAAACGCGAGTTTCTTCGCCTCTGGTAACGCATTCCAGTACAGGCGAGCCGCTTCCAGCAGCGTGTAAGTGCCGACGACGTTGGTTTCAATAAACGCCGCCGGGCCATCAATGGAGCGATCCACATGGCTTTCGGCGGCCAGATGCATCACCAGGTCAGGCTGGTGCGCCGCAAATACGCGATCCAGTTCGCTACGGTCGCAGATATCCACTTGCTCGAAGGCAAAACGCGGATCCGCCGCCACTGGTGCCAGCGACGCCAGGTTTCCGGCGTAGGTGAGTTTATCAACCACTACGACGCTGTCTGACGTTTCGTTGATGATATGGCGTACTACGGCTGAACCAATAAACCCGGCACCACCAGTAACCAGAATCTTTTTCAACGCCATACTCCTTTGGTATCCACAATGTAGCGCTGTTGAATGCTTTCCGCGCTCCGCGCTTTAAACGGAGTGTGATCCACCAGCATCACCAGCACATCGGCGTCGTTCAGCGCGTCATCCAGCGTGGCGAGACGGCAAAGTCCTTCCAGCTTTTTCGGTAACTGGTGAATGTTCGGTTCCACCGCCAGCGTTTCGCCGCTGTGCCACTGCGCAATCAGTTGGGTAATTTCCATCGCCGGGCTTTCGCGCAGATCGTCGATATTCGGCTTAAAGGCCAGACCGAAGCAGGCAATCTTCAATTCATTCGCCCGTTTGCCGCTGATGGTCAGGCAATCCGCCACAGCGGCTTTCACCTGGTTAATCACCCAGTGAGGTTTGTGATCGTTCACTTCGCGGGCTGTGCGGATAAGCCGTGACTGTTCCGGATTCTGCGCGACGATAAACCAGGGATCGACCGCGATACAGTGACCACCCACGCCCGGTCCTGGCTGCAGGATGTTGACGCGCGGATGGCGGTTCGCCAGGCGAATCAGTTCCCAGACGTTAATCCCCTGATCGGCGCAAATCAGCGACAATTCATTGGCGAAGGCGATGTTGACGTCACGGAAGCTGTTTTCGGTCAGCTTGCACATTTCGGCCGTGCGGGCGTTAGTGACCACACACTCCCCTTCAAGGAAAATATTGTACAGCTCGCTGGCGCGTGCAGAGCACGCTGGCGTCATGCCGCCAATCACACGATCATTTTTAATCAGTTCGACCATCACCTGGCCCGGCAGCACGCGCTCAGGGCAATAGGCGATGTTAATATCTGCCTGTTCTCCCGCCTGCTGCGGGAAGGTTAAATCCGGGCGAGCGTCCGCCAGCCATTGCGCCATCTGTTCTGTTGCGCCCACCGGCGAAGTGGATTCGAGGATCACCAGCGCCCCTTTCTTCAGCACGGGCGCGATGGATTTAGCGGCCGCTTCGACATACACCATGTCCGGCTCGTGATCGCCTTTAAACGGTGTCGGCACCGCAATCAGATACGCATCGGCGGCTTCCGGGATGGTGGTAGCACGTAAAAAATGCTGAGCGACGGCGGCTTTTACCACCTCGCCCAGTTCTGGCTCGACAATATGAATTTCACCGCGGTTAATGGTGTCTACCGCATGCTGATTGATATCAACCCCCACCACCTTTTTTTGCCGGGAGGCGAACGCTGCCGCCGTCGGTAGACCGATGTAGCCAAGGCCAATCACAGAAATGGTAGAAAAACTCATAGCGTTACCTGATTATTTTTAAGTGCTGTCAAAATACGGCTGCAGGCTTGCCCGTCCCCGTAAGGGTTATGGGCGCGACTCATCGTTTCGTATTCGTCTTCATCACGCAGCAAGCGCGTGACCTCTTCGACAATGCGCTGACGATCGGTACCAACGAGGCGTACCGTTCCGGCTTCCACCGCCTCGGGGCGCTCTGTCATCTCGCGCATCACCAGAACCGGTTTGCCGAGCGACGGTGCCTCTTCCTGAATGCCACCGGAATCGGTCAGGATCAGCCACGCGCGATTCATCAGCCAGACGAAAGGCAAGTAATCCTGCGGCTCGATAAGAATAACGTTATCGATATGACCGAGAATGCGGTTCACCGGCTCGCTCACATTCGGGTTGAGATGAACCGGATAGACAATTTGTACATCGGGATGCTGCGCGGCGATCTCCGCCAGCGCATGGCAAATCTGTTCAAAACCACGGCCAAAGCTTTCTCTGCGGTGGCCGGTAACCAGAATCATTTTTTTGCTGGCGTCGAGGAAGGGATATTGCTCCGACAGCCCGGCGTGCAGCGACGCATCCGTCAGAACGCGGTCGCGCACCCAGAACAGGGCATCGATCACTGTATTACCAGTGACGAAAATCCGCGCATCCTGCAGATTCTCACGCAGCAAATTCTGGCGGGAATTTTCGGTTGGCGCGAAATGCCAGACCGCCAGGTGCCCGGTCAGGGTCCGGTTGGCCTCTTCCGGCCAGGGGGAATACAGATCACCGGTACGTAAACCGGCTTCAACATGTCCGACGGGGATGCGCTGATAAAACGCGGCCAGGCTCGCCGCCACCGTGGTGGTGGTATCGCCATGCACCAGCACCACATCAGGTTTAAACGATTCGAGTACCGGCCGTAAGCCTTGCAGGATACGGCAGGTAATGTCGGTCAGCCCTTGTCCAGGGCTCATAATATTGAGATCGTAATCCGGTACGATGGAAAAGAGGGACAACACCTGATCAAGCATTTCACGGTGCTGTGCAGTTACGCACACTTTCGCCTCGAAGTGAGGATCCCTGGCCAACGCATGTACCAGAGGCGCCATTTTTATCGCCTCTGGTCGGGTGCCAAACACAGTAAGTACTTTCACGTCGATTCTCTTCGATAAGATGATGAGGATCGACTGATCCTCATCACACAAGGTGTATTCACTGAATACGACGTCGCGTCAATGCTACGCCTGCACCGATAAGTGCACCTACAATTCCCCACATCACCATCAGGAAAGCGCGACGTGGGCTATCGCGTTTCACGGGTTCTTCTGGTGTTCGCAAATACCGATAGGTCTGAAAACGAGGATCCAGCGTCGGTCCGACGTTCAGCGTCGTCAGCATAGCGCGGTTTTGATCGTAATCCAGGTCAAAATCCGGCCCCACGGCGCGCAGATTCTCCAGACGCGCCTGTAGCATTGGGCGCCCCAGTAAAAATAGCTCAGAGTCCGGTAATTGCTCGGCGGGAACGTCGGTCTCGCTGCGGGAAATATTATTCTGTTGCGCCACTTTCAGCGCTTCTTCAACGCTGTGGGTTTTACGATCGAAGATAGACTGCGCCACCTCTTCCTGGCGTTTGACCTGCGCCTTCATCTGAATGGTTCTGGCGGCCCAGGCTCCTTTCAGCTCTTCGTTCAGATGGCCCGCCGCGCGCTGGCTGGCAAAAGCCACGTACTGACGCAGCAGGTTATTGGCATCCGCCGCCGTTTCCGCGGTGAGCTTGACGCTGTCGCTGATACTGCGCAGCGCGTCGCCAGGCATAAACTGGATGTCATCGATAAGATCGTCAAGCAATGCGGCGTCAGCGCGGGAGTTTCCCACCATCCGCTGTTTGTAGTAATCCGTCTGGTACCAGAACTCGCGGCGGGTATCCCATGAGGCGAGTTGCATGATGAACTCTTTATAGGCGTCATCCATTACCGACGGCTGGTCGGCCGACGCCATATCGGCTTTCACGTCCAGATTGCGTAAAAACTGCTGCTGGGAGTAATACCCGCCCAGCATGTTGACGGTGGGGCGGTCGGTGATTGCCGTCGCGCTCCACTCCTGGCGGGCAAAGAAAGTGTAACCCAGCGCAATCACCGCAAAGAGTAACGCAATCCCCACAATCCAGAACTTCCCCATCCATAGCGTACGAAACAGACCGCGAACGTCCAGTTCATTCTCCGCGCCGACTGACTGTGCTCCTGGTAATGGTTGAGTCATCACTTCCCCAGCTTTACTTGGTTAAATTAGGATTGTTATCACTGTTCCTGCGCATCCTGCGCTTCAAACGTTTAATGAAACGCGCCACTTTCCAGGCACGCTTAATGCAGTAACCGTACAGGAAAAAGGCTAGCAAGAATAATACCAACATGACCCACTCAGGAACGATATGAGTATATTCTGCAAGTACACCAATTGATGCCAGTAACGCTGCTGAAAGCGTAATAAGAACAAAAGCCTGACGGGAAGTAAAACCGGCACGCATAATCAAATGGTGAATATGCTGGCGGTCAGGTGAGAACGGGCTCATCCCTTTACGCAGACGGCGGTACATAATAGCGACCATATCCATCAGCGGGATAGCAATAATCCACAGCGCGGTGACAGGGCTAATCGGATGGGTTTTGCCCTGGGTAGTTTCCATCAGGATCCAGATGACCGTGAAACCAATCAGCGTACTGCCCGCGTCACCCATAAAGACTTTGTAGCGACGCCCCAGAATACCGAGGTTCAGCATGATGTAGGGCAGTATCGCGGCGATCATCGCGAAACACCACATGGCCAGGCTCTGTTGTCCGTCGAACCAGAGGATCATCCCCATCGCGGCAAACGACACGCAGGATAACCCACCCAGCAGACCATCAATACCATCGACCATATTGAAGGCGTTGATCGCGGCCCAGACGGCAAACAACGTGAGGAAGAAACCAAAAGGCCCGAGCACCAGTTCCCAGGAGCCAAAAATGTAGCCCAGACTGCTCAGGTAGAGTTTGCCGAAGACCATCATTACAACGCCGACGGCAGCCTGAACCGTCGCACGAATTTTGACGCTGATATCAAAGCGGTCGTCAAGCGCGCCAACCAGCACCAGCGCGCCCGCACACATCAGATAGAGTGCGGCATGAGGAATGTAGTAGTTAACGATCCCAAACGTAAAACACAGACCAGCATAAACCGAAATTCCCCCCACCAACGGAATGAGTCCCTGGTGACGTTTTCGGAAGTTTGGTTTATCCACTAAACCGACCTTTTTAGCTACCTTGCGTGCAAAAAAAAGGAACAGGGTTGTGAATAAAAAAATACTGATCAGATCAGCACCTGCAGTCAGCAAATTCACAATAAATGCTCTCAGCAAATAGTAATGGCGAAAGTATACCTACGATGGCTCTTCATCAGAAGAGGAAGTCGGATGAGATTCACCGAATCAGACTGTTTTTTAAACAAAAAAATTGGCCTTACGTCACTGAATCAGATAAATGGTTCTCATCCGCATATTTGAATTAGTTTCCACTGAAGTATGTCCTTAAAAAACAAAAACGCCACGCGAAGCGTGGCGTTTTTCGTTCAGCGCAAATTACGAGCGTTTCATCATGTCGAAGAAATCGTCGTTGGTTTTGGTCATCGCCAGCTTATTAATGAGGAATTCCATCGCGTCGATTTCGCCCATCGGGTGAATGATCTTACGCAGGATCCACATTTTCTGCAGCTCTTCTGACGTGGTCAGCAGTTCTTCTTTACGCGTACCGGAGCGGTTGTAGTCAATAGCCGGGAAGACACGTTTTTCAGCGATCTTACGGGAGAGATGCAGCTCCATGTTACCGGTGCCTTTAAACTCTTCGTAGATAACTTCGTCCATTTTAGAACCGGTGTCGATCAGCGCCGTCGCGATGATGGTCAGGCTTCCGCCCTCTTCCACGTTACGCGCCGCGCCGAAGAAACGCTTCGGACGATGCAGGGCGTTGGCGTCCACACCACCGGTCAATACTTTACCGGAAGCCGGTACGACGGTGTTGTAAGCGCGCGCCAGACGGGTGATGGAGTCGAGCAGAATGATAACGTCTTTTTTGTGCTCAACCAGACGTTTGGCTTTTTCGATAACCATTTCCGCAACCTGCACGTGACGGGAAGCCGGTTCGTCAAAGGTTGACGCAACCACTTCGCCTTTCACCAGGCGCTGCATTTCGGTCACTTCTTCCGGACGTTCGTCAATCAGCAGCACCATCAGCACACAGTCAGGATGGTTGTAAGCGATGCTCTGCGCGATGTTCTGCAGCAGCATGGTTTTACCGGCTTTCGGTGGTGCGACGATAAGACCACGCTGGCCACGACCGATTGGCGATGCCAGATCCAGAACGCGCGCCGTTAAATCTTCAGTTGAGCCGTTACCACGCTCCATGCGCAGGCGGGAATTCGCGTGCAGCGGAGTTAAGTTTTCGAACAGAATCTTATTACGCGCGTTTTCTGGTTTGTCGTAGTTTACTTCGTTAACTTTCAACAGCGCAAAGTAACGCTCACCCTCTTTCGGAGGACGAATCTTACCAGAGATGGTGTCACCAGTGCGGAGGTTGAAACGGCGGATTTGGCTGGGGGATACGTAGATGTCGTCAGGGCCGGCGAGGTAGGAGCTGTCTGCGGAGCGGAGGAATCCAAATCCATCCTGCAATATCTCCAGCACACCGTCGCCAAAAATATCTTCGCCACTCTTCGCGTGCTGCTTCAGGATGGCAAAAATAATGTCCTGCTTGCGCATACGAGCCAGGTTTTCCAGCCCCATATTTTCGCCGAGAGTAATCAGCTCAGAAACCGGCGTATTCTTTAATTCGGTAAGATTCATAATGGTGTGGGTTCTTAAACTCGGGGTAAATCTCGAACTTAATGTTGTGAATGGTATGGCAGGGTCATCCATGCCTGTTTACGGCCATCAACTCACGTCTGTACGCTGCCTGGTTACAGGAAAAAAACGCAGAACTGAAACGACATGACGGAATGAGTGACAAGCCCGGAATTTTTCTGCCTCACGCGTATTGAATACGGGAAGCGTCGGGTAAAACAAGATTCAAACAAAGGTATGTTTAAAACGAAGTCAAAACTAACTTAGCACGACTGAAGGCAGGCGTCCAGCGTTCCACATGAATTAGGAATACCGAACGCCTGAATCAAAAAGGCTTACGCTTGATTGGCGTCCACGAACTCTTTCAGTTGACCTTTGGACAGGGCGCCCACTTTAGTCGCAATCACTTCGCCGTCTTTAAACAGCAGCAGCGTCGGGATGCCGCGGATACCGTATTTCGGTGCAGTGCCCGGGTTCTCGTCAATGTTCAGTTTAGCCACGGTCAGCTTGCCCGCATACTCAGTAGCGATCTCATCCAGAATCGGGGCGATCATTTTGCACGGACCACACCACTCTGCCCAGAAATCGACGAGGGTCAGCCCCTCAGCCTTGAGTACGTCCGTGTCAAAACTGTCGTCAGTCAGGTGAATAATTTTATCGCTCATATTTAACTCCGCAGGAATAAGCCTGGTGCGTTGGTGTAGCATTAATCAACAATCAACGACACGTTGATGTTGCTTTAGCCAACTAAAAGGTTGACGTTATTTCACCGGATACGCTTTCTTAATGCAATAGTAAGCTGATATTCTACCACACTATGAGCAAAACACATTTAACTGAACAGAAGTTTTCCGACTTCGCGCTGCACCCAATGGTGATTGAAGCCCTTGAAACTAAAGGGTTTCATAACTGTACGCCCATTCAGGCGCTCGCACTGCCGCTGACGCTGGCGGGTCGTGACGTTGCCGGGCAGGCGCAAACCGGTACCGGCAAAACGATGGCGTTCCTGACGTCAACGTTTCATTATCTTCTCTCTCACCCCGTGCCAGAAAACCGCCAGGTTAACCAACCGCGTGCGTTGATCATGGCGCCGACGCGCGAGCTGGCGGTGCAGATTCATGCCGATGCAGAGCCTCTGGCGAACGCAACGGGCCTGAAGCTGGGGCTGGCTTACGGTGGCGATGGTTACGACAAGCAACTGAAAGTGCTGGATAGCGGCGTCGATATCCTGATTGGCACCACCGGCCGTCTTATTGATTACACCAAGCAGAACCACGTTAACCTTGGCGCGATTCAGGTGGTTGTGCTGGATGAAGCCGATCGCATGTACGATCTGGGCTTTATTAAAGATATCCGCTGGCTGTTCCGCCGTATGCCGCCGGCGAATCAGCGTCTGAATATGCTATTCTCCGCAACCCTTTCTTACCGCGTACGCGAACTGGCGTTTGAACAAATGAACAACGCCGAGTACGTCGAAGTCGAACCGGAACAAAAAACCGGCCACCGTATCAAAGAAGAGCTGTTCTATCCTTCCAACGACGAAAAAATGCGTTTGCTGCAAACGCTGCTGGAAGAAGAATGGCCGGACCGCACCATTATTTTCGCGAACACCAAACACCGTTGCGAAGATATCTGGGGTCATCTGGCAGCCGACGGCCATCGCGTGGGTCTGTTGACCGGTGACGTGGCGCAGAAAAAACGCCTGCGCATCCTGGATGAATTTACCCGTGGCGATCTCGATATTCTGGTCGCGACCGACGTTGCCGCGCGTGGCCTGCATATCCCGGCGGTTACGCACGTGTTCAACTATGATTTACCGGACGACTGCGAAGACTACGTTCACCGTATCGGCCGTACCGGTCGTGCGGGCGCAAGCGGTCATTCGATAAGTCTGGCCTGTGAAGAGTACGCGCTGAATCTGCCGGCAATTGAAACCTATATCGGTCACTCGATTCCGGTCAGTAAATACAATTCGGACGCACTGATGACGGATTTACCGAAACCGTTGCGCCTGACCCGGACTCGTCAGGGTAATGGACCGCGCCGTTCGGGCGCACCGCGTAACCGTCGTCGCTCAGGTTAAAAAATATGCTCAGCTCTACCTCGCACTCGCTTTATGCGGCTATTGATCTCGGTTCGAATAGTTTTCATATGCTGGTCGTGCGCGAGGTGGAAGGCAGCATTCAGACCCTGACCCGCATCAAACGCAAAGTTCGTCTGGCGGCGGGTCTGAACAGCGAAAACTGTCTCTCTGCAGAGGCCATGGAACGTGGCTGGCAGTGTTTACGGCTCTTCTCTGAACGTTTGCAGGACATCCCCCCGACCCAAATCCGTGTTGTGGCGACCGCCACTCTTCGTCTGGCCATCAATGCCAGTGAATTTATCGCTAAAGCACAAGAGATCCTCGGTTGTCCGGTGCAGGTCATCAGTGGCGAAGAGGAAGCTCGCCTGATTTATCAGGGCGTGGCGCACACCACTGGCGGCGATGATCGTCGTCTGGTTGTGGATATCGGTGGCGCCAGTACAGAGCTAGTGACGGGAACCGGTGCACAGGCAACCTCGCTGTTTAGCCTGTCGATGGGGTGTGTCACCTGGCTTGAGCGCTACTTTACCGACCGCAATCTGGCGCAAGAACATTTCGATGAAGCTGAGCGTGCGGCGCGTGAAGTGCTGCGTCCGGTTGCCGATAACCTGCGCTACCATGGCTGGAAAGTTTGCGTGGGCGCCTCCGGTACAGTGCAGGCACTGCAGGAAATCATGATGGCGCAGGGAATGGACGAGCGCATCACGTTGCCGAAACTGCAGCAACTAAAGCAGCGCGCCATTCAGTGCGGGCGTCTGGAAGAGCTTGAAATCGAAGGGCTGACACTGGAGCGCGCACTGGTGTTCCCCAGCGGTCTGGCCATTCTCATCGCCATTTTTACCGAGCTAGACATCCAGTGCATGACACTGGCTGGCGGCGCACTGCGTGAAGGTCTGGTGTATGGCATGTTACATCTGGCGGTGGATCAGGACATCCGCAGCCGCACGCTGCGCACTATTCAACGCCGTTTTCTGGTCGATACCGAGCAGGCACAGCGCGTGGCGAAACTCGCCGCACGGTTTGCAACAGCCGTGGAAGAACACTGGGATCTGGAACCGATTAGCCGCGAACTGTTGCTGAGCGCCTGCCAGCTGCATGAGATTGGGTTGAGCGTCGATTTCAAACAATCGCCGCAGCACGCCGCCTATCTGGTGCGGAATCTGGATTTGCCGGGCTTTACGCCTGCACAGAAAAAACTGCTGGCGACGCTGGTACTCAATCAAACCAACCCGGTGGATCTGCCGTCGCTGCATCAGCAAAACGCGGTTCCTCCGCGCGTGGCGGAGCATATGTGCCGTCTGCTGCGCCTGGCGATTTTGTTCGCCAGCCGTCGCCGGGACGATCTGCTGCCGGAAATTACGCTGCATGCCCATGGCGAGCAACTGACGCTGACGCTGCCGGAACACTGGCTGGCAGAACATCCGCTCGGCGCGGAAATGGTTGAGCAGGAGTGCCAGTGGCAGAGTTACGTCCACTGGCCGCTTGAGGTGAAGTAAGCTTACTTTTCTTTCGCTTTCGCCAGCATCGCCCTGATGTTGGCTACGTTCGCCTGACCTTTGTGCATCCGTTCTTCTGCGGTAATGACCTTACGCTCCTGCTCCCAGCTCACATCATCCTGCGGCAGTTCCAGTAAAAAACGGCTCGGTTCCGGACGCACCAGTTCGCCGTACTGACGACGCTCTTTGCATAGCGTAAAAATCAGCTCTTTTTGCGCGCGGGTAATGCCCACATAAGCCAGCCGACGTTCTTCATCGATATTGTCTTCATCGATGCTGCTCTGGTGCGGCAGAAAGCCCTCTTCCATCCCCACCATAAACACATACGGGAATTCCAGCCCTTTCGAAGCGTGCAGCGTCATCAGCTGGACCTGATCCATATCTTCTTCGCTCTCACCGCGTTCCATCATGTCGCGCAACGTAAAGCGGGTCACCACCTGGGTGAGTGTCATGGGCTCCTCCAGCTCGGAGCCTTCCAGCATTTCCGTCATCCAACTGAACAGCTGGTTGACGTTTTTCATGCGCATCTCCGCGGCTTTCGGGCTGGGCGAGGTTTCAAACAACCAGGATTCATAATCGATGCCATGAATAAGATCGCGCACAGCGGCAACTGGCTCGCGTTCTGACAGCCGCTGGATCTCGCCGAGCCAGTGGGTAAAGCGCGTTAACGCCTCATAACCGCGCCCTGACAGGGTTTGCGTCAGCCCCATGTCGAAGCTGGCGGTGAACAGGCTCTTGTTGCGACTGGATGCCCATTCTCCCAGTTTTTGTAGCGTCGCCGGGCCAATCTCGCGCTTTGGTGTATTCACAATACGCAGGAACGCGCTGTCGTCATCCGGGTTGGTCAACACGCGCAGATAAGCAAGCAAGTCTTTGATTTCCGGACGCGAGAAAAACGAAGTGCCGCCGGAGATCTTGTACGGAATGCGGTTCTGCATCAGCATTTTTTCAAATACGCGCGACTGATGGTTGCCGCGATAGAGAATGGCGTAATCCTTGTACTGCGTTTTATTCACAAAATGATGAGCGATGAGCTCCCCGGTCACCCGCTCCGCCTCGTGCTCTTCATGGTTCGCGCTCAGCACTTTCAGCTCCGGGCCATAACCCAGCTCCGAAAACAGACGCTTTTCAAACACGTGCGGGTTATTGGCAATCAGGATGTTCGCCGCTTTCAGAATGCGACCCGAGGAGCGGTAGTTTTGCTCAAGCTTGATCACCTGTAGCGCAGGAAAATCCTGACTGAGCAACACCAGATTCTGCGGACGCGCACCGCGCCAGGAGTAAATCGACTGGTCGTCGTCGCCCACCACGGTGAAGCGGGCGCGGGCGCCCACCAGCAGTTTCACCAGCTCATACTGGCTGGTGTTGGTGTCCTGATATTCATCCACCAGCAGATAGCGGATCCGGTTCTGCCAGCGCTCGCGAACCTCTTCATTGCGCTGCAACAGTAGCGTCGGCAGCAGGATCAGATCGTCGAAATCCAGCACATTACAGGCTTTCATATGCGCATCGTACAGGCCGTAGCAATGCGCGAAAATGCGGTCCCGCTCGCCTTTTGCTTGTGCCGCGGCTTGCGCGGGCGTCAGCAGATCGTTTTTCCAGTTGGAGATCGTTGAGATCAGCTGTTGCAACAGGGTTTTGTCATCTTCAATCAACCCTTCGGTCAGCTCTTTCAGCAGCGCCACCTGATCGGTATCGTCAAACAGCGAAAAGTTCGATTTCATCCCCAGCGCGGCAAATTCACGTTTGATAATCTCCAGCCCCAGCGTGTGGAACGTTGAGATCATCAGCCCGCGCGCCTCTTTACGCCCGAGCGTCTGCGCCACACGCTCTTTCATTTCGCGCGCCGCTTTATTGGTAAACGTCACCGCAGCGATGTGCCGCGCCTGATAACCGCAGCCACGGATCAGATGCGCGATTTTATTGGTGATCACGCGGGTTTTGCCGGATCCCGCCCCCGCCAGCACCAGGCACGGTCCGGTGACAAATTCGACGGCTTGTTGTTGTCCGGGGTTTAAACGCATAAGGATCGCTCAATGAAAGTCGGGAGGGAGAAATAACCGCGTGGTAGTATAGCGAGCCTAATCCATAGCACTCAAGGCACGATCATGGCAAAAACGGCAGCAGCACTGCATATCCTTGTAAAAGAAGAGAAACTGGCGCTGGATCTTCTGGAACAGATTAAAAACGGCGCCGACTTCGGCAAGCTGGCGAAGAAACATTCTATCTGTCCGTCAGGCAAACGTGGTGGTGATTTAGGCGAATTCCGTCAGGGTCAGATGGTTCCGGCATTCGATAAAGTGGTGTTCTCCTGCCCGGTGCTTGAGCCAACCGGCCCGCTGCATACCCAGTTCGGTTACCACATCATTAAAGTGCTGTACCGCAAGTGATAAAAAAGCCCGGTGGCGCTAACGCTTACCGGGCCTACATCATAGATGCGAAGCGCCACCCGACATTTTTTTATCCGGCAACCGCAATGCGTTTCATATCAGTCATATAACCGCGCAGTTTCTGGCCCACTTTCTCGATCGCATGGCCGCGAATCGCGTCGTTAACGTCGCGCAGCTGAGCGTTATCTACCGCGCCTTCAGCAATCGCTTTGCCCAGATCGCCCGACTGCAGGGTGGTCATGAATTCTTTCAGCAGCGGTACGCACGCGTAAGAGAACAGATAGTTACCGTATTCGGCGGTATCTGAAATTACCACGTTCATTTCATACAGACGCTTACGCGCGATGGTGTTGGCAATCAGCGGCAGCTCATGCAGGGATTCATAGTACGCTGACTCTTCGATGATGCCCGCGTCGACCATAGTTTCAAAGGCCAGCTCAACGCCCGCTTTCACCATTGCAATCATCAGTACGCCTTTGTCGAAGTATTCCTGCTCGCCAATTTTACCTTCAAACTGCGGTGCGGTTTCGAATGCCGTTTTACCGGTCTCTTCACGCCAGGTCAGCAGTTTTTTGTCGTCGTTCGCCCAGTCTGCCATCATGCCGGAAGAGAACTCGCCGGAGATGATGTCGTCCATATGTTTCTGGAACAACGGCGCCATAATAGTTTTCAGCTGTTCAGACAGCGCGTAAGCGCGCAGTTTCGCCGGGTTGGACAGTCGGTCCATCATCAGCGTGATGCCGCCTTGTTTCAGCGCTTCGGTCACGGTTTCCCAGCCAAACTGAATCAGTTTTTCGGCGTATGCCGGGTCGGTGCCTTCCGCTACCAGCTTGTCGAAGCACAGCAGAGAACCGGCCTGCAGCATACCGCACAGGATAGTCTGCTCACCCATCAGGTCAGATTTCACTTCCGCAACGAAAGAGGATTCCAGCACCCCCGCGCGATGACCCCCTGTTGCCGCAGCCCAGGCTTTAGCAATCGCCATACCTTCGCCTTTCGGATCGTTTTCCGGGTGAACGGCGATCAGGGTCGGCACACCGAAACCACGTTTGTACTCTTCACGCACTTCGGTACCCGGGCATTTTGGCGCTACCATCACCACGGTGATGTCTTTGCGGATCTGCTCGCCCACTTCCACGATGTTAAAACCGTGGGAATAACCGAGTGCCGCGCCGTCTTTCATCAGCGGCTGAACGGAACGCACCACGTCAGAGTGCTGCTTATCTGGCGTCAGGTTAACAACCAGATCAGCCTGCGGGATCAGCTCTTCATAGGTGCCCACTTTAAAACCGTTTTCGGTCGCTTTACGCCATGATGCGCGCTTTTCAGCAATCGCTTCTTTACGCAGGGCGTAAGAGATATCCAGGCCGGAGTCACGCATGTTCAGGCCCTGGTTCAGCCCCTGAGCGCCACAGCCGACGATGACCACTTTTTTACCCTGAAGGTAGCTCGCGCCATCGGCAAATTCGTCGCGCGCCATAAAGCGGCATTTGCCCAGCTGCGCCAGCTGCTGGCGCAGATTCAGTGTATTGAAGTAGTTAGCCATGGTGATACCTCGTGATGTGTTGTGCTTGCTTATTGTTCGGTTCGCTTTTGCGAGAATGAACTCACTATATGACAGGAAAAGTATTGCGGAAATTGATATATTCACAACATCACATTGCAATTTCTGCAATACCAACCCGTGGAGCCTCGCCCGTGGATTTACGCGATCTGAAAACCTTTCTGCATCTGGCGGATAGCCGCCACTTTGGCCGTAGCGCGCGGGCGATGCACGTCAGCCCTTCCACGCTCTCCCGGCAAATCCAACGGCTGGAAGAAGACCTCGGTCAGCCGCTGTTTGTGCGCGACAACCGCACCGTCACGCTGACCGAGGCGGGTGATGAGCTGCGGACCTTCGCGCAGCAGATGCTGTTGCAGTATCAGCAACTGCGCCACACTATCGATCAAAAAGGGCCGTCGCTCTCTGGCGAACTGCATATTTTCTGCTCCGTCACTGCGGCCTACAGCCATTTGCCGCCGATCCTCGACCGCTTCCGCGCCGAACATCCCTCGGTGGAAATCAAGCTCACGACCGGTGATGCCGCTGACGCGATGGAAAAAGTCGTTACTGGCGAAGCCGATCTGGCGATCGCCGGTAAGCCGGAAACCCTGCCCGGCGCGGTGGCATTTTCCATGCTGGAGAATCTGGCGGTGGTGTTGATTGCCCCGGCGCTACCCTGCCCGGTGCGCAATCAGGTCACGCAGGAGAAACCCGACTGGTCAACGGTGCCGTTCATCATGGCCGATCAGGGGCCAGTACGTCGTCGCATCGAACTGTGGTTCCGTCGTCAGAAAATCAGCAACCCATCGATTTACGCCACTGTTGGCGGCCACGAGGCGATGGTGTCGATGGTCGCGCTCGGCTGCGGTGTGGCGCTGTTGCCGGAAGTGGTGCTGGAAAACAGCCCGGAGCCAGTGCGTAATCGCGTAATGATTCTGGAGCGCAGCGACGAGAAAACGCCGTTTGAGCTTGGCGTATGCGCACAAAAAAAGCGGCTGCATGAGCCGCTGATTGATGCCTTCTGGAAGATTGTGCTGGAAAGAAAAATCGACGAAGGAAAGTGAGCGTTATAAATCAGCCGGGTCGATCTGCTTCATCGTTTCTATCGTCATTAGCCACTGATACAGCGGCTCCAGTTGACGGAATCCGTCGGCCAGTTGCGTCACCAGATCGGCGTGGAAGAGTGGTTCCATATCCGGGCTATCGACAATGGCCGCGAAGGATTTGCGGTTGTACCAGGTGGCAATGGCGGGATCGAGGTCTTTTACCAGCGGGCGTTTGTAACTCTCACCAATGAGCTCAAACGGTTCCCGGCAACACCCGGCGACTTCCAGAAACTGAGTCGGGCGCTGTTTCAGCGTATGCCGAAAGAGATCCATCGTCGGTTTACTGGCGCTGTAATAGCCAAGGCCATAGTGTACGGAATCCGGCGCGATGCCAAAAAAGTACGATGGCGCATCGGTCCAGTTTTTCGCCGGACGCTTGAAGGTCACCCACATCCGGTCACGGTAAAGGGATTTATCCTGCGAGAAACGGGTGTCGCGATGGATCCGCGAGATTGTCTTGCCAATCGCTGAGCGTGTTTCAATTAACGGATCAATCTCCAGCATCACCGGGGCCAGATCATCCACCAGCGCCCGAAACGGGTTCAGTACACTGCGATCGTAAATAAAACGGTGCTCTTCAAACCACGCTTTATCATTTTTCGCTTTGACCTGTTGAAGAAAATTAAGCCCTTCTTGTGTAAATCCTTGAAAGCGTCCTGCCATTTGCTTGTCCTCATAATCATTAACCCGCCAGGAAGAAACGAAACGCCGGGTTGCGGGTTTCGTCATGACACTCGTAGCCCAGTTCGTTAAGCCGCGTTTCGAAATCCGGCTCGTGCTCGCCCAGTTCAAACGCCGCCAGTACACGACCATAATCGGTGCCGTGGCTGCGGTAGTGGAACAGCGAAATGTTCCAGTGGGTTCCGAGCGTATAGAGAAATTTCAGCAACGCGCCGGGTGATTCCGGAAACTCAAAACTGAACAACCGCTCCTGCAGGGGTTTCGACGGACGACCGCCCACCATGTAACGCACGTGCAGTTTCGCCATCTCATCGTCGGAGAGATCCACCACGCTGTAACCGCCGTTGCGCAGCATGTCGAGGATCTCTTTGCGCTCTTCCAGGCCACGACTCAGACGCACGCCAACGAAAATGCAGGCGTCTTTGGCATCAGCGAAACGGTAGTTGAACTCCGTGACCGAACGCCCGCCGAGCAACTGGCAGAACTTCAGGAAGCTGCCCTTCTCTTCCGGAATGGTCACCGCCAGCAACGCCTCGCGTTGCTCGCCCAGCTCGCAACGTTCAGACACATAGCGCAGGCCGTGGAAATTCACGTTCGCGCCAGACAAAATATGCGCCAGCCGTTCGCCACGAATGTTATGTTGCGCGACGTATTTCTTCATGCCCGCCAGTGCCAGCGCGCCGGACGGTTCCGCCACCGCTCGCACGTCTTCGAACAGATCTTTCATCGCCGCACAGATGGCGTCGCTGTCGACCGTGATGATGTCATCGAGGTACATCTGACACAGGCGGAATGTTTCATCGCCGATGCGCTTCACCGCCACCCCTTCGGCAAACAACCCGACGCGCGGCAACTCAACCGGATGACCGGCATCCAGCGCGGCTTTCAGACAGGCGGAGTCTTCCGCTTCGACGGCAATCACTTTGATCTGCGGCATCAGCTGTTTGATCAGCACCGCCACGCCCGCCGCCAGCCCACCGCCGCCAACCGGAACAAATACGCGATCGATATGCGCATCCTGTTGCAGTAACTCCAGCGCCAGCGTGCCCTGCCCTGCAATCACCATCGGATGATCGAACGGCGGCACCCAGGTAAACCCCTGCTGTTGTGACAGTTCAATAGCTTTCGCTTTCGCTTCATCAAAGTTCGCGCCGTGCAGCAGCACCTCGCCACCAAAGCCGCGTACCGCGTCGACTTTGATATCTGCGGTGGCGACCGGCATGACAATCAACGCCTTCACGCCGAGGCGCGCAGAAGAAAACGCAACGCCCTGTGCATGGTTGCCCGCAGACGCCGTGATGACGCCCCGCGCTTTTTGCTCTTCAGTCAGCCCTGCCATCATGGCGTACGCGCCGCGTAGCTTAAAGCTGTGCACTGGCTGCCTGTCTTCGCGCTTCACCAGAATGACGTTTTCAAGGCGCGACGACAGCTTTTCCATTTTCTGCAGTGGCGTGACCTGCGCGGCTTCATACACCGGCGCGCGCAGCACGGCCCTGAGATATTCTGCCCCCTCAGGGGCAGCGGATAGGGATTCGGCCATCATTAGCCTCCAAGTTTGGATTTATCGCGCACAGCGCCTTTATCCGCACTGGTGGCCAGGCTCGCATAAGCCCGCAGAGCGAAGGACACTTCACGCTGACGATCGCGCGGCGTCCAGGCTTTATCACCGCGTGCTTCCTGCGCTTCACGACGCGCCGCCATCTCCTGATTGCTGACCTGAAGCTGAATGTCGCGGTTCGGGATATCAATAGCGATCAGGTCGCCATCTTCAACCAGCGCAATGCTGCCGCCGCTGGCGGCTTCCGGTGAAACGTGACCAATGGAGAGACCGGAGGTACCGCCGGAGAAACGTCCGTCGGTGATCAGCGCACAGGCTTTGCCAAGTCCCATTGATTTCAGGAAGGTGGTCGGATAGAGCATTTCCTGCATGCCCGGGCCGCCTTTCGGCCCTTCGTAACGGATCACGACAACATCACCTTCCACTACTTTGCCGCCAAGGATGGCGTCTACCGCTTCTTCCTGACTTTCGTAGACTTTCGCCGGGCCGGTGAACTTCAGGATGCTGTCGTCAACGCCCGCCGTTTTTACGATACAGCCATTCTCGGCGATGTTGCCGTACAACACCGCCAGCCCGCCATCTTTGCTGTAGGCGTGTTCAAGCGAACGGATACAGCCTTCGGCGCGGTCGTCATCAAGGGTTTCCCAACGGCAATCCTGAGAAAACGCCTGCGTAGTGCGAATGCCCGCCGGGCCTGCGCGATACATCGCTTTCACCGCTGCGTCTTCCGTCAGCATGACGTCATACTGCGCCAGCGACTCCGGCAAGGTCAGACCCAGCACGTTTTTCACGTCGCGGTTCAGCAGACCCGCGCGATCCAGTTCGCCGAGAATGCCAATCACCCCGCCAGCGCGGTGAACGTCTTCCATATGGTATTTCTGCGTACTCGGTGCCACTTTGCACAGCTGCGGCACTTTGCGCGACAGCTTATCGATATCACTCATGGTGAAATCAATTTCTGCTTCCTGGGCTGCCGCCAGCAGGTGCAGCACGGTGTTGGTGGAACCGCCCATCGCGATATCCAGCGTCATGGCGTTCTCAAACGCCGCCTTGCTGGCGATGTTGCGCGGCAGTGCGCTGGCATCATCCTGCTCGTAATACCGTTTGGTCAGCTCAACAATGCGTGAACCGGCATTGAGGAACAGCTGTTTACGGTCGGCGTGGGTCGCCAGCAGCGAGCCATTACCCGGCTGCGACAGACCCAGCGCTTCGGTCAGACAGTTCATTGAGTTGGCGGTGAACATACCGGAACAGGAGCCACAGGTCGGGCACGCGGAACGCTCCACCTGATCGCTCTGCGCATCGGACACTTTCGGATCCGCCCCCTGGATCATCGCATCGACCAAATCCAGTTTGATGATCTTATCGGAAAGCTTGGTTTTCCCGGCCTCCATCGGGCCACCGGAGACGAAAATCACCGGAATATTGAGACGCAGGGACGCCATCAGCATCCCCGGGGTAATCTTGTCGCAGTTGGAGATGCAGACCATCGCATCTGCGCAGTGGGCGTTGACCATGTATTCGACAGAGTCGGCGATCAGCTCGCGCGATGGCAGTGAATAAAGCATGCCTCCGTGGCCCATCGCGATGCCGTCATCGACAGCGATCGTATTGAACTCTTTCGCCACGCCGCCTGCGGCTTCGATTTGTTCGGCAACCAGTTTGCCGAGATCGCGCAGGTGAACGTGCCCCGGCACAAACTGGGTAAACGAGTTCACAACGGCAATGATCGGTTTGCCGAAATCGGCATCGGTCATACCGGTGGCGCGCCACAGCGCGCGGGCACCCGCCATATTACGGCCGTGGGTGGTAGTGGCGGAACGGTACTTAGGCATGCTTTGTTTACTCCCGGTGACAATCTGTTAAACGGGACGGTGCGTGCCGTCCCGTTATTTAATTATTGATTTACTGGATCCAGCCAGCCCCATTTATCTTCGGTTTCGCCAGTAAAGAGGCCAAAGAACGCTTTCTGAATACGTTTAGTGACCGGACCACAGCGGCCTTCGCCCACCTGAATACCGTCAACGCTGCGTACCGGCGTGATTTCCGCGGCGGTACCGGACATGAACACTTCGTCGGCCAGATACAGCGATTCGCGGGACAGCACCTGCTCACGCACTTCAATGCCCAGCTCTTTCGCCAGCTTGATGATGGCATCGCGGGTGATGCCTGGCAGTGCAGAGGAGGTAAACGGCGGGGTGAACAGCACGCCGTCTTTCACTTCAAACAGGTTTTCGCCAGCGCCTTCGGAGATATAACCGTTAACGTCCAGCGCGATACCTTCCTGATAGCCGTGGCGGCGCGCTTCGCTGCCAACCAGCAGCGAGGAGAGATAGTTACCACCCGCTTTCGCGGCGGTCGGAATGGTGTTTGGCGCAGCGCGGTTCCAGGAAGAGACCATCGCATCAATACCTTGCTCCAGCGCTTCCGCACCGAGGTAGGCACCCCACGGGAAGGCGGCGATGATGACATCTGTAGTGTATCCCGGAGGCGGGTTCACACCCATGCCGACGTCGCCGACAAACACCAGAGGACGAATATAAGCACTGGTCAGGTTGTTTTTACGGATCACCGCGCGGCAGGCTTCCATCAGTTCATCGACGCTCTGAGACACCGGGAAACGATAGATTTTGGCTGAGTCGCGCAGACGCTGCATGTGTTCACGATGACGGAACACCACCGGCCCTTTGTGAGAATCGTAGCAGCGGATCCCTTCAAAAACGGAGGTACCGTAGTGCAGTGCGTGGGACATTACGTGCACTTTGGCATCTTCCCAACGAATCATCTCGCCATTAGACCAGATGTAATCAGCTTTTTTCGTCGTCATTTTTCTTCCTTTTGCGCTCAGGCGCGGATTTGTTGTGATGATGTTGTTCGTTGCTGGATCTCGACACAGGCGACGTCGACCAGTTTGCTCAACTGACTAAACAGTAATTCGACTGGACGAGGACTGGCAACGGTCAATTCGATATTAATATTTTGCGCATCAGTTGCAGTCTCCATATTCATAGAACAAATCTGAAAACCGCGATGGCGCACCACGCGTAAAACACGCTCTAACGTTTCCGGGTTGAAACGAGCCTGAACGGCGAGCTGATGTTGCATCATGATAATTTCTCCAGCATTTGCGAGTTACTGGCACCTGGCGGCACCAATGGCCAGACGTTCTCAAGCTCATCGATTGAGACATGAAGCAGGTAAGGCCCCTCGCTTGACAGCATGGTGTCGAGTGCCGCTTCAACCTGGTCTTTACGGGTGATGTGCTGGCCTGGAATGCCGAAGGCGCTGGCCAGCGTGAGGAAATCGGGATTATCGGTGAGGGTTGTTTCGCTATAACGTTCCTGAAAAAACAGCTGCTGCCACTGGCGAACCATGCCTAATCGCTGGTTATCCATTAAAACGATCTTTAATGGCAGCTGTTTTCGTTTTACGGTGCCCAGCTCCTGAACATTCATCATGAACGAGCCGTCACCAGAGATACAGATAACCGTATCATTCGGGCGCGCCACCTGAGCGCCAACGGCGGCCGGTAAGCCAAAACCCATCGTCCCCAGACCGCTGGAGGTAATGAAGTTTTCCGGGCGGGTGTAAGTCATGTGCTGCGCCGACCACATCTGGTGCTGGCCCACGTCGGTGGTCACCACGCAGTCAGCCGGTTTACGATCAGACAGTTGCTTCAGCAGCAAAGGGGCATAGATGGACTCGCCCGGATGATCGTAGCGCCAGGCGTGTTCTGCACGTAATTCAGCCACCTGCTGTTGCCAGGCATTGATGGACAATGGTTGCGTCAGTGCAGGCAGCATGGCATTCAGATCACCCTGCAGCGCGACATGCACCTGACGCAGTTTGTTCATCTCTGCCGGATCGATATCCATGTGGATCACGCTGGCGTTTGGCGCGAAGGTATTCAGTTTGCCGGTCACACGATCGTCAAAACGCGCGCCAACGGCAATCAGCAGATCACATTCCTGCACCGCCAGATTCGCCGCTTTCGTGCCGTGCATCCCAAGCATACCGAGATAGTACGGATAATCCGCCTCCACTGCGCCGAGCCCTTTCAGAGTGCATACCGCGGGCATTTGCGTGGTAGCGATAAACGCGCGCAGCGCCGGAACCGCCTGCGCCATACCCACGCCGCCGCCAATGTACAGCATCGGTTTTTGCGCCTGCGCCAGCATCTGGCGTGCCTGTTCGACTTCAGCGTGAGGGAACGCTTCCGGAGTTTCAACAGTGGAAAAATGCGGCTCCAGCGCCGCCTGTGCCAGCTGAATATCTTTAGGGATATCCACCAGTACCGGGCCAGGACGACCTGAGTTTGCCACCTCGAACGCTTCCGCCATTACCCGCGGTAACTCGTCGAGAGATTGCACCAGAAAACTGTGCTTGGTGCAGGCCAGCGACAAACCGAGAACGTCCACTTCCTGAAACGCGTCGGTACCGATAAACGGTGACGCCACCTGTCCGGTGATGGCGACCACAGGAACGGAGTCGAGCAGGGCATCCGCCAGACCGGTGATCAGGTTGGTTGCGCCAGGGCCGGATGTGGCGATACAGACGCCGGTTTTACCTGTCGCGCGGGCGTAACCGATGGCCGCCATCGCAGCCCCCTGCTCGTGCCGGCACAGGAGATGTTCCACGCCGCCGTCATACAATGCATCGTAAACCGGCATGATGGCGCCACCAGGATAGCCGAATACCGTGTCAACTCCCTGTGCGCGCAATGCATGTACCACCCACTGAGCTCCATTCATAGTTACATCCCCGCCATAAATTGTGAGAAACAGAATATTGTGCTGTTGGTCATTGTCTGTTCCTCGCTTCAGTATTTAAGTCATAAAAAAACCCCCGGACCTTTCGGTGCGGGGGTCTTAGTTCGTTAAGGCTTGATTTCTAAACCTTTCCTCGTCCAAGTGCAGCCCCGCACGGTGGGATAATAATCACCACCACGCTAATCACGACCAGGCTAATCACTCGTAGAAGGGCTTTCATTTTGTTTACTTTCGGCTTCTTGTTCGAAGGAATACCTAAAGAGGTAACACAGGCTGGGGAAGGAACACAAGATTTTTTTATGACGCGTTTCGTGAGCTCGCTAACGATTCACATTAAACGCCTTGTTTTTTATAAGAAAAATCGCAATTGAAAAAATTTCAGTTATTTTTGCTACATTGGGAGCCCACCTGTCGCAATTTTCGTCTCTGCGAGGCGGGTTCCACCTTTCCTGCAATGCGGTGAAAATCCGCAAAAATGCAGGAATCAGCCTCGTATTTCGCATAAGTCAACGCTAACGCTGCGGTTCTCAGCCGATATAGTGTCGCCCTCAGGAGGCTCTATGTCGTTATCAGTGGTCTACACCCGTGCAGCACTTGGCATTACCGCGCCGCTTATTACCGTCGAGGTGCATATCAGTAATGGTTTACCCGGATTAACGTTAGTTGGCCTTCCGGAAACCACCGTCAAAGAGGCCAGAGATCGGGTGCGCAGCGCAATCATTAATAGTGGTTATGAGTTCCCGGCAAAAAAAATCACCATCAATCTTGCCCCTGCCGATCTGCCCAAAGAAGGCGGACGATACGATTTACCTATCGCCATTGCGCTTCTGGTGGCCTCTGAACAGCTTAACGGGGCAAAGCTGAGTCAGTACGAGTTTGTGGGTGAGCTGGCCCTCACCGGCGCGCTACGGGGAATTCCTGGTGCTATTTCGGGGGCGATGGAAGCCATCCGGGCCGGGCGGAGCATTGTCGTGGCGGAAGATAACGCCGCCGAAGTGGGATTGATTGGCGGCACCTGTTGTTTTATCGCAAATCATCTGCAGGAAGTCTGTGCTTTTCTGGAAGGAAAACACTCGCTGAGCCTGGCGCCGTCAACGCACGCAGAGGCTGCGGAATCGCCGCATGAGGATCTTCGCGATGTCATTGGGCAAAGTCAGGGAAAACGCGCACTTGAGATCACTGCCGCAGGCGGCCACAACCTGCTGTTCATTGGCCCGCCGGGAACTGGCAAAACGATGCTTGCCAGCCGACTGAATGGTTTGCTTCCCCCGTTGAGCAACGATGAAGCGCTCGAAAGTGCGGCAATCATTAGTCTGGTAAATGCGACGAGCGTTAAAGCACAGTGGCGTCAGCGGCCCTTTCGTTCTCCACATCACAGCGCATCGTTGAACGCCATGGTAGGAGGTGGATCCATACCCATGCCTGGCGAGATATCGCTGGCACACAACGGCATTCTGTTTCTTGATGAACTGCCGGAATTTGAACGGCGCGTGCTGGATGCGCTGCGGGAACCGATTGAATCCGGTCAGATCCACATTTCGCGAACCCGGGCAAAAATCACCTATCCGGCGCGTTTTCAGTTGATTGCCGCAATGAACCCCAGCCCGACAGGCCACTATCAGGGAAACCATAATCGCGCGACGCCGGAACAGACAATGCGCTATCTGGGCCGCCTGTCTGGCCCCTTTCTCGACCGTTTCGATCTCTCACTAGAAATCCCCCTTCCGCCGCCGGGACTGCTGAGCCATGCAACGAACAGTGGCGAAGACACCGCGACGATTCGGGAACGGGTGATACAGGCGCAGGCATGCCAGTATGCGCGGCAGCACAAACTCAATGCCCACCTGGAAGGAGGAGAAATACGGGAACATTGTCTGCTGAATGATGACGATGCGCTGTGGTTAGAACAAACGCTGACGCAACTGGGGTTATCAATCCGTGCATGGCAGCGCCTGCTGAAGGTGGCACGCACCATTGCCGATCTTGAACAGGCTACGCGCATTACACGGCAGCATCTGCAGGAGGCGTTAAGTTACCGGGCGATCGATCGCTTACTCATTCATTTGCAGAAACTGCTGGCATAAAAAAAGGGCCGCAGCCCTTTTTTTATTTAATCATCGCTTTCTGTGTAATCGTCAGAGCCTTCCATCTGCGGTTTACCACCGGACAGCGTATGGAAACGCTTCGGACGCTTAATCCGCGCCATATACTTGAACCATACACGCTCTGCTTCCGTGGTTGGTTCACGTTCACCGCGGCACACCGCAACAAATTGTTTCTCGTCTTCGGTTACAGGTTCGCGCTTACCCAGCTCCAGTTCGTTGAGGGCATAACCATAACGTTCAAGCAGTTGTGCCTCTTTGATGGTGAAATCACCATGACGGGAGAAACCACGCGGATAATTTTTATTGTCGAAAAAACGATTTGTCGTCGTAAAGCTTTCCGCCATCCTACACGCTCCTAATTCTTTGGCCGAGCTATTTATGGCGCGGAGTATTAGTTACGCTTGACAGAGTGTAAAACAAAAGATTTAAATCATAACGAAAAATAATTTTGCGGAGAAGGTTGTGGATACGGAATTGCTTAAAACTTTCCTCGAAGTCAGCAGAACTCGTCACTTTGGACGCGCTGCTGAAGCGCTCTATTTGACACAATCAGCCGTCAGTTTTCGCATCCGTCAGCTGGAAAATCAGCTCGGCGTAAATCTTTTTACCCGACATCGCAATAACATACGGCTTACGGCCGCCGGCGAAAAACTGCTGCCTTACGCAGAAACGTTGATGAACACCTGGCAAGCAGCGCGCAAAGAGGTTGCGCATACGTCACGACACAATGAATTCTCCATCGGTGCCAGCGCATCACTTTGGGAATGTATGCTGAATAGCTGGTTGGGCAGGCTCTACAAAACCCCCAATAATCTGCAGTTCGAAGCCCGAATAGCTCAACGCCAGTCGCTGGTTAAGCAATTGCATGAACGGCAGCTTGATCTGCTGATCACTACCGAATCGCCGAAAATGGATGAATTTAGCAGCCAGTTATTAGGCCATTTCACGCTTGCGCTTTATGCTGCAGAGCCTGCGCAAGTGAAGGCGGATCTCAACTATCTGCGCCTGGAATGGGGACCGGATTTTCAGCAACATGAGGTAGGCCTGCTGGCCAGCGATGATATTCCCAGCCTGACGACCAGCTCTGCGGAACTGGCGCGACAACAACTTTCTCCGCTTAATGGTTGTACCTGGTTACCCATGAGCTGGGCGAAAGAGAAAGGGGGATTACATACGGTGACAGACAGCGCAACGCTTTCCCGCCCGTTGTATGCCATCTGGCTACAAAACAGTGATAAACAGACGCAGCTCCGCGACATTCTGAAGACCAGTGTGCTGGATTAACCATGAGGGCGGAATGCCCTCATGAAGCGCTCGGTAAATAGCAGACAAAAAAAATCCTTTGCCGAAGCAAAGGATTATTTTTTATGGCAGGGGCGGAGAGACTCGAACTCCCAACACCCGGTTTTGGAGACCGGTGCTCTACCAATTGAACTACGCCCCTAATTAGGGTGGCGGAACGGACGGGACTCGAACCCGCGACCCCCTGCGTGACAGGCAGGTATTCTAACCGACTGAACTACCGCTCCACCGAAACTGTCTACAACGCCCGGTTTTACCCGGGTTACTGCTAAATGGATGCCTGGCAGTGTCCTACTCTCACATGGGGAAGCCCCACACTACCATCGGCGCTACGGCGTTTCACTTCTGAGTTCGGCATGGGGTCAGGTGGGACCACCGCGCTAAAGCCGCCAGGCAAATTCTTTGTGCTCAGTACGCAATAATTTATCGCATCCGCTGCGTTGGCTGCGCTCGTAAACTCAGTCACATACTTCTGTATGCTCCTTCCTTTCCTTCGCTTGCCGCCTTGCCGCTGCGCAAACTATTGCCTACTCTGAATCAATGCTGAAAATCTGTCTCTCACGCCAAAACAGCTTCGGCGTTGTAAGGTTAAGCCTCACGGTTCATTAGTACCGGTTAGCTCAACGCATCGCTGCGCTTACACACCCGGCCTATCAACGTCGTCGTCTTCAACGTTCCTTCAGGAGACTCTAGGTCTCAGGGAGAACTCATCTCGGGGCAAGTTTCGTGCTTAGATGCTTTCAGCACTTATCTCTTCCGCATTTAGCTACCGGGCAGTGCCATTGGCATGACAACCCGAACACCAGTGATGCGTCCACTCCGGTCCTCTCGTACTAGGAGCAGCCCCCCTCAATTCTCCAGCGCCCACGGCAGATAGGGACCGAACTGTCTCACGACGTTCTAAACCCAGCTCGCGTACCACTTTAAATGGCGAACAGCCATACCCTTGGGACCTACTTCAGCCCCAGGATGTGATGAGCCGACATCGAGGTGCCAAACACCGCCGTCGATATGAACTCTTGGGCGGTATCAGCCTGTTATCCCCGGAGTACCTTTTATCCGTTGAGCGATGGCCCTTCCATTCAGAACCACCGGATCACTATGACCTGCTTTCGCACCTGCTCGCGCCGTCACGCTCGCAGTCAAGCTGGCTTATGCCATTGCACTAACCTCCTGATGTCCGACCAGGATTAGCCAACCTTCGTGCTCCTCCGTTACTCTTTAGGAGGAGACCGCCCCAGTCAAACTACCCACCAGACACTGTCCGCAACCCGGTTTACGGGCCCACGTTAGAACACCAGCCATTAAAGGGTGGTATTTCAAGGGCGGCTCCATGCAGACTGGCGTCCACACTTCAAAGCCTCCCACCTATATCTACACATCAAGGACCAGTGTTCAGTGTCAAGCTATAGTAAAGGTTCACGGGGTCTTTCCGTCTTGCCGCGGGTACACTGCATCTTCACAGCGAGTTCAATTTCACTGAGTCTCGGGTGGAGACAGCCTGGCCATCATTACGCCATTCGTGCAGGTCGGAACTTACCCGACAAGGAATTTCGCTACCTTAGGACCGTTATAGTTACGGCCGCCGTTTACCGGGGCTTCGATCAGGAGCTTCGCCTTACGGCTGACCCCATCAATTAACCTTCCGGCACCGGGCAGGCGTCACACCGTATACGTCCACTTTCGTGTTTGCACAGTGCTGTGTTTTTAATAAACAGTTGCAGCCAGCTGGTATCTTCGACTGGTCTCAGCTCCATCCGCAAGGGACTTCACCTACGCACCAGCGTGCCTTCTCCCGAAGTTACGGCACCATTTTGCCTAGTTCCTTCACCCGAGTTCTCTCAAGCGCCTTGGTATTCTCTACCTGACCACCTGTGTCGGTTTGGGGTACGATTTCGTGTTACCTGGAGCTTAGAGGCTTTTCCTGGAAGCAGGGCATCTGTCACTTCAGCACCGTAGTGCCTCGTCATCACGCCTCAGTGTTAAAGCACTCCGGATTTGCCTGGAGCACACACCTGCACGCTTAAACCGGGACAACCGTCGCCCGGATGACACAGCCTTCTCCGTCCCCCCTTCGCAGTAACACCAAGTACAGGAATATTAACCTGTTTCCCATCGACTACGCCTTTCGGCCTCGCCTTAGGGGTCGACTCACCCTGCCCCGATTAACGTTGGACAGGAACCCTTGGTCTTCCGGCGAGCGGGCTTTTCACCCGCTTTATCGTTACTTATGTCAGCATTCGCACTTCTGATACCTCCAGCAGCCCTCACAGACCACCTTCAACGGCTTACAGAACGCTCCCCTACCCAACAACACTTAGTGTCGCTGCCGCAGCTTCGGTGCATGGTTTAGCCCCGTTACATCTTCCGCGCAGGCCGACTCGACCAGTGAGCTATTACGCTTTCTTTAAATGATGGCTGCTTCTAAGCCAACATCCTGGCTGTCTGGGCCTTCCCACATCGTTTCCCACTTAACCATGACTTTGGGACCTTAGCTGGCGGTCTGGGTTGTTTCCCTCTTCACGACGGACGTTAGCACCCGCCGTGTGTCTCCCGTGATAACATTCTCCGGTATTCGCAGTTTGCATCGGGTTGGTAAGTCGGGATGACCCCCTGGCCGAAACAGTGCTCTACCCCCGGAGATGAATTCACGAGGCGCTACCTAAATAGCTTTCGGGGAGAACCAGCTATCTCCCGGTTTGATTGGCCTTTCACCCCCAGCCACAGGTCATCCGCTAATTTTTCAACATTAGTCGGTTCGGTCCTCCAGTTAGTGTTACCCAACCTTCAACCTGCCCATGGCTAGATCACCGGGTTTCGGGTCTATACCCTGCAACTTAACGCCCAATTAAGACTCGGTTTCCCTTCGGCTCCCCTATTCGGTTAACCTTGCTACAGAATATAAGTCGCTGACCCATTATACAAAAGGTACGCAGTCACACCCCAAAGGGTGCTCCCACTGCTTGTACGTACACGGTTTCAGGTTCTGTTTCACTCCCCTCGCCGGGGTTCTTTTCGCCTTTCCCTCACGGTACTGGTTCACTATCGGTCAGTCAGGAGTATTTAGCCTTGGAGGATGGTCCCCCCATATTCAGACAGGATACCACGTGTCCCGCCCTACTCATCGAGTTCACAGCCTGTGTGTTTTTGTGTACGGGGCTTTCACCCTGTATCGCCGGCCTTTCCAGACCGTTCCACTGACACACATGCTGATTCAGACTCTGGGCTCCTCCCCGTTCGCTCGCCGCTACTGGGGGAATCTCGGTTGATTTCTTTTCCTCGGGGTACTTAGATGTTTCAGTTCCCCCGGTTCGCCTCGTAACACTATGTATTCATGTTACGATGATGCACCGAAGTGCACCGGGTTTCCCCATTCGGACATCGCCGGTTATAACGGTTCATATCACCTTACCGGCGCTTTTCGCAGATTAGCACGTCCTTCATCGCCTCTGACTGCCAGGGCATCCACCGTGTACGCTTAGTCGCTTAACCTCACAACCCGAAGATGTCTTGTTCTGTCCGGCTTGTTGCGCGTCGTGAATACTGCGTTGTTCCGTACTCGCGATGCTCATGGACATTAAGTCCACTGCGCTCGCTACGTGCGGTACGCCTTGTCTTCACTTCGCTCACATCACCTCTGACAGTGTTGTCTTCTGATTGCGAAAATTTGAGAGACTCACGAATAATCTTTCGACTATTCAGTGTTTCAATTTTCAGCTTGATCCAGATTTTTAAAGAGCAAAACTTCGCAGTGAACCTTTTCAGGCACACTCTGAAGTTTTCTTGTGTCGCAGTAAAGATGGTGGAGCTATGCGGGATCGAACCGCAGACCTCCTGCGTGCAAAGCAGGCGCTCTCCCAGCTGAGCTATAGCCCCATCGTGATTACCTCTGTACCGGTAATTTTTCCTGAGACAAGGCGCGCAACGGCGAAGCATACCTCAGTATGCGAGTCGTTTCGCAACGCAGTATTCAGGGAAAATTTGGTAGGCCTGAGTGGACTTGAACCACCGACCTCACCCTTATCAGGGGTGCGCTCTAACCACCTGAGCTACAAGCCTGCAGAGATTTTTTACTGCTGTATTTCATCAGACAATCTGTGTGAGCACTTCGAAGGCAGGTTCTTTCAGGTAAGGAGGTGATCCAACCGCAGGTTCCCCTACGGTTACCTTGTTACGACTTCACCCCAGTCATGAATCACAAAGTGGTAAGCGCCCTCCCGAAGGTTAAGCTACCTACTTCTTTTGCAACCCACTCCCATGGTGTGACGGGCGGTGTGTACAAGGCCCGGGAACGTATTCACCGTGGCATTCTGATCCACGATTACTAGCGATTCCGACTTCGTGGAGTCGAGTTGCAGACTCCAGTCCGGACTACGACATACTTTATGAGGTCCGCTTGCTCTCGCGAGGTCGCTTCTCTTTGTATATGCCATTGTAGCACGTGTGTAGCCCTGGTCGTAAGGGCCATGATGACTTGACGTCATCCCCACCTTCCTCCAGTTTATCACTGGCAGTCTCCTTTGAGTTCCCGACCTAATCGCTGGCAACAAAGGATAAGGGTTGCGCTCGTTGCGGGACTTAACCCAACATTTCACAACACGAGCTGACGACAGCCATGCAGCACCTGTCTCACGGTTCCCGAAGGCACATTCTCATCTCTGAAAACTTCCGTGGATGTCAAGACCAGGTAAGGTTCTTCGCGTTGCATCGAATTAAACCACATGCTCCACCGCTTGTGCGGGCCCCCGTCAATTCATTTGAGTTTTAACCTTGCGGCCGTACTCCCCAGGCGGTCGACTTAACGCGTTAGCTCCGGAAGCCACGCCTCAAGGGCACAACCTCCAAGTCGACATCGTTTACGGCGTGGACTACCAGGGTATCTAATCCTGTTTGCTCCCCACGCTTTCGCACCTGAGCGTCAGTCTTTGTCCAGGGGGCCGCCTTCGCCACCGGTATTCCTCCAGATCTCTACGCATTTCACCGCTACACCTGGAATTCTACCCCCCTCTACAAGACTCAAGCCTGCCAGTTTCGGATGCAGTTCCCAGGTTGAGCCCGGGGATTTCACATCCGACTTGACAGACCGCCTGCGTGCGCTTTACGCCCAGTAATTCCGATTAACGCTTGCACCCTCCGTATTACCGCGGCTGCTGGCACGGAGTTAGCCGGTGCTTCTTCTGCGGGTAACGTCAATTGCTGCGGTTATTAACCACAACACCTTCCTCCCCGCTGAAAGTACTTTACAACCCGAAGGCCTTCTTCATACACGCGGCATGGCTGCATCAGGCTTGCGCCCATTGTGCAATATTCCCCACTGCTGCCTCCCGTAGGAGTCTGGACCGTGTCTCAGTTCCAGTGTGGCTGGTCATCCTCTCAGACCAGCTAGGGATCGTCGCCTTGGTGAGCCGTTACCCCACCAACTAGCTAATCCCATCTGGGCACATCTGATGGCATGAGGCCCGAAGGTCCCCCACTTTGGTCCGAAGACGTTATGCGGTATTAGCTACCGTTTCCAGTAGTTATCCCCCTCCATCAGGCAGTTTCCCAGACATTACTCACCCGTCCGCCGCTCGCCGGCGGGGAAGCAAGCTTCCCCCCGCTGCCGCTCGACTTGCATGTGTTAGGCCTGCCGCCAGCGTTCAATCTGAGCCATGATCAAACTCTTCAATTTAAGTTTGATGCTCTAAGAATTAAACTTCGTAATGAATTACGTGTTCACTCTTTGAGACTTGGTATTCATTTTTCGTCCGAGGACGTCAAGAATCCATGTCACTCCGAGTGCCCACACAGATTGTCTGATAAATTGTTAAAGAGCAGTTGCCGCTTCGCTTTTTGTCAGCGGCGCGGGGTGTGCATAATACGCTTTCCCGCTATGAAGTCAACATGTTATTTCGGTTAACTTCACCTGACAGGCCGGTGTGTTTGCCGTTGTGCCGTGTCAGTGGAGGCGCATTATAGGGAGTTCTGTGGCGTTGACAAGCCCTCTTTTCAAAAAACTTTTCAACCGCCTTATTTTTGTCCAAAGTGCGACTAAACCGCCAGATTTTCGAGCGTTTCGAAACCGTAACGGCGCAAAACGGGTAAAAGTTGTTCAGTCTCCGGCGTCAGCGCCATACAAAAGGCGATATTGGCATCCGTAGATTTCGCATCCGGCGCTTCATGTTCCAGTAGCCAGGCCGTTCGACGCGCAATCGCCGCTCCGGAATCCACCAGACGAGTCCCTTCCGGCAGCACCTGCAGTAACTCATCCTGCAATAACGGGAAATGTGTACAACCCAGCACGACAGTATCCGGCGGTTCCGGCATCCGTAGCCACGGGCGCAAAATGCGGCGCAATTCCTCAAGCGAGACCGGTTTGCCATGCAGTTTGGCTTCGGCCAGCACCACCAGCTCTGCCGACCCCAGCATTTCGATGTGGCATTCATTGGCAAAACGATCGATCAGCTCGCGGGTATAAGGACGTTTCACCGTGCCGCGCGTCGCCAGCAAACCGACAATGCCATTCGCCGTCAGACGTGCCGCCGGTTTAATCGCCGGAACCACCCCCACTACCGGGAAAGCAAATTTTTCGCGCAGCGCAGGAAGAGAAACCGTACTGGCGGTATTGCAGGCAATCACTGCGAGGGAAAGCGGATAACGTTGCTGGACCGCCGTCACGATCTCAACAACGCGCTCGACAATAAAATCTTCGCTCTTCTCACCATACGGGAAAGCGACATTGTCGAAAGCATAGATATAATGCAGATCCGGCAGCAGATGCCGGATCTCATCATAGACCGACAACCCACCGACACCAGAGTCAAAGACCAGTACGGTGGGACGTGGATCAGAAGGTGTAGCTGCCAGACAAGGTGTATTCTCGTCCTGCAGTTTGATAGCCATAAACCGTCTCGTAATCTTTATCGAACAGGTTTGCTATTTTACCACGAACTGTCAGGTGAGAGGTGACCGGATATGAAACTGCGACATCCCACAAACTTACGCCACCCAGTTTGACTTCACGATAGGGATACGAACTAAAGTCATCGTCATAGCGCGTGCCGAGGTAGCGATAGGCGAGATTCCAGTCGAGATCCCACACCTGCCAGTCCAGCTGATATTTCACCTGCTGTTTGGAGCGGCGCTTAAGCACTTCGTTGGTTATTGCGTTGCGCGGGTCGACATAGTCATAAGAGATTTGATGCGCCAGCGGACCAGTATCAAACTGCGCTGTGGCTTCGATCCCTTCGATACGCGCCTTGTCGACGTTGTAATAACGGTAGTTCGCGTCATAACCAATCAGGTTATCAACATCATTTCGATACGCGCTGATACGCCAGTTTACTGGCCCCGTCAGGCCTTCGAAGCCCCCTTCCCACTGCTTGCTCTCTTCCGGCTTAAGATCCGGATTGCCATAGTCTGCGCTGTGGATCTGGCTCATGGTTGGCGCTTTGTAGGCGGTACCGTATGAACCCACGATGCGGTAACCTTCAATAAACTCCCAGGCCGCACTGGTTTGCCAGGTGCCATGGTCGCCAAAGTTAGAGTTATCGTCATGGCGGGCCGCCGCTTCCAGCGTCACGCTATTGAACTGCTGCATCGCAGACAAGAAAACGCCGGTATTACGCTGCTCGTAGCCTTTATCCAGATAGCCGGTTCCCGCCTGGGTTTTCTGTTTCTGCCAGTCGAGACCCGCGCCAATGTTACCGTGACCCACCGTGAAGGTATTCAGCCACTGGGTGGTGTATTGCTTCACATCATCCAGGGTGGCGGAATCGGCATAGCGGCCTTTGCTCGGGTCATAGTTAATATCTTTGCTGCGGCCATAACCCGCCACCAGTTGAGACTGGTAGATACCCTGGTTGAATCGCAATCCGGTATCCCAGTTCTGGCTGTAGAGCTGGCGCGTATCCGGCGTGCCATCCGCAGTAAACGAGGCATAACCGTCATAGGCGGTACGATTGTCATAGCCATAACCACGCACAAATCCGCTCAGGTTATCGGTGAGTTGCTGCTCGACAGAACCGAACAGAGACTTACTCATAAAGCCGTCGCGATCGGGCTGACGCGGCGCATCATTCGCGCCAATATCAAAACCACGGGTATAGGTGTAGTTACCCCCCATGGTAATTTTGGTTTTGTCGATTTCCTGCTGGAAGGCGCCGTCATAGGACTGGTAGCCGTTAGAGCCCATGCTCGCGGAGATCTCCGCGCCTGGCTTATCACGCCCGGTGATAATGTTGATCACCCCGCCAATAGCATCCGAGCCATACAGCGCTGAACGTGGGCCGCGAATGTATTCGATACGTTGGATCAGGGAGACCGGGATCTGGCTCAGGTCAGGCGCGTTACTGATCCCGGCATTGTTTAATGGAATACCGTCAATGAGCACCAGCACATGGCGTGCCTCGGTTCCACGGATGTAGGTCGAAGACTGCGCCCCCATACCGCCGCTTTGCGCAATATCCACACCAGGCAGACGCTGCATAATTTCATCAACACTTTTTGCCTGCCAGCGTTCGATATCTTCGCGGGTGACAACGGACGTCGGGGCCAGAACAGTATTCACAGGTTGTTGAAAACGGTTTGCTGTGACGATCAGCGTGTCAGGGGTGGCATCCTGCGCCCAGACGGAAAAAGCCGTGGCGGACAAGGCCGTCCACAGCGATACTTTTTTAATCATTGTAAAAGCATCCACAATATAAGAAGGATGCCGCAGGCCTCATCTATAGCACGCGATGATGAAACCAAATGCGACGTGATCCCGGCAGGTCTTCGGGCTGGGTGGCGTTTTACGGATGAAGACTTCCCGTTTTCACAGTGTCTGTTGCTCTCATCCCGCCAGTCTTTACCGCTGCGCGTCAGCTCCAGATTTGCACTGGATTCCCTTTTCACTCTCAGGAGACCGGAAACAGAATGCTACAATTGCGGCATATAGATGTCCAGACTGCTATTAACCATTATGTCTGGACATCCCCGGCACAATCCCTACAATCGCCGCGTACTTTTATGAATCAGGATGCACCATGACCCCCGAACACCTTCCTACCGAACAATACGACGCGCAGCTGGCTGAGAAAGTCGTCCGCCTGCAAAAAATGATGGCGCCTTTTGACGCGCCGGTTCCGGAAGTGTTTCGTTCGCCAGTGAGTCATTACCGCATGCGTGCCGAATTCCGCCTGTGGCACGACGGTGACGACCTGTATCACATCATTTTCGATCAACAGACGAAATCGCGTATTCGCGTCGACAGCTTCCCGGCGGCCAGCGAGCTTATCAACGCGCTGATGACCGCCATAATCGCTGGCGTACGCAACAACCGTGTGCTGCGCCACAAGCTGTTCCAGATTGACTATCTGACCACCATCAGCAATCAGGCGGTGGTTTCGCTGCTGTATCACAAAAAGCTTGACGACGAATGGCGTCGTGAAGCCGAAGCGTTGCGCGATGCGCTGCGTGCGAAAAACCTCAACGTGCATCTGATTGGCCGGGCGACAAAAACCAAAATCGCGCTCGATCAGGATTTCATTGATGAGCGTTTGCCGGTCGGTGGGCGCGAAATGATCTATCGCCAGGTGGAAAACAGTTTCACCCAGCCGAATGCGGGCATGAATATTCAGATGCTGGAATGGGCGCTGGATGCGACAAAAGACGCGACAGGCGATCTGCTGGAGCTTTATTGCGGCAACGGGAATTTCTCGCTGGCGCTGGCGCGTAATTTTAACCGCGTGCTGGCGACAGAAATCGCCAAACCGTCGGTCGCTGCAGCCCAGTACAACATCGCGGCTAACCACATTGATAACGTGCAGATCATCCGTATGGCGGCGGAAGAGTTTACCCAGGCGATGAACGGCGTGCGCGAATTCAACCGTCTTCAGGGCATTGATCTGAAGAGTTATCAGTGTGAGACGATTTTTGTTGATCCCCCGCGCAGCGGGCTGGATAGCGAGACGGAGAAGATGGTACAGGCGTACCCGCGTATTCTGTACATTTCCTGTAATCCGGAAACGTTGTGTAAGAATCTGGAAACGTTAGGCCAGACGCATAAGATGGCTCGTCTGGCGTTGTTCGATCAGTTCCCCTACACCCATCATATGGAGTGCGGGGTTCTGCTGGAACGGAAGTAAGCGAACGGACTGGCCCTCAACAGGAGAGGGCCAGCGCATCAGACCTCTTCCATGCGGCCCAGCAGAGCCTGCAAACGCTCCTGCCAGCCGTTCTGCTGCTCGCGCAGGTGGCTGTTTTCGCGCTCCAGCTCTTCGCGGCCATGCTGCGCAGACTGCACTTCCTGCGCCAGCGAATTATTCTTTTCTTTCAGCTCTTCGATTTCCATCTGCAGTAACGTGATGGTATCAATCGCCTGCTGTACTTTGGCTTCAAGTTTCTCAAACACTTCTAATGACATCGTCATACCTCTCCTGAACTTGCAAGGCGTTGATAGCAACCCAAAGATATCGGGTTTAACTGACTCTCGTCCCGGAACGCCGGTGACGCCTTTACGAAAATAAGCGCATTACAGTAATGGCCCCGATTGTATGAAGCCCCGACGCTGCTGTCCAGCGGCAAGCCGCGCAGATTGCGGTTTGCCAGCATTTTCAGTCTATACCTGGTGCGTTCTGGACAGATACCTCTAAATTGTTAACTCATCCGTTAATGAATTGATTCAGCTCACACTCCGCAAAAAGGTGCTTAAACGCACAAAATGGCGCGAAAACGCTCATTTTATTGACGCAGTACACACATTTTGATTTCGATATTTCTCGTTTTTGCTCGTTAACGATAAATTAACACCATGCCTACATGGCAGCATGGTCATCTTCAGCCACCATGTACCCTATCATCATCACTACGTCTTCAGGATCTAATTATGAGCCAGACATCAACCTTAAAAGGCCAATGCATCGCGGAGTTTCTCGGTACCGGCTTGTTGATCTTTTTCGGCGTTGGATGTGTCGCGGCGCTGAAAGTAGCCGGCGCCAGCTTCGGGCAGTGGGAAATCAGTATTATCTGGGGTCTGGGGGTGGCAATGGCCATTTACCTGACTGCAGGGGTTTCCGGCGCACATCTGAACCCGGCGGTAACTATCGCGCTGTGGCTGTTTGCCTGCTTTGACGGGCGCAAAGTCGTTCCCTTTATTATTTCGCAAATTGCCGGCGCCTTTTGCGCAGCGGCGTTAGTTTACGGGCTTTACTACAATCTTTTTTACAGCTTCGAAGAGACGCATCATATGGTGCGCGGCAGCGTCGAAAGCCTTGAACTGGCAGGTATTTTCTCCACCTATCCGAATCCGCACCTCAATTTTGTGCAGGCCTTTGCGGTAGAAATGGTGATTACCGCCGTGCTGATGGGTCTGATTATGGCGCTGACGGACGATGGCAACGGTGTACCGCGCGGCCCGCTGGCGCCGCTGCTGATTGGCCTGCTGATCGCCGTGATTGGCGCTTCGATGGGTCCGCTTACCGGCTTCGCGATGAACCCGGCGCGTGATTTCGGGCCGAAAGCCTTCGCCTGGGTCGCGGGATGGGGCAACGTCGCTCTTACCGGCGGCAAGGACATCCCCTACTTCCTCGTGCCGCTGTTTGCACCGGTCGTGGGTGCGGCACTGGGCGCATTTAGCTATCGTAAACTGATTGGCCGCCATTTACCGTGCGACGAGTGTGAGGTGGTGGAAGAAAAGGAATCCACTTCGACGTCGCAGCAAAAAGCTTCGCTGTAAACTGACTACGGGACAAGAATCATGACTGACAAAAAATATATCGTTGCTCTCGACCAGGGCACCACCAGCTCCCGCGCTGTCGTGATGGATCATGACGCTAATATCATCAGCGTCTCACAGCGCGAATTTGAACAGATCTACCCTAAGCCAGGCTGGGTCGAGCATGACCCGATGGAGATCTGGGCATCGCAAAGCTCCACGCTGGTTGAAGTGCTGGCAAAAGCCGATATCAGTTCCGATCAGATAGCCGCGATCGGCATCACCAACCAGCGTGAAACCGCCATCGTCTGGGATCGTGAAACCGGCAAGCCGATTTACAATGCTATCGTCTGGCAGTGCCGCCGTACCGCGGACATCTGCGAACAGCTCAAGCGCGACGGCATGGAAGAGTACGTACGCAAAACCACCGGCCTGGTGATCGACCCGTACTTCTCCGGCACCAAAGTGAAGTGGATCCTCGACCATGTCGAAGGCTCCCGCGAGCGGGCGAAACGCGGCGAGCTGCTGTTCGGCACCGTCGACACCTGGCTTATCTGGAAAATGACCCAGGGGCGCGTTCACGTCACTGATTACACCAACGCCTCGCGGACCATGCTGTTCAATATCCACGAGCTGGACTGGGACGACAAAATGCTCGACGCGCTGGACATCCCGCGCGCCATGCTGCCGGAAGTGCGCAAATCGTCTGAAATCTACGGTCAGACCAACATCGGCGGTAAAGGCGGCACGCGTATTCCTATTGCCGGGATCGCCGGTGACCAGCAGGCAGCGCTGTTCGGCCAGCTGTGCGTCAAGGAAGGGATGGCGAAAAACACCTACGGCACCGGCTGTTTTATGCTGATGAACACCGGCGAAAAAGCCGTGGCGTCGGAGCACGGGTTACTGACCACCATCGCCTGCGGACCGCGCGGCGAAGTGAACTATGCGCTGGAAGGTGCGGTGTTCATGGCGGGCGCGTCCATTCAATGGTTGCGTGATGAAATGAAACTCATCAATGATGCCTTCGACTCAGAGTATTTCGCCAATAAAGTGAACGACACCAACGGCGTGTATGTCGTGCCCGCGTTCACCGGTCTCGGCGCGCCGTACTGGGATCCGTATGCCCGCGGCGCCATTTTCGGACTGACCCGCGGTGTGAACGCCAACCACATCATTCGCGCCACCCTGGAGTCGATTGCCTACCAGACCCGCGACGTGCTGGAAGCAATGCAGGCCGACTCCGGCATTCGTCTGCACGCCCTGCGCGTGGACGGCGGCGCGGTGGCCAATAACTTCCTGATGCAGTTCCAGTCCGACATCCTCGGCGCACGCGTCGAGCGGCCGGAAGTCCGCGAAGTCACCGCGCTGGGCGCGGCTTATCTGGCCGGTCTGGCGGTCGGTTTCTGGCAGAATCTGGATGAGTTGCAGGAAAAAGCGGTCATTGAGCGTGAGTTCCGCCCGGGGATTGAAACCACCGAGCGTAACTACCGTTATAGCGGCTGGAAAAAAGCGGTGAAACGCGCGATGACGTGGGAAGATCACGACTAAGCGCATCAGTCGTTGCAGGAAGCCGGGCACGCGCCCGGCTTTTTTATTACCCGAAGATCGGCAGCATCAGATACAGCTTGATCACCAGTGCGTTGACAATATCAATAAAGAACGCGCCCACCATCGGCACCACGAGGAATGCCATGTGCGACGGACCGAAGCGTTCGGTAATTGCCTGCATGTTGGCAATCGCCGTCGGCGTTGCGCCGAGACCAAACCCGCAGTGCCCCGCCGCCAGCACCGCCGCATCGTAGTTTTTGCCCATCATCCGCCAGGTGACGAACATCGCATACATCGCCATCGCCAGCGTCTGCACTACCAGAATCACCAGCATCGGCAGCGCCAGTGACGCCAGTTCCCACAGCTTCAGGCTCATCAACGCCATAGCGAGGAACAGCGACAGCGAGACGTTGCCCAGCACAGAAACCGCACGCTCGAACACGCGATAAAACCCCAGCAGCGCCAGACCGTTACTCAGGATCACGCCAATAAACAGCACGCAGACAAACACCGGCAGTTCAAACGCAGTACCCGCCAGCAGTTGCGCAACCACGCGACCCACGGTCAGGCAGATGGCAATCAGCGCGATGGTTTCGATCAGCACCAACGAGGTGATGATGCGCCCCACATCCGGTTTCTCAAATGCGGTGGGAACTTCCTGATCATCCGGTGTGCCGTCAGGTGTTGACGAGTGTTTAACCAGATAGCGCGCCACCGGACCGCCAATCAGGCCGCCCAGCACCAGGCCGAATGTCGCACAGGCCATCGCGACTTCGGTAGCGTTGGCAAAACCGTAGCGTTCAACAAACAGTTTGCTCCACGCCGCCCCGGTGCCGTGGCCGCCCGACAGAGTGATCGACCCCGCCAGCAGCCCCATCAGCGGATCAAGCCCCAGCACTTTTGCCATTCCGATGCCAATCGCGTTCTGCATCAACAGCAGGCCCACGACGACGATCAAAAACGTGCCGAGCACTTTTCCGCCCAGTCGCAGGCTGGCAAGGTTGGCGTTGAGGCCGATGGTGGCAAAGAACGCCAGCATCAACGGATCTTTCAGGCTCATATCGAAATCAATTTCGATATCCATGCTTTTTTTCAGCACCAGTAACGCCAGTGCCGTTAACAGACCGCCCGCAACGGGTTCGGGAATAGTGTATTTTTTGAAAAGGGGAACCGTGTGGACCAGTTTGCGCCCCAGTAGCAACACCAGCGTGGCGGCCACGAGCGTCGATAAGGTATCGAGGTGAAACATAAAAAGCTCCTTATTAGCGCATGATCCATTCACACGCGATGTATTGTTCCTGTGCCGATTAATCTCTTCATGAGGAATCAGGAGTCGAATTTTAATCAAAAAATGGGCGGAAATTACAGAAAAATGGTTATCAACAGGTCATTTCTACGGAAAAACCAACTTTAGTGAAATAAACTGGCAGTTTTACGCGATTGCGTAAATTATTCCGCCAGACGTGGCAAACGTTTGCTTTTGCCACGCAGTTCGATAAAATCCCCACTTTTCCACCACGGGATTGCCTTAGATGTCTGTTAACACCCTCGAGTCAGAAAGTGCGCAACCGGTTGCGCAGACTCAACCCAGCGAATTAATCTATCGCCTCGAAGATCGCCCGCCCCTGCCGCAAACGCTGTTCGCCGCGTTCCAGCATCTGCTGGCGATGTTTGTGGCGGTCATTACCCCGGCATTGCTGATCTGTCAGGCGCTGGGATTACCGGCTGAAGATACTCAGCACATTATCAGTATGTCGCTGTTCGCATCCGGTGTGGCATCCATCATTCAGATTAAGGCCTGGGGTCCGGTGGGTTCCGGGCTGCTCTCCATTCAGGGGACCAGCTTCAACTTTGTCGCGCCGCTGATCATGGGCGGTACGGCGTTAAAAACCGGCGGTGCCGATGTCCCGACCATGATGGCGGCGCTGTTCGGCACGCTGATGCTCGCCAGTTGTACCGAAATGGTACTGTCCCGCGTCCTGCATCTGGCGCGGCGCATCATTACGCCGCTGGTGTCGGGCGTGGTGGTGATGATTATCGGTCTGTCGCTGATTCAGGTCGGTCTGACCTCCATCGGCGGCGGCTACGCGGCGATGAACGACCACACTTTCGGCGCGCCGAAAAACCTGCTGCTGGCCGGAATCGTGCTGGTGCTGATCATCATCCTGAACCGCCAGCGCAACCCGTACCTGCGCATTGCGTCGCTGGTCATCGCCATGGCGGCGGGATATCTGGCGGCGTGGGCGTTAGACATGTTGCCCGCGAATACCGCACCGACCAACAACGATTTGATCATGGTGCCAACGCCGCTCTATTACGGGCTGGGTATTGACTGGAACCTGCTGCTGCCGCTGATGCTGGTCTTTATGATCACCTCTCTGGAAACTATCGGCGATATCACCGCCACTTCTGACGTCTCTGAGCAGCCCGTTTCCGGGGCGGTGTATATGAAGCGCCTGAAAGGCGGCGTGCTGGCGAACGGTCTGAATTCTTTTGTCTCGGCGGTGTTCAACACCTTCCCGAACTCCTGCTTCGGTCAGAACAACGGCGTGATCCAGTTGACCGGCGTCGCCAGCCGTTACGTCGGTTTCGTCGTGGCGCTGATGCTGATCCTGCTGGGCCTGTTCCCGGCGGTCAGCGGCTTCGTGCAGCACATTCCTGAGCCGGTACTGGGCGGCGCAACGCTGGTGATGTTCGGCACCATCGCCGCTTCCGGCGTGCGCATCGTCTCCCGCGAACCGCTGAACCGCCGCGCGATCCTGATTATCGCCCTGTCGCTGGCCGTTGGCCTGGGCGTCTCTCAGCAGCCGCTAATCCTGCAGTTTGCGCCGGACTGGCTGAAAAATCTGCTCTCCTCGGGTATCGCCGCAGGCGGTATCACCGCGATTGTTCTGAATCTGGTGTTCCCGCCAGAGAAAGCGTAATCCCCGCACGACAGCGGCCTGGCCGCTGTCGTGACATCGAAATACACGATTCCCTCCTTGAGCATTGCGCATAATTCGTGCATAACACTCTTATGTGCACTTCTCAGGATGGAAGCCCATGAAATTTATCGGGAAGCTGGTTCTCTGGCTGCTGATCGCCCTCCTGGTGGTGATCCTCGCCTTCTATTTTCTGCTCCAGACGCAGTGGGGCGCGCGACAGGTCAGCGGCTGGATCACTGACCACACCCGCTATCACCTCTCCTTCGATGCGATCGATCATCGCTTCTCGTCGCCTGCCCATATTTTGTTGAAAAACGTCACTTTCGGTCGCGATGACAAACCGGCAACGCTGGTCGCCAGAACGGTGGATATCGGCCTCAGCAGCCGCCAGCTCACCGACCCGCTGCACGCCGACACGATCCTGTTGCAGGACGGCACGCTGAATCTCTCGCCGTCAACAGCGCCGCTTCCCTTCGAGGCTGACCGCCTGCAGCTCAGCAATATGGCGTTTAACAGTCCGCAAACGAACTGGGATCTGAGCGCCCAGCGCGTCACCGGCGGCGTCAGCCCGTGGTTGCCGGAAGCGGGCAACGTCTTAGGTAAGAAAGCGGCGATTCAGATGAGCGCCGGATCAATGACGCTCAACGGCGTTCCCGCCAGCAACGTGTTGATTCAGGGCGCTATCGATCATGGTATTGTCACGCTCGATACCCTCGGTGCCGATATGGCGCGCGGGTCGCTGACCGGCAAAGCGCGCCGCGAGGCGGACGGCAGCTGGGTGATTGATAACCTGCGACTGGACGAAATCCGCCTGCAAAGCGATAAATCGCTGACCGATTTTTTCGCGCCACTCACCACGGTGCCCTCACTGCAAATCGGTCGCATCGACGTAACTGACGCGCGCCTGCAGGGGCCGGACTGGGCGGTGACCGATCTGGACATGAGTTTGCGCAACCTGACGCTCAGCAACGGCGGCTGGCAGAGCCAGGACGGTAAACTGTCGATGAACGCCAGCGAGTTTATCTGGGGCAGCATCCATCTTTTCGATCCTATCCTCAACGGCGAATTTTCTCCGCAGGGCATCGCGCTGCGCCAGTTCACTTCCCGCTGGGAAGGCGGCCTGTTGCGCACCTCCGGCAACTGGCTGCGCAGCGATAACGGGCTGGTACTGGACGATGTCGCGATTGCCGGTCTGGAATACACGTTGCCGAAAAACTGGAAACAGCTGTGGATGAAACCCATGCCGTCGTGGCTGAGCAATCTGACACTGAAAAAACTGAGCGCCAGCCGCAACCTGGTGATCGACATCGATCCCGCCTTCCCGTGGCAGATCACGTCACTGGACGGTTACGGCAGTAACCTGCAACTGCTGAAGGATCGCCAGTGGGGCGTGTGGAACGGCAACGCCACGCTGAACGGCGCGCTGGCGACGTTTAATCGCGTTGACGTGCGGCGCCCGTCGATGACGCTGACGGCCAACGCGTCGACGGTCAATATCAGCGAACTGAGCGCGTTTACCGAAAAAGGCATTCTGGAAGCGACGGCGACGGTTTCGCAGCTCCCGCAACGGCAGGTCAACGTGAGCCTGAACGGACGCGGGGTGCCGCTGAATGTATTGCAGCCGTGGGGCTGGCCTGCGCTGCCGATCACCGGCGACGGCAATCTCCAGCTCACCGCCAGCGGCAGTGTGCAGGCCACCGCGCCGCTGAAACCCACTGTCAGCGGCCAGCTTAGCGCAGAGAATATGAACCACCAGAAAGTCAGCCAGGCGATGCATGGCGGCGAAATCACCACCGCCGCGCCTCAGCCTGCACCTGAAACACCCGCCACACCATAATCTCCCGCCCCTGACGATTGTCAGGGGCTCCTTTCCGCGAAACCTGTTCGCATTTTGTGACTGTTTGTACCTATTTCTCGCAACAGGTTCCGGTTCGCCTGCGTAGTTGATATAACACCTTAACTGGAAGAGCACGTAATAAATAAAAATTCCCTTTAAAAAAGGTACAACTACTATGTCTGGGATACGTCAACGTATTCTGGAGAACATGCAAAAATTCTCCAGAGCCATGATCGGCGCAGTCTTGTTTTTACCTGTTATTGGTTTAATTCTGGCATTGAGTTCGATATTAACGAACCCGACGCTTATTTCAGAAACGAATTTTTTACATCAAATCGGCCAGTTGTTGGGGGACACGTTCTGGCCGTTATTTGGTAATTTAGGATTATTGTTTTGCGTGGGAATTAGTTACGGTTTAGCGAAGGATAAAAAAACAGAAGTCGCCCTGGTTGCGGTGATGTGTTTTATTATGTTCCTCGGCGCTAACCACTCCTGGCTGGAATATACCCACGGTATCGCCGAAAAAATTAATGGCGAATATTACGGTACCGGGCAAACACAAATTCTGGGATTTGTGGTCGTCGATATGGGCGTATTCCTCGGTATTATTCTTGGCTGCACCATTGCCTGGGTACATAACAAAGTCACCGGCATCGAACTGCCCGGCGCACTGTCCATGTACGGCGGCGCGAAGCTGACGCTGATTGCCATGACCCCGGTGATCATCCTCTACGCCATGGCCTTTACGTGGATCTGGCCGTTCATTACTCACGGTATTGCCGCGTTAACCGGCTTTATGAAAAACGCCGGCGTGGCGGGGGTATTCGTCTACGGCTTCTTCGAAAAATTCCTCATTCCCACCGGGCTGCATCATTTCGTCTGGTCGCCGTTCCAGCTCACGCAGATTGGCGGCACGCTGAGCGTTGACGGACAAACGGTCTCCGGGACGCAGGCGATTTTCCTCGCCTATATGCGCCACCCGGATCTGACGCCGGTGATGAACGAAGCGCTGCGTTTCTCGCAGCAGGGCATGACCACCATCTTCGGTCTGGCGGGTGCGGCACTGGCGTTCTATCACACCGCGAAACCGGAGAAAAAAATGCTGGCGAAGGCCATTCTATTGCCTGCCATCATTACCTCGATGCTGACCGGGATCACGGAGCCGATTGAGTTTACGTTCCTGTTTATTTCGCCGCTGTTGTGGGTGATCCACGCGACGCTGACGGCGGCATCACAGGCAATTTGCGATATTTTCACCGTTCGCCCCTGGGGTGCGTCGGGCTTAATTGAATTCCTGATCTATAACCTGCCACTGCCCGTTTCCTTAACCCGCTGGCCGATGTACGTGGTGATTGGTATCGGTCAGTTCGCGGCGTATTACCTTATTTTCCGAACCCTGGTTGTCAAACTGAAACTGAAAACGCCAGGCCGTGAAGATGACGACGACGTGAAGTTATACAGCAAAGAAGATTACCGGCAGAAAATTAAACAGAACGCGCAAACCAGTAATACCACCACCGATGAAATTATCCGTGGGCTGGGCGGTAAAGAAAATATTATCTCCATCGACAACTGTTTTACCCGCTTACGGGTGGCGGTACATAACCCCGATATTGTTGACGATGCAGTTTTGAAAAGTACCGGCGCAAATGGCGTGGTGCATAACCGAAATGAAGTACAAGTTATTTATGGCGTCAGGGTTGGGCAAGTTCGCTCCAGCGTTGACACCTGGCTGGCAAATAATTAAGTGGGAGACGTTATGAAATTAACCGTAATAGGTGGCGGCGGTGTCCGTTCAGCATTCCTGGCGAAATCGCTGGCGTACAATGCGCATCGCATCGGCTTACAGGAGGTGGTTTTTCTCGACAGTTCTGCGGAAAATCTGACGCTATTCGGTGAAATCGCGCGCTATGTATTTAATACCATTCGTCCGGATATCCATTTTTCCCTGACGACCGATCCCGTTGCGGCGCTGAAAAGCGCCAATTACGTGATTACCACGCTGCGCGTCGGCGGTGATGCAAGCCGCATCCGTGATGAACGCATCGCCCTTGAACACAACACGCTGGGTCAGGAAACCACCGGCGCGGGCGGTTTCGCCATGGCGATGCGCTCCATACCGGCCATTCTGAATTACTGCCGGTTGATTGAAGAGCATGCTGCCAAAGACGCCATTCTGTTTAACTTCACCAACCCATCAGGGCTGGTGACGGAAGCGATCATCAAGTCTGGCTTCAAACGCCGGGTGTACGGGATCTGCGATGCGCCGTCAGAACTCATTCGCGAACTGCCGTCAATTCTGGGCTGCAACCCGCAGGATCTGAAAGTCGAGTGCTACGGACTGAACCATTTTTCCTGGTTTACCCATTTCACCGTGCAGGGCGAAGACGTCACCGACCGGTTAATCAATAACCCTGACTTGTACCTTAAAACTGCCATGCAGTACTTCTCGCCGGAGCTGGTACAGCTTTGCGACAAGCAGTTGCTGAATGAATATCTCTATTACTACTACTATCGGGAAGTGGCGCTGAAAGCGATTCAGGACGCGCCGGAAACCCGTGGCGAGCAAATCGCCAGCATCAACCAGGATATGCGCCAGGAGCTGGCTGGCGTCAACGTACGGGAAAACCCGGAAGCGGCGTTTGATATCTGGATGAAACACTATCTGCGCCGTGAAAACAGCTACATGCAGAGCGAGTCGCATCAGGAAAAATTCAACACCCGCGAGCCGCTGACGCTACAGCAGTTTATTGAAGAGCCGGATACTGGCGGGTACGCGGGCGTGGCGCTTGATATTCTCGAGGCGGTCAACAGCACGACCACAAAACGTATCGTGGTCTCGCTCGCCAACAACGGCACGCTGGATTTCCTGCAACCGGACGATGTGATTGAAATCAGCTGCGATCTCAGTCGAACGGGCCTGAAACCCGTCACGCCGAAGCACGTCCCGACCGCGCAGAAAAACATGATTTCCTGCGTCAAAGAGTACGAGCGTCTGGCGGTGGCGGCGATCCTCAACCGCGACCGTGAACTGGCGGTGCGCGCGTTAATGGCGCATCCGTTGGTGGGTTCATGGTCACTGGCGCAAAAACTGGTGACGGCGTATCTCGACGATACGCACTGCAAGGACTGGTAAGGATTTACTCGGGGGTATCGATGGATGCCCCCGACGCGGTCTGCCTGAACCAGAGTTTAAGCAAATGCTCAAAGCCTAAAATGCAGTAGCCGAAGAACGGGTTGCTCCAGTAAATATCGTCATCGTATTTTTGCGGGTCGTGAATAATAAAGGAGGTATCTGCCGCCTGGGCTAAGGGGCTTTGATAATCACCGGTAAAGCAAATGAGATCGATGTCTTTGCCTTCCAGTGCCTTAACCCAATTTAATGCGGAGCTACTACGACCGGATTTAGACACGATCCAAATCGCATCAAATTTCGTTGCCGTTTTTTGTTCAAGTATTTCATAGTCTGGCCACAACGCCAGACTGGCATTAACGCCAATCACCAGGAACTTATTATAAATATATTGCGCAATCAGCTGTGAAAACCCGCTGCCGTGGATCAGAATGCGATGATGCTGTAATCCACTGAGCAGCGGGGTCAGTTGCTCTGCGGGCTGAATCTTCATGAAATCAACGTCGTTGGTGACATCCAGCTTGGGCATCGTGATATTAAATTTAATGAAATAGACCAGCTCCAGCCAGCCGCTGAATTTCAGTTTTTTCGCCAGACGCACCAGTGAAGAAGGATTACTGTAACAACGTTCAGCGACGGCACGAATTCCGTCACGAATACATTGTTCCGGATCGTTCTGAATTGTCCGCAAAACGGTTATTTCGGTTTTGCTCAGTTTCACATCGCGAAAAATATTTTCCAGTTCCATGCAACACCCCCGAATAATGAAAAAGGACTGTAACAGACATGTGGATTTCAGTATGCGTATTCTTTCACTTTTCCGGAATAATAATGCTATGAAAAGGAATTTGTCTTTACTGGCGATGGTGTTTTTCTTATGGGGGAATATTACCGCCATTAACAGCACCATCATCCTTTTCTTTTATCATTACTTCCAGATTAGCTGGCAGCAGGCGATGCTCATCACCGTCCTGTTTTATATCGCCCCGTTTATCAGTTGCCTTCCCTGCTCCGTGCTGATTGCCCACTGGGGATACCGGCGCGTGCTGCAATTTTCATTACTGTTGAGCACCGCAGGCTGCCTGTTGCTCGCGGCGGCGATCAGCATGAACACGTTTTACGGATCACTGCCAGGAATGTTCATTGTCGCAACGGGCGTGGCCGCCATGCAGGTGGTCGCTAACCCGTATCTGTCGTTGCTCAGCCCGGCTGACCGGCGGGTGAGTAACCTGAGCCTCGCCTCAGCGGTCAATTCACTGGGCACCACGCTGGCGCCAGTGTTTCTTGCGCTGCTGTTGAAGCTGTACCCCGCCGATCCTTACCTTCACCAGGAGCCGGTCAGCGGATTATGGTTCATGCTGGCGCTGGCCTCGATCGCGTTGCTCATCGGCAGCGTCATTATTCGCCTGCCGGATGTCCCCCGCCCACCGCTGGCAGCGCTGCGTTTCACCAGCCTTCGCCAGCAACCGCAGCCGATGCTGAGCATCGCCGCCATTTTTATTTACGTCGGCGTGGAAGTGGCGATTGCGACGAGCCTCGTCCAGTACCTGACCCTCTCCGCTGGCTGGTCGCCGGAAACTGCCATGTCGCTGGTTTCGCTCTACTGGGGCGGCGCGCTGGTCGGGCGACTGCTGTTTGGTCTGTTCGCCAGTAACGCCCATAACGCCGCCGTGTTTCGAACCGCTACCCTGCTGGGTGTGTTGCTGGTTGCGCTGGCGACAGGACTCAATAATGCCGCTGGCGGGTGGCTGTTATTACTTACCGGCCTCGGCAATTCGGTGATGTACCCGATTATCTTTGGTCATACGCTCAGCCAGTATCCGCAACAGGCAAACCTGCTGGCGGCCGCGATGGTCATGGCAGGCATTGGCGGAGCCATCATTCCCTGGATGCAGGCAATGCTCATTGATAACGTCAGCCTTCACCTGAGCTTTCTGCTGCCGATGGCGCTCTATGCACTGCTCGCGGTGTGGGGCAGGATTGCCTTTGCCAAGGAGAAAAAAAGCGTTGCGCCTGATCGCTGCCCTCTCCCCTGAAGGAGAGGGCATCAGCACCGTTAAAGCGTGATCACCAGTTCATTATGCTCTGGCGTCACCACTGCTCCCCATTCGCTGTCAGCAACCGCGCCGCCCTGCACCTCTGCCACCTGTGGCACATTGCGCAAGCACAGCGACCAGCCGCGGGCATCACCTTCGCCTTTGACGGTCACGGTGTTGCCGCAGCGTGTCGCTTTGAGCGTAAAGACAACCTCACCGTTCGCCGCAGGCACCTGGCTTACGGCCTCTGCGCCATCCGCAAGGCTGAACAACTGGAACGCCGTCCCTTCATGCCAGGCGTAATCCGGCTTCTGGCTGTTATTCCCCAGCGCCAGCAATGTGTTTTCCCGCACATACACCGGCAGGCTGCAGAAATCATGCTGCTGTTTCAGCCAGCGACCGCCCTGCACGACATCGTTGTGCCACAGATGCGTCCAGCGTCCTTCCGGCAGGTAAAACTGCACGTCACCCGCTTCCGAAAAAACCGGCGCGACCAGCACCGCATCGCCAAGCATGTACTGCCTGTCGAGGTAGTCGCAGGCCGGATCGTCCGGGAACTCCAGCATCATGGCGCGCAACATCGGCGTTCCGCATTCATGGGCCAGCGCGGCCTGACGATACAGGTACGGCATCATCCGGCATTTCAGTTCGGTAAAGTGACGCACCACGTCGCAGGATTCATCGTCATATGCCCACGGCACGCGATAAGATTTGCTGCCGTGCAGACGGCTGTGGCTGGAGAGCAGGCCAAACGCGCACCAGCGTTTATAGACATGTGCCGGAGCGGTGTTTTCGAAACCGCCAATGTCATGGCTCCAGAACCCAAAGCCTGACAGACCAATCGACAGCCCGCCGCGCAGACTTTCCGCCATCGATTCATAGTTGGCATAGCAGTCTCCGCCCCAGTGCACCGGAAACTGCTGCGCGCCGACGGACGCCGAGCGGGCAAACAGCACCGCCTCCTGCTCGCCCACCGTCTCTTTCAGCACGTTCCACACCAGTTCGTTGTAGATGTATGCATAATGATTGTGCATTTTCTGCGGATCGGCACCGTTATGCCACACCACATCGGTAGGAATGCGCTCGCCAAAATCTGTCTTGAAGCAATCGACGCCGATATCTACCAGCCCTTTCAGCTTAGTGGCGTACCATTCACAGGCTTCCGGGTTGGTGAAATCGTAAATCGCCAGCCCTGGTTGCCATTTATCCCACTGCCACAGCGACCCGTCCGGGCGTTTAAGCAGATAGCCCTTCTCTTTTAATTCGTTAAACACCGGTGATTTCTGTCCGATGTATGGGTTGATCCAGACGCAGATTTTCAGCCCTTTCGCTTTCAGACGGCGGATCATCCCTTCCGGATCCGGGAAGGTCACCGGATCCCACTCGAAATCGCACCACTGAAACGCTTTCATCCAGAAACAGTCGAAGTGAAAAACGTGCAGCGACAGGTCACGTTCGGCCATGCCGTCGATGAAGCTGTTGACCGTCGCTTCGTCATAGTTGGTGGTAAACGAGGTAGTGAGCCACAGGCCAAACGACCACGCAGGCGGTAGCGCCGGGCGCCCCGTCAACTGTGTGTAGCGGTCAAGCACCGCTTTCGGCGTCGGGCCGTCGATCACGAAATACTCCAGAGACTCCCCTTCGACGCTGAACTGCACCTTTGAGACTTTCTCCGAGCCGATTTCAAACGACACGCACTCGGGGTGATTCACCAGTACGCCGTAGCCGCGGTTGGTGAGGTAGAACGGGATGTTTTTGTAGGACTGCTCGGTACTGGTGCCGCCGTCGCGGTTCCAGGTCTCAACCGTCTGGCCGTTGCGCACCAGTGCGGTAAAGCGCTCGCCGAGACCATAGACGGTTTCCCCGACGCTGAGATCCAGTCGCTCAAACAGGTAATTGCGCGCGGTGTTGGTGTTCTGGACGTAGCCGTTATTCTTCACCTGACTGCCGGTAATACGCACGCCGTTGCGCAAGAAATCCAGCGACCAGCACTCGCCTTTGGTGACGCGAACGCTGAGGTTGCCGCTTTTCAGTTCGGCAAATTCTGCCGTGTTCTGCATTTGCACGTTAACATCTTTCTGTACGTTCAGCGGATAGTGCGGGCCGTTGTCGATAGCGCCCTGAAAGTGTTCAATGCGTACGCCGACCACACCTTCCTGCGGTGAGAAAAAGCGAAGGGTGAACAATGGCGTATCCAGTTGCCAGGTCCGTTCCCGGACGTCGCGCGGGGCGGCGTAAACCACCATTTCGTTGCCCTGTTGTTCGACATCGAACACCTGGATCGGGTGGATCAGAGTGAGCCCGGGTTGGATCAGCCAGTTTCCATCACTGATTTTCATCGTTTCATCCTCATAGTTCTTTGCTAACCGGTAGCTGTTCAAATTCCTGTTGATGACGACGTGCACCCTGCGCAAGTTCGCTCATGATCTTCGCCAGATAAGGGGTTTTCAGGGTGTAATAGCGTCTGGCGATCACCGCGCTCAGCAGATAACACACCGCGGGCACAAGGGTGAACAGCGCAATGATAATGCTGATGGTGGCGCTGTTTTGCGTTTTCGCTGCGGCGTCATAGCCACCGCCCGCCAGCATCCAGCCAATCAACGCGCCGCCCAGTGCCAGACCAAGTTTCAGCACAAAGAGGGTGCCAGCGAAGCTGATGCCAGTGAGGCGTTTGCCGTTACGCCACTCGCCGTAATCGACGGTATCGGACATCATCACCCACTGGATGGGCGTCACCAGCTGGTGCAACACGCCAATGACGAAAATGAACAGGAACATGATGATGTCGTCGTTCATTGGCACAAAGAACATTGCCACGCTTAATACCGCCAGCGCGGCGTTGGTCCACCAGAAGACACTGACTTTGCATTTCCAGTCAGTCAGTGGCTTCGCCAGCGCCGAGCCAATCAGGTTACCGACGCAATAAGTACCCAGGAAGGCAGTAAACAGCGCGGCATCGCCCATGATCCAGGTGACGTAATACATCATCGCCCCACCACGCACACAGACCGCAAGAATATTGAGGATGGTCAGCAGTCCGACGATGCGCCACTGGTCGTTTTGCCAGATATCGCGCAAATCTTCACGCATGGAAGCGGTACTCGGGGGCACCTGAATACGTTCTTTGGTGGTAAAGAAGCAGAACGCCAGCATCAGGAACGCTACCACGGAGAGCACTGCAATCCCGCCCTGAAAACCAAACGCTTTATCCTCGCCGCCAATCAGATTCACCAGCGGCATCATCAGCACGGTAGAGAGCATGCCGCCTGCCGTCGCCAGCACAAAGCGCCAGGACTGCAGCGAGATGCGCTGTTTCGGGTCATCGGTGATCACGCCGCCCAGCGCGCAATAAGGAATATTGACGATGGTGTAGAGCAGCGTCAGCAGCGTATAGGTCACGGCGGCGTAAATCAGCTTGCCGTTGTGGGAGAGATCCGGCGAACTGTAAGCCAGCACGCAGACGACGCCAAACGGGATGGCGCCAAAAATAATCCACGGACGGAATTTCCCCCAGCGACTGCGGGTGCGGTCGGCAATCAGCCCCATGCACGGGTCTGAGATCGCATCCAGCGCGCGGGCCAGCAGGAACATAGTGCCGACGAAACCAGCAGGAATACCAAAGATGTCGGTATAGAAAAACATCATGTACAACATGACGTTATCAAAAATGATATGGCTGGCGGCATCACCCATGCCGTAACCAATCTTCTCTTTGACGGACAATACTTCACGTTTCATTTTCTCATCCTTTTGCGCCTGAAGAGGGCATTGAAACCGGTTACGGGATTTTTAAACCATCGTTCCGGGCGCGGGTATTCCAAAATCTGGTTATCAATTTACGTTTCTTGCTTTCTGTGATCGCGGTCGGACGGAAGAGTGTGTGAAAATGTAACTAGCGGATTTTATGAGGGTTTATGCAAAACGGATTATCGCAGGGCAAAATGATGCGAAAAAAGTTCATGAAGTGATGTGGTAAATGCCTGAAAGTAGCTATAATGCGCCCCGCCTCCATGTAGCAATGCAGGCGCGGAAGATCGTCGTCTCCGGTGAGGCGGCTGGACTTCAAATCCAGTTGGGGCCGCCAGCGGTCCCGGGCAGGTTCGACTCCTGTGATCTTCCGCCAAAATGTCTTGTTTTGTACTCTCCTTGCGACAACAAATACCCTTTAGAATCCCCTCACTCTGGCATACTACGTGTCGGCGAGAATTTTATTATCATCAGCGCGGAGGCAAATATGGCAACTGAACACTTAACCCAATCCCCGACGGGTGAATTTGTGATGTTTGCCAGTACCGATGGAAAAGTACGCGTTGAATGCCGTTTTGAAAACGAGACGTTATGGCTCTCTCAGGCAATGATTTGCGAGCTTTACGGTAAAGCTAAAGCGACCATCAGCGGACACATCAAAAATATCTTTGAAGAAGGTGAACTGGTCGAAAATTCAGTTGTTCGGTTTTACCGAACAACTGCCAGCGATGGAAAAAATTACCAGGTTCAATACTTTAACCTGCCATTAATACTCGCTGTTGGTTACCGCGTTCGCTCCACCCGAGGAACACAATTCCGTCAGTGGGCAACCCAAACGCTCCAGGAATACCTGATCAAAGGTTTCGTGATGGACGATGAGCGGCTGAAAAATCCGCCTGTGGGTTCGTCGACTGTACCTGACTATTTCGATGAGATGCTCGAACGCATCCGTGATATTCGCGCCAGCGAGCGACGGGTTTATTTGCGGGTTCGGGAGATCTTCGCGTTAGCTGCCGACTATCAACCATCGCTGAAAGAAACAACACAGTTTTTTCAAGCCATTCAGAACAAGCTACATTTCGCCTGCACTGGTCACACCGCTGCTGAACTCATTCATAGCCGGGCGAACGCCAGCAAGCCGCAAATGGGACTGACCAGCTATAAAGGCGAAGAAGTGCGCAAAAGTGATGTGACTGTAGCGAAAAACTACCTTAACCAGGATGAGGTCAGTGAGCTTAACCGCGTGGTTAACATGTGGCTGGATTTTGCCGAAGATCAGGCCCGGCGCCGTCAGCAAGTATTTCTGCGTGACTGGCAGGATAAGCTTGATCAGTTCCTGCAATTTAACGACCGCGACGTCCTGCAGGGTGCAGGCACAGTCAGTAAGAAAATGGCGGTGTAACCATCCCCGTAAACCGGCCCATTCACTTTTAGAGATCTTCCGACATACTGATTATGTTCCCGGAGGAGATCGCCATGCGTAAAGCCCGATTCACCGAACACCAGATCATTGCCGTTCTGAAGTCCGTCGAAGCCGGACGTACCGTCAAGGATGTCTGCCGTGAAGCCGGTATTTCTGAGGCCAGCTATTACAACTGGAAAGCGAAGTATGGCGGTATGGAAGCCTCTGATATCAAAAAGATGAAGGATCTTGAGGACGAAAACCGCCGGCTGAAACAAATGTTTGCTGACCTGAGTCTGGAAAATCGTGCGTTAAAAGACGTCATCGAAAAAAAGCTTTAAAATCAGCGATAAAACGTGAGCTCGTCAACTATCTGACTGCCCAGTTTGCGATGAGCATACGCCGGGCATGCAGGATGTTATCGCTGAGCAGGACGGTATTTCGTTACCAGCCGGATACACGGCGTGATGAGCCAGTGATTGTGGCGCTGACTGTAGCGGCTGAGCGCTATCCACGGTATGGATTTAATAAACTTTTTCAGATACTTCGCAGACAAGGCAATCCCTGGAACCATAAAAGAGTCCACCGGATTTACTGCCTGCTGAAACTGAATTTTCGCCGTAAAGGAAAGCAGCGTTTGCCGGTACGTAACCCGTCACCACTGGCAACGCCGGAAGCACTTAACCAGAGCTGGTCGATAGACTTTATGCATGATGCTTTGGTCTGCGGCAGACGGTTCCGGACCTTCAATGTGGTTGATGACTTTAACCGCGAGGCCCTCGCAATAGAAATCGATCTGAATATCCCGGCACAACGGGTGGTCCGGGTGCTGGACAGGATCGTGGCAAACCGGGGTTATCCGCTGAAACTGCGGATGGACAACGGCCCGGAACTCATTTCGCTGACGCTGGCGCAATGGGCAGAAGAGCATGGTGTGGCACTGGAATTTATTAAACCAGGCAAACCAACACAGAATGCGTTTATCGAACGTTTTAACCGGACCTACCGGACAGAAATACTGGATTTTTACCTGTTCAGGACACTGAATGAAGCACGGGAAATAACAGAGCGCTGGCTGACGGAATATAACAGTGAGCGACCTCATGAATCCCTGAATAACCTGACGCCGGAAGAGTACCGGCTGATGGCTGAAAAACCGGAAATCTCAAAAAGTGCGTGGAACTAAAACGGGTGTGCTTACAGCGGATGAAAAAGCGCAGGCGGAATATGTTCAGTTTGCCGAGCAACAGCGACGCTTAAAAGAAGCCGAGGGAGAGAAGAATATTGCGGGGTTGCTGCAGTGGGATAAAAAGACTAATAAATAGCTTTGGATGACGGCGCTCTTTGTAAGCAAAATCATTTGGAGGTATATTCATTTACCCAACATAAAATACAAATAATAAATCAAGTAGCTAACTATCGAATATGACGCCTAAGCACACAAAAGATAATTTGCTTTTACTTTACTCAAGTAAATATTAATAATATGATACTCTGGCAAAGCAAAGCGTCAAAATTTTTTTGTACTTAGCGGTCAGTAAAGCAGGTAGAGAACGTTGGTTGTTATAGAATAAAAGATACTCTTGTGAGTCGCCACGTAAGCATTCAAATAACCACGAATAAAATCCTTTAGAAGTTACAGAAAACTCATTTATTAAAATCAAAATAATGCCACAAGTTATTTATTAATATTTCTTAACCATGCAGAATGTCTTACTTAGCTACGTTCTTAACTCCTCATTAGATAATGTTCCAGCATGTGATACCTGTCACTTTATTTTTCTTCTTTACCTATAATTATGATAATACCTTAATACATGGAGTATATTGAGATCATCATGCATGATATTCAAAAGGAACATCTTTCTCCTTTTTTGTCTATACTAGTTGGTGTAAACATCGGGAGAGACACGATCAAACCGCTGCATGAAAAAATCATGCTGCTAATTGATACAAAAATCAATAAACCGGGAACTATAAATCTGTATCCAACTTCTTTTGAATCAATTGAAAATGCTGAAGTCGCAATCACACCTTACTCTTTCAAAAAGAAACCTAGCTGGACTATCAGGAATAATATTCATGATGAAGAAAATCATATTGCACTAACTTTTTTGTCTGGTAAACATATGGCTTTTTATTTTTCAGAAACAGGCATGAAAGACTCCGTTAGAGAGTACTTTAAAAGCTCATCGTTACTAGGGATACATCCTGTTGATATATCATACCTTAATTATCTTTTTATCAATGAGGATAATATAAAAATGCTATGGCTTTTAGGTATCCATGGCAAAAACAATGTTAAAGCTGATTCAAAAGTTTTAGGAGGAAATAGTGTCGCCGATTCCCTTGACCCTCTTGAAGATCAATCATATATGATGTCTGCCGTCAGAACTGAAATTGGCAATAAGAATAAAACCATTGGGTTAAATCCATTTAAATCATCTATTTGGAGAGGACCTTGTCAAGATTGGAATGCTTTTGAAAATAATGTGTCCGAAATACTAGACACATTAAATTCAAATAGCAAATCCAATCATAACCCTATTGGAATATTAGCTAACCCGATTAATGATCTTAGTAATGTGAAAGATGCATATGACTTTACCATTTTAGACCCAGAATTAATTCCTTTTGAAGTTAGCCCACATAAATTAGATTTACTAAGAATTCTAAAAAACAAATACACTACCGAAATATCATATTATTATAACACTTCATTTACATTAAAGGTTTATTTCGAAGAGACATTATGTGGAGATATCACAGTAAAACTTATAATGAAAGATTATGAAATTTCCTTTGATATTATCAGCAAAAATTACACAGGCAAAAATAGAAAAATATTAGATACATTTTCGAAAATTTTCAAACATCCTGATTTTATTAAATGTTGGTATGAGTCTGGACATGCTGTAGTAAATTCTTGGGTATTTCAAAACGATTATAAAGATGTCTTTTACAATGATTTTATATGGGCTGATTTTGAAAATTATAACATCTGTAAAGAAAAACCGTTGGTTTCAGAAAAATTAGATCTCCAAAAAATAGGTTTGCAAGATTCACTCTTTTGCTGGGTGAAAAATCGTTGGAATAGTCGTTGGTTAGTAGGAGAAAAATTTAACACAACAGAAACGCCTCAAGGCTGGTTATATTGCGATGATGGGGCTGGGGAGAAAGCTGATTTCATACATATCGATGACTTTGAAAACCAAACAATAATCTCTTTAATACATGTGAAAGCTGCTAATAGCAGTAATTTGACAAGGAGGATTTCTGTCGGAGCTCATGAAATTGTCTTAAGTCAAGCCATTAAAAATTTGAGATACGCAAACAGGAAAAATCTTCTTCAAGATCTAACTGAAAGAGCAACAAACGCAAAGAATAAAATGTGTTGGCACAATAATAAATTGATAAACTACAATGATTTCTTGGGGAAATTATCAAGGATAAAAACAAATCCTAACTCAATAAAAACTCGAGTAATTATAATTCAACCACACACGATTAAAAGCTATTATAACAATCTGAATAATAACAGTAATATAAAAAAACAACTAGATGTCCTATTAGTGAGCACAGACAATGCTATAAAATCCTCAGGAGCAGAGTTTCATATAATAGGATTTAGTGACAGTTAAAATTAATAGAGCATTATTAGCCTTTTGGTATAATACCCTTACTTCGTAATTTTTCTCTCGCCAGTTCCTTCAACCAACTGGCGAGACTCACCCCTTCTTCAGCTGCCACAGCATCCAGCTGCTCTTTCAATGCCGGATCAATGCGCATTTTAAACTGCGGTGACTGACCGCCGCCTTTTGGTTTTTTTTCACGCGCTATGATTGACATGGGGCCACCTAACCTCCTTTCTAGCAACGCTTCGATGTGCTGCAACACAACCGAAGCGTCTAACCGCACCAACTATCAAGGAGTTGATTATGGCTGATTCGCATTCTACCCCAGACATCACCGAAACCGGAACCGAGCGCAAGGTAATTGTGGGATATCGCCCGCAAGGTCTCGATACCAGCACGCCGAGCCTGCACCTTTCCGGCAAATGGATGCGCGCGGCCGGGTTTGATACCGGACGTCACGTCACCGTAAAAGTGATGCAGGGTTGTATTGTTCTGGTGGCATACAGCGAAAAAGAACAAGCATTGTTCGAAGAATTAAAAACCGCGAAACAGGTGCTGAATGAAATTCAGGGTACTCTGGCTGTCAGAAAGGTACAGCACGCTTAAGCCGCACCTAAATGACGTAGCGGTAATCGTTAAGTAGCCGAGTGGTCTGCTGTAAACCCAGCGCAGAAAGCATATCCAGAAACGCATCCACCGTTATGGGTGGATGTCTTAAGGCGCATCGCTGTCTTCTGACGGCTTCCAGTACCAGTGCATGGTTCAGGTCGAAGAGATCGGAAATAAAATCATCGGGATGTAGCGCTTCAATATTAAAAGAGCTAAGTGCTTCTGGAGGAAAATCTTTTTGATTTAGAGTGACAATAATCTCTGCCCGGGTACGTATTGCGGCGGCAAGTACATGCCTGTCATTATTATCAGGTAATGCCAGGCTCTCAATGAGAGGTTCATATCCCGTTACGTTAGCATCTGGTAATGCCATATTCATTAGCTGAATAGTTCGTTGTAAAGCTTCGCCGGGAATATCCGGGCGATTACGCAATAAATTCCTGCACCATTCGCCCTGAATATCTTCTGTCCACTTTGGTTGATATAAACCCGCTATCCCTAAATGCATTAACAAATCCCGCAACCTTGCCGGATAAAGCACACATGCATCGAGGATCACCGCAAAAGGTGAATGCCCCATTACAACATCCCTAAGTCCTGCGCCTGATCGGCCAGCGCCTGCATTGCATCAAGGCTTTCATGTTCGCGCTTCTGTTTGTACTTCATCAAGTCCGCAAACAAAATTCTGCGATGACGGCCGATCTTATGAAACGGTAAGTGGCCCTGTTCCAGCAGTTTGACCATATGCGGTCGGGACACGTTGAGGATATTTGCCGCTTCCTGGGTGGTGAGTTCGGCCTGTACAGGCACAATCTGCACAGCATTTCCCGCCGCCAGTTCGCCCAGAATATCCACCAACAGGGTCATCGCACTGCCAGGAAGTTCAATAATATGTGTTTTGTCATCATCTCCAACGATGGAAATGCGCTGCGTTTCCAGCTTCGTTGAGAGATAAGCGGTAAGCTGATGCTGCCCTCGCTGCGCCAGCTCGCGCTCCCGGCTGTCCGGGAGGTTAAGGTGAGAAACTGTCGTGGTCATAAGGCGTTCCTGTTTGCGAAGGTTTCATGCACATTATTCGAAATAAACGAAAATATCAACATTCGAAACAAACGAAACGCCCAATAGAAATGTCTACCCCACCTCACCCCGATACACCGGCACCAGCCTTGTTGTACCGGTAATATTATCGGAGACACTCGTCTCAGACGTGGCGATGCGCATCCCCGATTTTCGCAGCCGCTGTATATCTGCGGCGACGCGCTGAATGCCGAACCAGAACAGGGCGTCGAGCGCGGTGACCTGCAAGCCGCTTTCCAGCGCCTGTTTGAGGCGATCGCGCGGAGCTTTCACCTCTTTGGCGATCTGCTGGAACGGGGTTGCCAGCGTGCCGGTGGGATCAACCCGGCGGATGCGGGTCGAGAGGCGATACTGAAATTCGTCGGGAATTTCACTTAACGAGGTGTTAAGGCTGTAAACGCAGCCAAAGCGCTTACCGTTAAACGTCGCGCTTTTCTGACTGAGCTGAAGCTCGTCCCGCAGTCCGGCGATCAACTGCGGCGCGCGGGTGAGCAACAACCGGAAGGGAAGCTCAAAGCTGGTGACGTAATCCACATTCAGCAGCGCAATGCGCAAGCGCTCCTCCGCTCCGGCCTGAAGCTGGCGGCACTCGTCCAACACTTCGCGCCACTGATGAGTGAGCCGTGGTGTCTCAGCGGCTTCCGTAAAACTATATTTTTCAATCTGATAGTCAATTCGTTCGGTCATGTCCGTTCGCCATCCCGCCAGGTGGTTAATACGAAGTGATTACTGACTCAGACTCAGGATAGTACGGATATTTCTGGCGCTGGTCGCGATAATATCAATCGCGCCGGTGCGCAGCGCGCCCATGATGGCCATCGCTTTGGTGTTTTCCGACGCAATGGCAATCACGCAGGGAATTTGCCGCAGCTCGTCGATGCTCAGGCCGATCACGCGGTTGTCCATCACGGTATTGACGTGCTCGCCACGGGCGTTGAAAAAATCATACCCGGCGATATCGCCGATAACGCCCTGATGAAGGCTGGCATCATTGATCTCCTGCGGCGTGAACCACCCCAGCTTCACCATATAGCTGTCTTCATTCATGTCGCCAATACCCACCAGTGCAATATCGGCTTTGCGTGCGCGATCCAGCGTTTCCTTGATGGTGCCGTTCTGCATCAACAACTCTTTAAGCTGGATGTTTTCGACATAAGCTGGTGCGTACAAAGACTCGCTGCTGCCGCCGAATTTTTTCGCCAGCAGACGGCTGATATGGTCGGCGTTGATCACATCGCCAGGACGGTGCGTGCCGCCAATCCCGCAGATAAACCGGCAGTCGCGCGGCTGAATGGTGCCGGAGAGATCGGCCACCGACGCCACGTTGCGCCCCTGCCCGACCGCCACCACCATGTTATCTTTCAGCATATTGTTGAGATGACCGGAAACCAGCGCGGACACCTGACGGCGCTGCTCTTCTTCGTCGTTATGATCGAGGGCGATCAGCGCGCGGCTGATGGGAAAGCGTTCGATCAGCTGTTTTTCCAGTTGCGTACTGAATACCGGGTGGTAACGCACATTGATTTCAACAATGCCTTCTTCTTTCGCGCGCTTCAGTAAACGCCCGACCTTGATGCGGGAAAAGCCAAACTTGTTTGCAATCTCTTCCTGCGTCACCTCATCGCAGTAATACGCGACGGCAATCTCGGTGAGTAATTCATAATCCTGGGACGCGTTCGATTTTTCCATATCGGCTGACATCTCCCCACAGTAGATATAAATAATGTTTAAGTGGTGAACATTTGCCGGGGAGTATATCAGAAATGTTCAGTACGCAATCATGCGTCACCCGCAGAACGGGTGGAGAGGAGCGCCTGCGCTTCGGCAAGAATCGACGCCATCGCCTGTGGCTGATGTGCAAAGCGGCCAAGGAAAATCCCGTCGACATCCGGCCAGAGTCGGCTCAACAAACCGGGACCGGCACTGCCGCCGTAGATCACCTGAAACTGCGCACCGTACCGCTGATGCAGATACCCCCGCAGCGCTTTACAGACGCCGCGGATGTACTCATCGCTCGCCGGTTCCGGCGCACCGATCGCCCACTGTGGCTCCCAGGCAAACAGTGCGGCGGGTAGCGACGATTCATGGCGATGGGCGAGCAGTTCATCCACCTGCTGGCAGGCAAACGCGCTGGCATCGTCAATGCTCATCCGCTGCGCTTCCCCGATACAAATGACCGGGGTGAGTTCACAGGCAAAGGCCATATCAAGCTTTTGATTGATGATGTCGGTCGTTTCGCCAAAGTGGCGTCGGCGCTCAGCGTGACCAATTTCGACGTAACGACAGCCCATCTCCTGAAGCATGGCCGCGCTGGTCTCCCCGGTCCACGCGCCGGGTGGGGCGGCGCAGACATTCTGCGCCCCCGTTGCCATTGCGGTGCCGGAAAAAGCCGCCAGCGCCACCGACAGCGCTGGCATTGCAGGAAAGGTAAACAACTGCAATGCCGGTGTCGTTACCTCTGGTAGCGCGCGCACCAGTTCCGCCACCTGCTGGCACCATGCCTGCGTTTGCTGATAGCCAAAGTAGGTTTTGTGGCTGGTGCCGATCACCAGTTTCACGGGCATACTTTCTCCCTGGTGTCATTGGTCATGCAGGCGCCGACCGCATCGATGATCATCGACAGCGACACCGCACCCGGATCCGGCGTGCCCAGACTGCGCTCCGCCAGTGGTCGTGCGCGACCAATCTGCGGCAACAGTTGTGCGGTTGCCTGTGCGCTCTGCTGCGCTACCACGCCCGCCTTACGCCAGGCCGCCGACAGCGACAATCCCTCTTCCGCCGCCGCGCTCAACGCCTGGCTGAACGGCAGCAGAACATCCACCAGCGTTTTATCGCCCGGCTTTGCCTTACCAAAATGCATCACGCCAGAACAGGCCTGCGAAACCGCCTGCGCCACGGTGATGACGTCCGGCTTCTCGCTGTTGCCGATCGTAGTGCCGAGCGTATTGAGGATCACCCCCCAGATAGCGCCTGACGTGCCACCTGCCTCATCAGCCCACGCATCCGCGGCGCATTGCAGCAGCGTTCCCGCGCCACCGCCCTGGTTCAGCGCATGGCTGGCAGCAGCGCGTGCCGCGACAACGCCGCGCTCCATACCGATGCCGTGGTCACCATCCCCGGCGATGGCGTCGATGCGCCCGAGTTCTTCTGCATTGGCGACGATGGTGTCCGCCAGCGCGTCAATCATCGCCATCACCCTGACCGCGCATTCTTGTGATGCCGCACTGCCCTGCGGAATTTTGGTCTCGCCGCTCTGCTCAAGTTGCACCGGATCCAGCGGCTTATGCGGCAGCACCGAACCACGGCTAAATGCCGGTGTGGTCGCTGGCGCCAGCCATAATGTTTCCAGTTCTTCGTCAAACCAGATAAAGGTCAGTGACATCCCCGCCATATCAAAGCTGGTAACGAACTCGCCAATCTGCACATCGGCGATGGTCACACCCGCGTCCTGAAGCAGCGGCTGAACATCATGCCAGAAGACAAACAGCTCTTCATATTTCACCGAGCCCAGACCGTTGACGATCACCCCAAGCCGCGCGCCTTTGGTCTGCGGAATGTCCTGCGGGCGCTCTTCCAGCAGCGCGTGGGTCAGCTTTTTCGCCAGATCCTGAGAAGAGAGCACTGCCAGCTCGCTGATACCCGGCTCGCCATGGATCCCCATGCCGAAGCCCATTTTGCCTTCCGGCACGGTAAACAGCGGATGTTCCGCACCAGGGAATTTACAGCCGCTAAAAGCCAGCCCCAGCGTACGGGTCTGTTCGTTGGCACGTCGTGCCACCGCCAGCACCTCAGCCAACGAATCACCGCGTTCAGCGGCGGCCGCGGCGGCTTTAAACACCACCAGATCGCCCGCCACGCCACGTCGCTTCTCTTTTTGCGCCAGCGGCGCGCTGGAAATGTCATCCGTAATTGCAAAGGTTTCACAGGGGATGCCTTCGGCGCGTAAACGTTCACAGGCCAGGCCGAAATGCAGGACGTCGCCGGCGTAGTTACCGAAGGTCAGCAGCACACCGCCGCCGTTGTTGGCAGCCCGGGCGACGGAGCAAATTTGTTGTGCGGAAGGGGAGGCAAAAAGATTACCCATCGCAGCGCCGTGCGCCAGCCCCTGCCCGACCAGCCCGGCAAACGCCGGATAGTGCCCGGAACCGCCGCCGACGATCACCGCCACGCTGCCCGGTTTACTTTGGGTATTGCGCACCACGCCGCCGGGAACCTGGCGCACCATGGACGCATGTGCGCTGACGAAGCCCGCCACCATCTCTTTCGCAAAGTCGGCGGGTCGGTTAAATAACCAGGTCATTTGTTCTTCTCCAGATGATTTACAAGCAATACCCCAGCCGCCAGAAACTGGCCTTTATATAACCATCACACATGAACGCTAGCAGATCGCACCGACCAATCAAATGTTCAGCACATGAAAATGTGAGCATGGTCGAAAATTCCCCAAATCCGCACATTTTTGTGCGCCAGATCCTTTTTTACGCGCTTTTTTCCTGCTAATGATCTATTACATACGAACACTAACTGAACTTTCGTTCATCTCTGCAACACATTTCGTCCCAGCCAGACGCCATCACACGAGCAGAGAGTGAACATGAGTTCAATTTAAGCACTGTCATTAATGAGGTAATAAAAATGCTGAAAGTCGCAATCGGTGCGGATGATGCCGCGACCGGACTGAAAAATCGGGTCAAAGAGCACCTGAATAAAAAAGACATTGAGGTTGTAGATTTCAGTCACGACGTTGCAGGGAACGATCAAATCTATCCGGATGTCGCCTTCAATCTCGCTTCTGCGATCCAGCAAGGCACATTCGAACGCGGCATTCTGTTTTGCGGTACCGGCATTGGCATGGCGATTGTGGCAAACAAAGTGCCGGGCGTTCGCGCCGCGCAGTGCCATGATGTCTACTCCGCCGAGCGCGCCCGTAAAAGCAATAACGCGCAAATCATGACAATGGGCGCCCGGGTCATTGGTGAAGAGCTGGCGCTGATGCTGGTTGATGCCTGGCTGGCATCCGAATTTGAAGCGGGGCGGTCGGCGCCAAAAGTCGAACGTATTAATTACTACGATGCCCTCAACCACCCGAACCGCACGAATAAATAAAAGGAGAGCCCCATGAATCTTCTGGAAAAACTGAAAGCGGTCACTACCGTGGTGGCGGACAGCGGCGACATCACCGCCATTCGTGAATATCACCCGCAGGACGCGACCACCAATCCGTCGCTGATCCTGAAAGCCACCGCGCAACCGCTCTACCGTCCGCTGATCGAACAGGCGATTGACTGGGCCTGCGAGCAGGGCGGCACGGCGCAAACCCGGCTGATTAACGCCAGCGACAAACTGGCGGTCAACATTGGTCTTGAACTGTTGCGCCAGGTGCCGGGAAAAGTCTCGACCGAAGTGGACGCCCGCCTCTCGTTCGATCGCGGTTTATGTGTAGCGAAAGCACGCAAACTGATTTCCCTGTATGAAGCCGCCGGTATCGACCGTTCCCGCGTGCTAATCAAACTGGCGTCCACCTGGCAGGGCATTAAGGCAGCGGAAGAACTGGAGCGCGAAGGCATTCACTGTAACCTGACGCTGTTGTTCTCGTTTGCACAAGCGCGCGCCTGCGCCGAAGCGGGTGTCTGGCTGATTTCGCCGTTTGTTGGCCGTATTTACGACTGGTATCGCCAGCGCGATCTGCTCACCGATGACAACCCGCAGAACGATCCGGGCGTGGTGTCGGTGCGCACGATTTATGATTACTACAAAAAGCACCGTTACCCGACGGTGATCATGGGCGCGAGCTTCCGTAAAGTGGCGCAGGTGATTGCGCTGGCGGGCTGCGACCGTCTGACTATCGCCCCTGCGCTCTTAGAAGAACTGAGCCAGATGCAGGGCGAACTGACCGTTGCGCTGACGCCGCCGGTAGAAGCGGAAACGCCGCCATCACCGCTGACCGAAGCAGAGTTTTACTGGCTGCACAATCAGGATCCGATGGCCGTCGAAAAACTGGCGGAAGGCATCCGTTTATTTGCCGTGGACCAGGAGAAACTCGAATCGATGCTCACCGAACTGCTGGCGAAACGGGAGGCGGCGAATGTCACCGCGTAGAGATCTGGCGAACGCGCTCCGTGCTCTAAGCATGGACGCAGTACAGAAAGCGAAATCCGGTCACCCCGGTGCCCCGATGGGTATGGCTGACATTGCCGAAGTCCTGTGGCGTGATTTCCTGAACCATAACCCGCAGAATCCGTCCTGGGCAGACCGTGACCGTTTCGTGCTGTCTAACGGCCACGGCTCCATGCTGATTTACAGCCTGCTGCACCTCACCGGCTACGACCTGCCGATGGAAGAGCTGAAAAACTTCCGTCAGCTGCATTCAAAAACCCCGGGCCACCCGGAAGTGGGTTACACCGCCGGGGTCGAAACCACCACCGGCCCGCTGGGTCAGGGCATTGCAAATGCGGTGGGTATGGCGATTGCCGAGAAAACTCTGGCAGCACAGTTCAACCGTCCGGGTCATGACATCGTTGACCACTTCACCTATGCCTTTATGGGTGACGGCTGCATGATGGAGGGTATCTCCCACGAAGTGTGCTCCCTGGCGGGCACCCTGAAACTGGGCAAACTGGTGGCGTTCTATGACGATAACGGCATCTCCATTGACGGTCACGTGGAAGGCTGGTTCACCGACGACACCGCGAAACGCTTTGAGGCCTATGGCTGGCATGTGGTGCGCGGCGTGGATGGTCACGATGCCGCCGCCATTAAACGTGCGGTGGAAGAAGCCCGTGCGGTGACGGACAAACCGTCCCTGCTGATGTGCAAAACCATCATCGGATTCGGTTCACCGAACAAGGCCGGTACGCACGATTCTCACGGTGCGCCGCTGGGTGAGGCGGAAGTGGCCGCCACCCGCGAACAGCTGGGCTGGAAATACGCGCCGTTTGAAATCCCGTCTGAAATCTATGCACAGTGGGATGCAAAAGAAGCCGGACAGGCGAAAGAATCTGCCTGGAATGACAAATTTGCTGCTTATGCGAAAGCCTTCCCGCAGGAAGCTGCAGAGTTCACCCGCCGTATGAAGGGTGATATGCCGGCGGACTTCGCGGCGAAAGCGCAGGCGTGGATTGAAAGCCTGCAGGCGAATCCGGCGAAAATCGCCAGCCGTAAGGCGTCGCAGAACGCGATTGAAGCCTTCGGCCCGTGGCTGCCGGAGTTCCTCGGCGGCTCCGCGGACCTGGCGCCATCCAACCTGACCCTGTGGTCCGGTTCGAAAGCCATCAATGAAGACGCGGCAGGCAACTACATTCACTACGGCGTGCGCGAATTCGGTATGACCGCCATTGCCAACGGCATTGCGCTGCACGGCGGTTTCCTGCCGTACACCTCCACCTTCCTGATGTTTGTGGAATACGCACGTAACGCGGTGCGCATGGCGGCGCTGATGAAGCAGCGTCAGGTAATGGTCTACACCCATGACTCCATCGGTCTGGGCGAAGACGGCCCGACCCACCAGCCGGTTGAGCAGATGGCGTCCCTGCGCGTGACCCCGAACATGAGCCTGTGGCGTCCGTGCGACCAGGTGGAATCGGCGGTGGCGTGGAAATACGGCGTGGAGCGTCATGACGGCCCAACCGCGCTGATTCTGTCCCGTCAGAACCTGGCGCAGCAGGCGCGTACCGCGAAACAACTGGCGGATATCGCCCGTGGCGGTTATGTGCTGAAAGACTGCGCCGGTCAGCCGGAGCTTATCTTCATTGCCACCGGCTCGGAAGTGGAGCTGGCGGTTGCCGCGTGGGAAAAACTGACTGCGGAAGGGGTGAAGGCGCGCGTGGTTTCCATGCCGTCCACCGACGCGTTCGACAAACAGGATGCGGCCTACCGTGAATCCGTGCTGCCGAAAGCGGTCAGCGCCCGCGTGGCGGTGGAAGCGGGTATCGCGGATTACTGGTACAAGTACACCGGGCTGAACGGTGCTATCGTCGGGATGACCACCTTCGGTGAGTCGGCTCCGGCTGAGAAACTGTTTGCGTTATATGGCTTCACGCCAGAAAACGTGGTGGCACAAGCGAAAGCGCTACTGGCAACGCCATTACAGCAATAAGGGAGGTAAAGATCAGCATGAACAAACTGGTTATTGGTGTGAATACGGCGATGTTTGACGGCGTCGATACCGACATCGCCTTCAGTACCATCCGTCAGGCCGGGTTTCGCTATGTGGAGCTGGCATACAACCAGGGCTACGTGGGCGACATGCCGCCGGAACTGTTTCAGGAAGGCAACGCCCGCTACATCCGCGAGCTGCTGGAAAAACACGATCTGCGCACCCAGGCGCTGGGCGCCACGATGAACATGGGCGCGCCGGATGCGGTGGCACAGTTTACGCAGCGCATTCAGTTTGCCAGCATGATTGGCGCGACCTGGATCAACATCTGCGTGGGCCGCAGTGCGGACCGGGCGCGTATTATCAATAACCTGCGCGAGCTGGCGCCAGTCGCGGAAGCGCATCAGTGCGTGATCTGCCTGGAAAACGGCGGCGATCCGAATTATGACGTGTTCCGTCTGGCCGATGACGGCTTCGTGCTACTGGACGCCATCGACAGCCCGGCAGTGGCCTTTAACGTGGATGCGGGCAACATCGTGTCGCTCTGCCCTGACGTTGACGCCATTGAAGAAGCCATCAACATGCTGCCAGGCGCGCAACACTGCCACCTGAAAGATCTTGAAGTACGCGACGGTGAAGTGCATTTCACGCCGATGGGCCAGGGTCAACTGAACTATGTCCCCATGCTGAAAGCCCTTGAAGCGCGCGCGATCCCGTGCAGCCTGGAAATTCCGTTACGAATGCACCGTCAGCGTGACAGCTACCCGGTGCGTGCCGATGCGCCCGTCGATCCGGCACGCAGCCTTGACGTCCTGATTCAGTCTCGCGAGGCTCTGGAAAGAATGACAGGTTACAGCGTGAGTTAAAAAAATAGACAACGACGCTCATCACGACATTCAGATAATAACGTGATGAATGAAATGCTGAGCGTAATTTGTCTGTCCTTTACAGCGTGAAGTTTTATTTTCCCTGCACACTCATTTTTGCCGGGAAACAGATTTCTATTGCCATGAAAAATATCAAAAAAAACCTGAAGCGTATTTTTCATGTTATGTGATTAAGCTCTCATACAGTTATTTGTCATTATGCTGTTATATAATTAACAAAAGAACATACATAGTTCTTTTGTTCACTAAAATAAAAAAACAAGTAACATCAATAGAGTACTTAAGCTTCATTGGTTAATTGCGTTTATTTCTAATAACGTTCCCTATTAAACTGAAGGTTAATTATGTCTCACTCTACTATTACGCCACCATCAAACGCACAGAAACCAACGAATTTCCGCTGGGTTATCTTTGCAACGATGTTCTTCTTATTAGCGGTTAACCTCATGGACCGTATTACGCTGTCTATCGGGATGCCCTATATCAAAGAAGAATTTAATCTTTCACCCACCACACAGGGGTTGATTCTCAGTAGTTTCTTCTGGTCTTACGCATTATTACAGGTTCCCGGCGGCTGGTTGCTCGATCGCTTCGGACCACGAAAAGTGATCACCGGCGCGCTGTTTGGCTGGGGATTCTTCCAGGCGATTATCGGTCTTGCCAGCGGCGGGATCAGCCTGATCCTGTCCCGTATCGGCCTGGGCGTTATGGAAGCACCGGTATCGCCAAGCGGCGCAAAACTGAGCTCGACCTGGCTGACCCAGTCTGAAAGAGGCCGCGGCGCAGTCATTATGGACTCCGGCAGCCCGCTCGGCGTCGCCCTCGGCGGCATCATCGTTGCGCACCTGATTGTGCTGTTCGACTCCTGGCGCGTGACCTTCGTGATCGTCGGTTTGTTCACCATGCTGTTGGGTTTCATTGCCTGGAAAGTCCTGCGTGACCGCCCTTCCGAACACCCGAGCGTGGATCAGAGAGAGGTCGAGTATATTGCCGCAGGAAACGCCGTCAGCGCCTCTGGTACTGACGATACCGCGCCGACCAAAGGGCTCGGCATCAGCTGGTTCACCATGATTGCCATCATGGTCGGTCGCGCCTCCTGGGGGATGGTTTACTGGGGGCTGCTCACCTGGGGTCCGAGCTACCTGGCCCAGGCGCAACATCTGGAACTGGCGGCCATCGGTAACTCCACGTTCCTGATTTTCATCATGGGGACGCTCGGTTGTCTGTTCAGCGGCTTCTTCGTCGATTTCCTGGTGAAAAGAGGCATCACCCATAACGTGGCGCTGAAAACACTGCTGTCGCTTTCCGGGATTGTCGGGCTGGGGTCGCTGTACGCGCTGGCGACGATCACCGATCCTACCATCGCTGTCGGTCTGCTGGCGGTTGCCGCCTTCTTTATGATGTTTGGCAGCCTGTACTGGAGCTTCCCGGCGATTCTGGCACCGAAAGATCGTGTCGGTCTGGTGGGCGGTTTAATGAACATGGCGAACAGCTGCGCAGGGATCCTGGTGCCGATTCTGGTCGGTGTCATTCTGCAGGCGACCGGCAGTTATGAAAGCGTGCTGGTTTACTTCGCTGTCTGCGCCGGTTTCTATACCGTCGGCACATTGTGCATTAACTTCAACAAATTGCCGGTGAAAAACGGTCAGTTATCGTTCCAGAAATAATAAGAGGATGTCGCGATGTCTGCTGTGATATTACGCGTTGATAAAGTCCCGGATAGCTTAGCGGAACAATTAGCGCGGGATTACACGCTGTACGAATATAACAAACTGTCTGCAGAACCATTAAGCGCCATTGCCGGGGAAATTAAGGTGATTCTGGCCAGCGGGGAATCGAAGGTGGAAGCCTCGCTGATCGAACAATTACCTGCGTTAAAATTGATTGCTGTATTTGGTGTCGGTTATGACGGCGTGGATATCCACGCCGCTTTCCGGCGGAATATTCAGGTCACCAATACGCCGGATATTTTAACCGACGACGTCGCGGATCTCGGCATTGCCTTAATGCTGAACGTCTCGCGGCAGATCATTGGCGCACAGCGGTTTATCGAGCGGGGAGACTGGCCATTCGGCGCTTACCCGCCATCAACGAAAGTCAGTGGCAGCCGCCTGGGCATTGTTGGCTACGGGCGCATCGGACGGGCGGTGGCGCACAGAGCGAAGGGTTTCGCCATGCGCATCGGCTGTTTTGACCGTTATCCGGTCGAAAGTGAAGACGTCGTGTTTTACCCCACGCTGGTGGAACTGGCGCAGAACAGCGACGTATTAATGGTCTGCGCCAGCGCAGGCAAGGAGAGTGCAAAACTGATCAACCGCGAAGTGCTGGCAGCGTTAGGTAGCAACGGCATTTTGATTAACATCGCCCGCGGAAGTGTGGTGGATGAAGAGGCGCTGGTTGATGCCATCACCACCGGTACGCTTGGCGGTGCGGGCATTGACGTGTTTGCCAACGAACCGCATGTGCCGCGCGAATTGCTTAATCGCGATAACGTCGTCGTCACGCCACATATCGGCAGTGCAACCCGCGCCACGCGGGCCGCTATGGCAAAACTGGTGATGGATAACATTGCCGCATTTAATGCCGGGCAGCCTTTGTTAACCCCGGTACCCCAACCGAAATAATCCTCTCATCCGTGCCTGTCTTTACAGGCACGGATTTTTTCCCTTTACGCTTCCTGCATCGCCGTTTGTAAAAACGCGCGGCACTGTCTTTCGTTATCCCACAAATCATCCTGTTCGGTGGTACGCATTTCAACGGCGATGGAGATCGGGCCGAGCTCCTGCGGCAGCGGCAAACTCAGCGCGGTGCGGACAATCTCTGCGGCTGTGCGTGGCGTCAGAAAACCCGGTTCGCCGAATTTCATGTGGTAGTCGCCATACCCTTCCGCTTTTGGATCCAGAATGGCGTTGGCGAGATGCAACTGGGAAATCAGCGGGGCGGCGAGCCGCAGCGATTGCGCCAGATCTTCCTCGTTCAGCGCAACATGGGCGCTGTCCCAGGCAAGATACAGTTTCGGGCAATCTTTACGCAGTTGTGTCATCCACGCCACCGTTTCATCCGTCGGGCCAATCAGTTGGCATTTGTGCGCGAAACGATCGAGCGGCTCCACCTGCATCAGCATCGTCGGGTACTGCTTAATTTCTTCGCCGATGCGGATCAGCGCTTCACCAAATCCTTTTTTTGCCTCTTCCCGACGCGCTTCGCCTGGATCGCTGCCGCTCACCAGCGACAATTTTGTGGTGCCGCACGCTGCCGCCAGATGCACCAGTTCGCAGGCACGCCGGATGGATTTCTCCCGCAGCGCGCTGTCCAGGCTGCTGAGATTCAGGTTATCTCTGAGTAGTTCAAAGGTCAGCCATTGGGTTACACGCAAATGCTGCTGTTCGGCAATGGAACGGATGGCCCTGGCGATGTCGGGTTGTTTAATAATGCCGGTCTCAAACCCCTGATAATAATCGGTGGCCGCTACCTGCCGGATGACCTGCAGGATGGCGTTTTCATCATTCGCCAGCGGGAAGAAAAGTTCGGCAATATGGGCGGATGGATACAATGTTGTTTTCATGGTGCTGTCACTGCCTCCTGGTTTAATCAGTTCGCATTTTTATGAGATTATATCGCACCATTGAACTTATGTTCACTATAAGAACACAAGAACATTTAGAATTTTGATCGCGATCGTATGTGATGTAAAACGCCCGGCACTCAAAAGGTTATCGCCCTTCGGAGACACGCAAAAACGCGTGATCCTGTTCACATTTCGATAAGCATTACTTATCTGACACAACTCAAATTAAATTTTGCAAATTGCCCGCTTTTTTTCGTCTGCTGAAGCGTTTTCGCAGCAATTGACGTGGGGGTGTTTACGTGGCTTTATAAAAGACGGGGTCTTTTTGCCCGCCGTCCAGATTCACGGGCGACAGGCATAACAAAATAAAATGAGATGGGGTGTCTGGGGTAACATGAACGAACAATATTCCGCTTTGCGTAGTAATGTCAGTATGCTCGGCAAATTACTGGGCGACACAATTAAAGATGCACTCGGTGAAAACATTCTTGATCGTGTCGAAACCATCCGTAAGCTGTCCAAATCGTCCCGCGCGGGCAATGAAGCTAACCGTCAGGAACTGCTCACCACGCTGCAAAATCTGTCTAATGATGAGCTGTTGCCCGTTGCGCGCGCCTTCAGCCAGTTTCTGAATCTGGCCAATACCGCCGAGCAATACCACAGCATTTCGCCGAAAGGCGAGGCCGCCAGCAATCCGGAAGTTATTGCCCGTACGCTGCGTAAGCTCAAAGACCAACCCGATCTCACCGAAGACACCATTAAAAAAGCCGTCGAGTCACTGTCGCTGGAACTGGTACTTACCGCGCATCCGACCGAGATCACACGTCGTACGCTGATCCATAAAATGGTCGAAGTGAACACTTGCTTAAAGCAGCTCGACAACAAAGATATCGCCGATTACGAACGCCACCAGCTGATGCGCCGCCTGCGCCAGTTGATCGCCCAGTCCTGGCATACTGATGAAATCCGTAAATACCGCCCAAGCCCGGTGGATGAAGCCAAATGGGGCTTTGCGGTGGTGGAAAACAGCCTGTGGGAAGGCGTGCCGAACTACCTGCGTGAGCTGAACGAACAGCTCGAAGAACACCTGAACTATCGCCTGCCGGTGGATTTTGTGCCGGTCCGTTTCACCTCCTGGATGGGCGGCGACCGCGATGGCAACCCGAACGTGACCGCCGATATCACCCGCCACGTGCTGCTGCTGAGCCGCTGGAAGGCCACCGACCTGTTCCTGAAAGATATTCAGTTGCTCATTTCTGAGCTGTCGATGGTCGACTGCACCGACGAACTGCGCGCGCTGGTTGGCGAAGAAGGCGCCACCGAGCCTTACCGCTATCTGATGAAAAAACTGCGCAGCCAGCTGATGGCGACGCAGTCCTGGCTGGAAGCGCGTCTGAAGGGCGAGAAATTGCCGAAACCTGCCGGATTACTGACGCAGAACGAGCAGCTTTGGGACCCACTGTACGCCTGCTACCGGTCTCTGCAGGCCTGCGGTATGGGGATCATCGCCAATGGCGAACTGCTCGACACACTACGCCGCGTGAAGTGTTTTGGCGTGCCGCTGGTGCGTATCGATATTCGTCAGGAAAGCACCCGCCACACCGAAGCGCTGGGCGAGCTGACCCGTTATCTCGGCATTGGCGACTATGAAAGCTGGTCAGAAGCTGATAAACAAGCCTTCCTGATCCGCGAGCTGAATTCCAAACGTCCGCTGCTGCCGCGTCAGTGGGAGCCAAGCGACAACACCCGCGAAGTGCTGGAAACCTGCCAGGTGATTGCCGAAGCGCCACGCGGCTCCATCGCGGCGTATGTTATCTCGATGGCGAAAACACCGTCTGACGTGCTGGCCGTGCATCTGCTGCTGAAAGAAGCGGGTATCGGTTTTGCGCTGCCGGTTGCACCACTGTTTGAAACCCTCGACGACCTGAACAACGCCAATGATGTGATGACCCAGTTGCTCAACATCGACTGGTATCGCGGCTTTATTCAGGGCAAACAGATGGTGATGATTGGCTATTCCGACTCCGCAAAAGATGCGGGCGTGATGGCTGCCTCCTGGGCGCAGTATCAGGCGCAGGACGCGTTAATCAAAACCTGTGAAAAAGCGGGCATTGAACTGACGCTTTTCCACGGACGCGGCGGCTCGATTGGTCGTGGCGGCGCGCCAGCACATGCGGCGCTACTCTCGCAACCGCCGGGCAGCCTGAAAGGTGGTCTGCGTGTGACCGAGCAGGGCGAGATGATCCGCTTCAAATACGGTCTGCCGGAAGTCACCATCAGCAGCCTGTCGCTTTATACCGGCGCGATCCTGGAAGCCAACCTGCTGCCGCCGCCGGAACCGAAAGCGGAATGGCGCCACATCATGGACGAGCTGTCCGATATCTCCTGCGAGATGTATCGCGGTTACGTACGTGAAAATAAAGATTTCGTTCCTTACTTCCGTTCGGCCACGCCGGAACAGGAACTGGGCAAACTGCCGCTCGGCTCGCGCCCGGCGAAACGTCGCCCGACCGGCGGGGTGGAATCCCTGCGCGCCATTCCGTGGATCTTCGCCTGGACACAGAACCGCCTGATGCTACCTGCCTGGCTTGGCGCGGGTGCTGCGTTGCAGAAAGTGGTTGAAGACGGCAAGCAGAGCGAACTGGAAACCATGTGTCGCGACTGGCCGTTCTTCTCTACCCGTCTCGGCATGCTGGAGATGGTCTTCTCCAAAGCGGACCTGTGGCTGGCAGAGTATTACGATCAACGTCTGGTAAAACCGGAACTGTGGGGGCTGGGCGAAGAGCTGCGTAAGCTGCTGGAAGCGGACATCAAAGTGGTGCTGGCCATCGCCAACGATGCACACCTGATGGCCGATCTGCCGTGGATTGCCGAGTCCATCCAGTTACGTAACATCTACACTGACCCGCTGAACGTGCTGCAGGCAGAGCTGCTGCACCGTTCACGCCTGAGCGAGGAGAAAGGCAATGCGCCGGATCCGCGCGTCGAGCAGGCGCTGATGGTGACGATTGCCGGGGTTGCGGCGGGCATGCGTAATACTGGCTAATTGACGCTGTTTACTAAAAGGGCCACACCTTGTGTGGCCTTTTTTGATCGCAACAGGTAAGGTTGCCTCGTCGCAACAGGAATGAGAAAAATCATGCGCCACGACATCAGCTATCTCCTGTCACGGATCATCAACAGCCCCACGCTGCTGCACCATGTCTTTTTTGCCAGCACCACTGGCGCAATTCCTGACGTTGCGTATCAGGTTCCTTTTCCTCGCCTGGAGATGGTTGTCGAGGGCCAGTTGCTGGATTCCGGCATTGTCGGGGAACAGGCGCTGATGACTGAGAATGATGTATTGTTCGTGCCCGCCGGGGGCTGGAATTTCCCGCAGTGGCGCGAACCGGTCACCACGTTAAGCATTTTATTTGGCAAACAGCAGCTTGGTTTCAGCGTTCAGCACTGGGATGGCGCGGCACTGCATAACCTGAATAAAGAGAACGTCGCCCGTCGCGGGCCGCGCGTGGGTTCCTTTTTACTGCAGGCGCTCAATGAAATGCTGATGCAGCCGCATGAGCAATCTACCGCCCGACTCATCATTGTCAGCCTGCTGAGCCATTGCGCCGATCTGCTGGGCAGTCAGATACAAACGGCGTCGCGCAGCCAGGCGCTGTTTGAAGCTATCCGCGAACACATCGACACTCACTACGCATCACCGCTCACCCGCGAGTCGGTGGCGCAGGCGTTTTATATCTCGCCCAATTATCTGTCGCACCTGTTTCAGAAAAGCGGCGTAATGGGGTTTAATGAGTATCTGAACCATACGCGTCTGGAGCATGCCAGAGCGTTGCTGAAGGGCTATGACCTGAAGGTGAAAGAGGTGGCGCACGCCTGCGGTTTTGTCGACAGCAACTATTTCTGCCGTTTGTTCCGTAAAAATACCGAACGCTCACCGTCGGAGTATCGTCGCCAGTACCACAGTCAGTTGACGGAAAAGAAAACCGGCGCGGAGTGAGTGACATCGCGGGAAGAGGAAAACGCGATTCACTGGATTTTTGTACGCTCATGGGCTGAACCCGCCGGTCTTTTATATCCCCACTTCTTGTTTCATCCTGCCTCGCCATAATTTGCGATGAATATCACACTTCGTATCAGACATTACATTTGTCCAGCGCATGGCAGATTTGTCAGATAGCGGGAGCGTGCCCGCAGCTCTATCCTGTCTGCATCACTATTAAAGGGGAAACATCATGGAACTCTATCTCGATACCGCGAACGTCGCCGAAGTTGAACGCCTTGCCCGTATTTATCCGCTGGCCGGGGTCACCACCAACCCGAGCATTGTTGCTGCCAGTAAAGAGCCGTTGTGGGAACTGCTGCCCCGGCTGCAAAACGCAATCGGCGAAAATGGAACGCTGTTTGCCCAGACCATGAGCCGTGACGCGGCGGGCATGGTCGCTGAGGCCAAACGGCTGAATAATGCGCAGCCGGGCATCATCGTAAAAATTCCGGTTACTGCGGAAGGCCTGGCAGCGATCAAACTGCTGAAAAGCGAAGGCATCCCAACACTCGGCACCGCAGTGTACAGCGCCGCGCAGGGCTTGCTGGCCGCACTGGCCGGGGCAAAATATGTCGCGCCTTACGTCAATCGTGTGGATGCGCAGGGCGGCAGTGGTATTCAGATGGTGCAGGAGCTGCAAACGCTGCTGGCGCTTCATGCCCCGCAAAGCAAAGTGCTGGCTGCCAGCTTCAAAACGCCACGCCAGGCGCTCGACTGTTTACTCGCGGGCTGCGAAGCAATCACCCTTCCCTTAGATGTAGCGCAACAAATGCTCGGCACACCTGCGGTAGAGTCGGCAATTGAGAAATTTGAGCAGGACTGGAAAAACGCATTTGGCAATCTCAACCTTTAAGGAGTGAGTATGGACAGAATCATTCAGTCACCTGGCAAATATGTTCAGGGCGCAGATGTTCTTACCCGCCTTGGTGATTATCTCAAACCGATGGCAGATCGTTGGCTGGTCGTGGGCGATAAGTTTGTTCTGGGCTTTGCCGAAGCCACGCTGCGCAAGAGCCTCGAAGATGCCGCGTTAAGCTGTGAAATTGCGCCGTTTGGCGGTGAATGTTCGCAAAACGAAATTGATCGTCTGCGGGACATCGCCAGCCGCGCAGAGTGCAGCGCCGTGTTAGGCATTGGCGGTGGTAAAACGCTGGATACCGCCAAAGCGCTGGCGCATTTTATGGGGCTTCCCGTGGCGATAGCGCCGACCATCGCCTCCACTGACGCTCCGTGCAGCGCGCTGTCGGTGATCTACACCGATGCCGGCGAGTTCGATCGTTACCTGATGCTGCCGCACAACCCGAACCTGGTGATTGTCGATACCAAAATTGTGGCAGGCGCCCCTTCACGCCTGCTGGCGTCCGGTATCGGCGATGCGATGTCGACCTGGTTTGAAGCGCGCGCCTGCGCCCGCAGCGGCGCGACCACCATGGCAGGCGGCAAGTGCACCCAGGCGTCGCTGGCGCTCGCCGAACTGTGCTACAACACGCTAATTGAAGAAGCGGAAAAAGCGATGCTGGCGGCGGAAAAACATGTCGTCACCACGGCGCTGGAACGCATCATCGAAGCCAACACCTACCTCAGCGGTGTCGGTTTCGAGAGCGGTGGACTGGCCGCGGCGCACGCCATTCACAACGGGCTGACGGCGATCCCTGACGCTCATCACTACTACCACGGTGAAAAAGTCGCGTTCGGTACGCTGACGCAACTGGTGCTGGAAAACGCGCCGCAGGAGGAGCTGGAGACCGTCGCCGCGCTTTGTTACGCCGTTGGGTTGCCGATCACCCTGGCAGGGCTGGATATTGAAGACGATATTCCGACCAAAATGCGCATTGTGGCGGAAGCGGCGTGTGCGGAAGGCGAAACCATCCACAACATGCCAGGCGATGTCACGGCCGATCAGGTCTATGCGGCGCTGCTGGTTGCCGACCAGTTTGGTCAGCAATGCCTGCATAACTGGGAATAATGCCGATATAGCGTACGTGCTTCAGGCACGTACGCTCGTGATTCAGACGCCCGGGCGAACACCCAGCGTGTGGCAAATCGCGTAGCTCATTTCGGCGCGGTTCAGCGTATAGAAGTGGAAATCCTTCACCCCTTCACGACTGAGGATCTTCACCATATCCATAGCGATGTTAGCGCCCACCAGCTTGCGGGTCTCTGCGTCGTCGTCCAGCCCTTCAAACATCGCATCCATCCACTTCGGTACGCGGACGTTGGTCATGGTGGCGAATTTCGTTAGCTGTTTATAGTTACTGACCGGCAGGATCCCCGGCACGATTTCCACATCGATACCGGTCGCCACGCAACGATCGCGAAAACGCAGATAGCTTTCGACATCAAAGAAAAACTGGGTGATCGCGCGGTTAGCGCCCGCGTCGATTTTACGCTTCAGGTTGATGAGATCCGCTTGCGCGCTTTTCGCTTCCGGGTGGACTTCCGGGTACGCGGCGACGGAAATATCAAAATCTCCCACCTCTTTCAGCAGAGCGACCAGGTCAGACGCATACATGTCCGGCTTGCCGCTGCCGGGCGGCAGGTCGCCGCGCAGCGCGACAATGTGGCGAATACCGTTGTTCCAGTAATCCCGCGCGATGGTACGCAGTTCGTCGCGCGTGGCGTCGATACAGGTCAGATGCGGTGCCGCTTCAAGCCCGGTGCGCTCTTTAATGCCCTTAATGATGCTGTGCGTGCGATCGCGTTCACCCGAGTTCGCGCCATAAGTAACGGAGACAAACTTCGGCTTCAGGCTGCTCAGGCGATCGATTGAGGCCCACAGGGTTTGCTCCATTTCACTGGTGCGCGGCGGAAAGAATTCAAACGAAACGTTAATCTGGCCCTGGAGTTCTGCCAGACTCTGATTCAGGGCTTCCCGCTGGTTGGCGTGAAAAAAGCTCATACCTTACCTCATCAATCTCATGTCGTTATGTGTTGTGTTTCGAACTTCTATACGTTTAGACGTCCAGATGTAAAAGTGACGGAAAAGCGGGATGCCGTCAACTGAAATATCACGATGAAGGCTGAGGAAATTTCAGGCAAGTTGAAAAAAGTTCATGATGAGGGAAGCGGAAAGTATGCCCTCTCCCGCAAGAAGAGGGCATCAGAACGGAGAATTACAGCAGTTGCGCTAGGCGGTTGATATCTGACTGAATCGCGCCTGCGGTGACGTCACGTCCGGCGCCCGGACCGCGGATCACCAGCGGGTTATCACGATACCAGCGGCTTTCGATGGCGAAGACATTATCGCACGGCAGCAGCGCAGCCAGCGGGTGCTCGGCGCGAACCGCTTCAACACCGACGCGCGCTTTGCCATTGGCGTCGAAACGCGCGACATAACGCAGAACCAGCCCCAGCTCCTGCGCGGCTTCCAGACGCTGCAGCATCTGCTCGTTAAGTTCGTCACCGTTCTCAAAGAAGTGATCGATAGATCCCTCTTCGCAATGCAGAGGTACCAGTGACTCAACGCGAACCTGATCCGGTTCGATGTCATAGCCCGCTTCACGCGCCAGGATCACCAGTTTGCGCATCACGTCTTTCCCTGAAAGGTCAACGCGCGGATCCGGCTCGGTCAGCCCCTGCTGCCACGCCTGATCAACCAGATCGGTAAACGGTACGGTGCCATCAAACTGCAGGAATAACCACGACAGCGTGCCGGAAAAAATACCGCTGATCGACAGGATCACATCGCCGCTTTCACGTAAATCACGTACGGTATGGTTCACCGGTAAACCGGCACCGACAGTCGCGTTATACAGCCAGTGACGGCCGGTTTTTTCAAACGCGTCGTGGATCTGGCGGTATTTATTGCTGGAGCTGGCACCCGCCAGTTTATTGGCGCTGATGACGTGGAAACCATGGCTGGCAAAATCGAGATACTGATCGGCCAGTTGCTCGCTGGCGGTGACGTCCAGCACCACCAGATCGTCATACGGATGCGCGCGCATCCACAGGAACAGGGATTCTTCATCCTGTTCGATCGCTTCGTCGTTGAAGAACGCCAGCGCCCGGCTGGCATCCAGCCCGTCGTAATTCAACAGGCTGCGTCGGCTATCCACCACCCCGGCGAGGATAAATTCAAACCCGGTACGCGCCGAGAGCGTGCTCTGTTCGCGGGCAAACAACTCCAGCCAGCGGGAACCGATATTGCCTTTGCCGAACAACACCAGGCCAATGCGCTTCTCGGCACGGAACAACGACTGGTGCAGCCCCTGGATCAGGCTCTCCGTCGGGCCGGTACGCAGCAGCGCGACGAGGCTGATCCCCTCTTCCGACTGCCAGGTGAACTCCACCGGCTGGCCTTTCAGCTGCTGCCAGAAACGGTGGCAGTGCAGTGGGTTACGGGTGACGCCTGCGCCAACCATCGCCACCAGCGCCAGCCCCTGACGCAAACGCAGCTCGCCTGGCAGCCCGGCTTCATCAAGCAGTTTCAGGGCGCTGTCGACCACTTCTGAGGTGTAGCAAAACTGCAGCAACTGGCGATCGGCATGAACGCCCACCGCCAGCGGACGCATCTGCGCACGCTTGAGAATGACATCGATATCTTTATGCGCCTGTCTGAAGTCCTGGCTGGCTGGCACATGGAATTCAATCAGGCACACATCGTCATGGCTGGTGACAATGCGCGCGCCGGTACCCGACGCCAGCACGCGTTCAATACGCGTCGAGCCCTGATCCGGCGTGTAGCTGCAACGCAGTTGCAGATCGATATCACTGCCGGAAACCGGCTGAAGGGTACGCGCATGCAGAACCGGCGCGGCCAGACGCGCCAGTTCGCTGGCTTCATCCAGGCGCAGCAGCGGCAGCAGACAGGCATCTTTAACTTTACGCGGGTCGGCGCTGTACACCCCGGCGACGTCGCTCCAGATGGTGACGCGGGAAACGCCCGCCAGCGCGCCAACCTGGGTGGCGGAATAGTCGGAACCGTTACGGCCCAGCAACACCGTTTCCCCCGCATTGTTGCGTGAGATAAACCCGGTCACCACCAGACGTTTATTCGGATGTTGCGCCAGCAGTTGTTGCAGCAGTGGATAAGAGAGGCCTTCATCCACCTGCGGTTGCGCAGCACGTTCAGCGCGCAGGAATTCACGCGCATCCAGCCAGACGGCGTCCAGCCCCTGCTCCCGCAAAACGGCGGACATCAGACGCGCAGACCACACTTCGCCGTGGCCAACCACTTCCGCGTACACCGCGTCGGTCACGCCACTGTCGAGCAGCGCCGCCAGACGCTCGAGATCGTGGATAAACTCGCTGATCATGCCATCGGCAATCGCGGCAGGGAGCAGACCGCTAATCAGCTCGGTCTGGTAACGACGCAACGCTTGCTGAACCTGATGCGCAGAGAGGCGATCAGTCTGGCTTAATTTCAGCCAGCTGATCAGCTGGTTGGTGGTGCTGCCCGCCGCAGAGACAACCATCATATCGCCCGGCATCGAATATTCCGTCATGATGCCCGCGACACGCAGGTAACACTTCACATCCGCCAGACTACTCCCACCAAATTTGTGCAGCTGACGACCCTTCGCCCCTGCCTGCGCAATCACACTCATGTTTACCCCTCTGCTGCGATCCGGAAGCCATTTTCCAGATCGGCAATTAAATCTTCACCGTCTTCAATACCTGTAGAGATGCGTAGCAACATCTCGGAAATGCCCGCGGCAGCACGCGCTTCCGGTGCCATACCCGCGTGCGTCATGGTCGCGGCATGGGAGATCAGGCTTTCAACGCCGCCCAGCGATTCCGCCAGCGTAAACAGCGACAGACCGCTCAGGAAACGGCGCAACGTTTGCTCGTCGCCATCCAGTTCAAAACTCAGCATCGCGCCAAAACCTTTCTGCTGACGCGCCGCGATCTCATGCCCCTGGTTTTCCGGCAAAGACGGATGATACAGCTTTTTCACCAGCGGTTGCTGTTTCAGATAATCAACAATCGCCTGTGCGTTACGCTGAGCGACTTCCATACGTGGCGACAACGTACGTAACCCGCGTAATAACAGATAGCTATCAAACGCGCCGCCGGTGACGCCAATATTATTGGCCCACCAGGCCAGTTCAGTGACCACGTCCGGATCTTTCGCAATCACCACGCCCGCCACCACATCGGAATGGCCGTTCAGGTATTTCGTGCAGGAATGCAGAACCAGATCGGCGCCCAGCGCCAGCGGATTCTGTAACGCCGGGCTTAAGAAGGTGTTATCCACCACGCTAATCGCCCCGGCTTCACGCGAAAGACGACAGATTTTCTCAATATCGACGACGCGCAACAATGGGTTGCTTGGACTTTCTACCAGCACAAGCTTCGGTTTTTCTGCCAGCGCCGCTTTCAGCGCCGCGTCATTGCCCTGATCGACAAACAAAACACGGTAGCACCCGCGTTTCGCCAGGCTGTCAAACAGACGATAGCTGCCGCCATAACAGTCATGCGGCGCGACCAGCAGATCGCCAGGATTAAGATAAACGGTGGTCACCAGGTGGATAGCCGACATGCCGGTGTTAGTCAGTACCGCGCCCGCGCCGCCTTCCAGCTCCGCCAGCGCCCGCTGGACGACATCACGCGTCGGGTTGCCGCGGCGCGAGTAGTCATGCGCGCGGGGTTCATTAAAACCGGTGAAATTGTAGGTGCTGGAGAGATGAATCGGCGGGACGACGCAACCGTACTGTTCGTCGTCATTTAACCCGCTACGCACTGCGATAGTGGCCTGTTTACGCGTCATGTCTGGGCTTCCTGGCTTAATCGGTGAAGGTCAGGGCACAGAGTAACCACTGCCACATTGGACGTCAATACATCTGGACATCTAAATGTCTTTGCGTATAGATTGAGCAAACGACAAATAGCCGTTAAAATTATATGCATTAGCGCACAACTGTGGAGGCTTTCCCCGTGTCACGGCTTCGCCTCTACGGTAAAATACGCACGTTTATGGTCTGAGCGACAGCTTCTGGCCCTTTATTAATGACTGACAGGATTAAGGTATCTCATGGCTGAATGGAGCGGCGAATATATCAGCCCATACGCTGAGCACGGTAAGAAGAGTGAGCAAGTAAAAAAAATTACGGTTTCCATTCCTCTGAAGGTGTTAAAAATCCTCACCGATGAACGTACCCGTCGTCAGGTGAACAATCTGCGTCACGCCACCAATAGCGAACTGCTGTGTGAAGCGTTTTTGCATGCCTTCACCGGTCAACCGCTACCTGACGATGCTGACCTGCGTAAAGAGCGTAGTGATGAAATTCCGGAAGAAGCGAAAGTGATCATGCGCGAACTGGGAATCGACCCGGAGACGTGGGAATACTGATGCGCTGATGGCGGTGAGTATCGGCCAATAATGTCAGTCATCCATGCCCGGCGGCGCAACGCCACCGGGCAAATATCACCTGTTAGCTTTGTAGCGCCTTCTGCCGATTAAGATAACCAATCGTATTGTTACCCCACAGCTTCTCGTAAGGCATACCTGCCAGCATCTCTACTGTCTGACGCGCTTGCGGAGTGATAGCCTCCGGCGTCAGGCGACCCGCCGCACGCATTTTCAGGGTTTCTTCACGCAACACGCTATGTGTTTTGAGGTTCAGGCGGAACTTCAGAGAGATCAGAAAGCCAATCAGCAATACGCAGACGGTACCGACACTGAGGATCATCAGGATGGTGTGGCTCACGCCGGGTACCTGTGTTGGCTGACCCGACACAAATCCGGAAAGCTGCATGACGATACCCACCAGCATGACCGCACCAGCCTGCGAGGCTTTGCGCGTCAGCGTCATTATTCCGGCGAAAATCCCCTCGCGACGCTGACCGGTGACCACTTCATCGACATCGGCAATATAGGTATAGATATTCCACGGAATATAGTTGATGCCGCCGCGGCCCAGCCCGGCAATGGCGGAGATAAGCAGCAACAGTGAGTAGTTGTCGCTCATCCCGCTATAATACAGCCCGGCATAGGACAGCGCACTCAGGCCAAACAACGTGACCACCACCCGGTACGAAGGCGCCTGTCCAAAGCGGATGCACAGCGGGATCATCGCCATTACCGCGATAAATTGCAGGATAGCCATGGTTCCCATCAGGTCAGAGGCCAGCGTCGGACTTTGCATCAACACAAACACCACGTAGTAGGTAAACACGGCGTTAAAGACATCCTGCGCAATATAGCCACCCAGGTACATGCCAAGATGTTGACGGAAAATGCGGATGCGGAATGTTGAACTCAGTTCAATGATCAGTCGATGCAGGCTTTGACCGAGGGTCAGTTTTTGCGCCTGAGCAGCAAGCTCTTCCTCACTACGATCACGTTCCCAGGTAAAGCACCACACCAGCGTCAGCACGATGGCACACATGATGGAGAACACCAGGCTGGCGTAGAAGAAGGAGATCGCGTTGTCTTTACCGAAGTGGTTCAGCAATACGCCCGGCAGAAACGCCGCGAGGATCGCCGACAATTGCGCCATACCGATACGTGCGCCGGAAAATTTGGTTTTCTGTTTGAAATCATCGGTCATTTCCGGCACCAGTGTTTCATAAGGCACCAGAATCATTGTGTAAACCACATCAAACAGCAGATACGTCACCAGATAATACCAGTACCCCATATCGCCCATCCACATCAGGCTGTATGAAAAAACACAGGGAATGCCCAGTAAAATAAAGAACTTGCGGCGACCAAAACGCTTTCCTGCCCACGTATTGCCAAAGTTATCGGTAAGATACCCCATCAGCGGACTTACCACGGCATCCAGTATTCTTGCCATGGCAAAAATAAAAGTCGCCTCTATCGGCGTTAATCCGCAAAACGTTGTGTAGAAATAAAGTAACCATGCTGCGGTGAGCGCTGTCGTCCCTGCGCCCAGACAATCCCCTGAACCATAGGCCAGGTAATTGATAATACCAATTTTGCGCTTATTCATTTTTCTTTCCTGCTATATACGCAATAGAACCAGATACAGTGTCGTAACTTACTCGTTATTTAATAGCATCACGGGTCAGAAGTTATAACCAATCCCTACGCGATAACGGGTTTGTCGATCGGATGTCGTGGTGGTGTTATAGCCGGAAGAGACGTTGCCAATTTCAGCAAAGGGAACCCAGGAGCCAAATTTATAAGCAACGCGGAAGTTATATTCGTAATCTTCTTTTTTGTTGTTATATAAATCTTCGCTATCGGCAATTTTATAAATACCATTCAGCTCAAACATCCAGTTTGCGACGTTATAGCCGAGCCAGGCTTCAGGCCGGTACACCATACGGTCATCTTTGCCATCAGCGTTCCTGCGTGCATATTCCTGGCGATAGCGGAATGCGGTCCACCAGCTATCGTTAATGTTGTATTGTACGCGGATATAAGGCTTATAGATCGTGATGTTATCGCCTGTTTCAACCGCAACGCCAGGCTGCCAGACCAGATCCTGCCAGGTGAACTGATAGCTTGCCGTATACTCGTTACCATTACTTTCCATATTATTCCAGGCACTATTAGACTGTGCATCATCGGAACGAGAAATGGCTTCTACCGCAACACCGAATCCTGTTGCAAAACGATGGGACATATAAACACGGTCATAGTTACGTCCGTCATCGTAATATTCATGGCGGTAATCAACGTAACCAGCATGCGCGGCACAGGATAATACTGAAATAAGTAATAAGACATATTTTAATTTCATGACCAACCCTCTCAAAAAGTGAGATCCCAGCAATAGAATAAACCTGTGATTTACACCGAAGTGAAAATCACAAAGTCTGATTATAGAATTGAGTAGCGTCATGAACTTTATGGCAGCGCCATCATAAAAACCTTTTAAATTTTGCCACAAAATAAAATTGATGGCAGAAAACGAAAGATTACAAAGACGGAGATCAATAATAAAAACAATTTATCATAAAATGAGAAACATCGTTTCAATTAATAAAAATGAACGGTTTTATAACAGTTTCACTACAAAGACAGGAAAGGACCGTGACAGGAGGAAAAGCGGACACAAAAAAAGCGCCTTGCGGCGCTTTTTTCTGGGAGCAAAACTTATTTGCTGCCCGGGATGCTGAAACGCTTGTTGAAGCGGTCAACACGACCACCGGTTGCAACATCACGCTGCTTGCCAGTGTAGAACGGGTGGCAGTTGCTGCACACGTCCAGGTTCAGATCGTGACCCACGGTAGAATGGGTTTTGATCACATTACCGCAAGAACAAGTTGCAGTAATTTCTACATAATTCGGGTGAATACCTTTTTTCATGGGAAACCTCAGTTAAGGCCGCGTCGCTCTTCCAGCCCCAACGCCGGACACCACGCGATGTTAATAATATAGGTAGTTTAACGCGACTATTTCGCATTAAAGGCGGCGAATGATACAGAATTTAACCAGCGTATGCAAACTGATCCGCACTTCCCCTTCGTGTAATGTGTATACTAACGCGCCACTTTTCAAGTCAGGAAGATTCAATGCTCGTTGCTCACGTTGCCTTGCCCGTTCCGCTGCCCCGCACCTTTGACTATCTGCTGCCCGACAGCATGAGCGCCAAAGCCGGGTGTCGTGTACGCGTGCCGTTTGGCAAACAGGAGCGAATCGGCATTGTGGTATCGGTGAGTGACAACAGCGAGTTGCCGCTTGCTGAGCTGAAAAACGTGGTTGAGGTGCTGGATGGCGAATCCGTCTTTACCACTACCGTCTGGGGAATGCTGTTGTGGGCTGCGGAGTATTATCATCATCCTGTTGGTGATGTGCTTTTCCACGCGTTACCTGTCCTGCTGCGCCAGGGCAAACCGGCCAGCCATGCGCCGCTGTGGTACTGGTTCGCCACGGAACAGGGCCAGGCTATCGACATTTATAGCCTGAAGCGTTCGCCGAAACAGCAGCAGGCGCTGGCCGCACTTCGCCAGGGGAAAATCTGGCGCCATCAGGTGGCAGATCTGGAGTTTACCGACGCCACACTGCAAACGCTGAGAACAAAAGGATTGTGCGAACTGGCAAGCGAAACGCCGCCACTCGCCGACTGGCACAGTGAATATGCGGTGGCGGGCGAGCGTCTGCGGCTCAATACCGAGCAGGCCACCGCTGTTGGCGCCATCCACAGCGCGGCGGATCGTTTTTCCGCCTGGCTGCTGGCGGGCGTGACCGGCTCCGGCAAAACCGAAGTTTATCTGAGCGTACTGGAAAATGTGCTGGCGCAGGGGAAACAGGCGCTGGTAATGGTGCCGGAAATCGGTCTGACGCCTCAAACCATCGCCCGCTTTCGCCAGCGCTTTAACGCCCCTGTGGAAGTGCTGCATTCCGGCCTCAACGACAGCGAACGCTTGTCCGCCTGGCTGAAAGCCAAAAACGGCGAAGCGGCAATCGTCATCGGAACGCGCTCTTCCTTATTTACTCCTTTTAAAAATCTCGGCGTCATCGTCATCGATGAAGAGCATGACAGCTCCTATAAACAGCAGGAAGGCTGGCGCTATCACGCCCGTGATCTGGCGGTCTACCGTGCGCACAGCGAGCAAATCCCGATAGTACTCGGTTCGGCGACCCCCGCACTGGAAACCCTGCACAACGTTCGCCAGCGCAAATACCATCAGCTAAACCTGACAAAACGCGCCGGGAACGCGCGCCCGGCGAATCAGCATGTGCTGGATCTTAAAGGCCAGCCGCTGCAGGCCGGGCTGTCGCCGGCGCTGATGAGCCGCATGCGCCAGCATTTGCTGGCGAATAATCAGGTGATCCTGTTTTTGAACCGCCGTGGTTTTGCGCCTGCGCTGCTGTGCCACGACTGCGGCTGGATTGCCGAATGCCCGCGCTGCGACAGCTATTACACACTGCATCAGGCGCAACAGCAGTTGCGCTGCCATCATTGCGACAGCCAGCGTCCGGTGCCACGCCAGTGTCCGTCGTGCGGATCCACCCACCTGGTGTCGGTCGGGCTGGGGACGGAGCAACTCGAACAGGCGCTCGCGCCACTGTTTCCGGGTGTACCCGTCTCGCGCATTGACCGTGACACTACCAGCCGCAAAGGCGCGCTGGAGAAGTATCTGCAAGAGGTGCATCGCGGCGGCGCCCGCATTCTCATTGGTACGCAGATGCTGGCGAAAGGCCACCATTTCCCGGATGTCACGCTGGTGGCGCTGCTGGACGTCGATGGCGCGCTGTTCTCGGCCGATTTCCGCTCGGCGGAACGCTTTGCGCAGCTGTATACTCAGGTCTCCGGCCGCGCCGGTCGCGCCGGGAAACAGGGCGAGGTGATCCTGCAAACCCATCACCCGGAACACCCGCTGCTGCAAACGCTGCTGCATCAGGGTTATGACGCCTTTGCCCAACAGGCGCTGGCCGAGCGTCAGACCATGCAGCTCCCGCCATGGACCAGCCACGTACTGATCCGCGCGGAAGATCATAACAACCAGCTGGCACCGCTGTTTCTGCAACAGTTGCGCAATCTGATTCAGGCAAGCCCGCTGGCGGACGACAAACTGTGGGTGCTTGGCCCGGTGCCCGCGCTGGCGCCAAAACGCGGCGGTCGCTGGCGCTGGCAAATTTTGCTACAACACCCTTCCCGCATCCGCTTGCAACATATCGTGAGTGGCACGCTGGCGCTCATCAATACGCTGCCTGAATCGCGCAAAGTGAAATGGGTGCTGGATGTTGATCCGATTGAAGGCTAAGGCCTTTCCCTGCGAGCCAGATCGAGAAATTCAAGATTCATCACATTTTTCATGAAAATTCTGTAACTCTCATGACCCACTATCTGATAAAAATGTGAGCTGAAGTCAGAGACAGCGGATGTGTCTGCACCCGTCAGCGAGGAGAAACCAGGTGAAGCCTAAAAAAGAGGTCGTTGCTGCTACCATGAAGGACGTTGCCATCAAGGCCAACGTCTCAACGGCAACCGTGTCCCGTGCGTTAATGAATCCCGACAAAGTGTCGCAGGCAACCCGCAACCGGGTTGAACAGGCGGCGCTGGAAGTCGGCTATTTACCGCAGTCGCTCGGTCGCAACATGAAGCGCAACGAATCACGCACGATTCTGGTGATTGTCCCGGATATCTGCGATCCCTTTTTCAGCGAAACCATCCGCGGTATTGAAGTCACTGCCGCCAAACATGGCTATCTGGTGCTGATTGGCGACTGCGCGCATCAGAACCAGCAGGAAAAAACCTTCATTGATCTGATCATCACCAAACAAATTGATGGCATGCTGCTGCTGGGCTCACGGCTCCCCTTTGACGCCAGCATTGAAGAACAACGCAATCTGCCGCCAATGGTGATGGCCAACGAGTTCGCGCCTGAGCTGGAACTGCCAACCGTTCACATCGACAACCTGACCGCCGCCTTTGACGCCGTTAATTATCTCCACGAACTGGGCCATGAGCGGATTGGCTGCATCGCCGGCCCCGAAGAGATGCCGCTGTGCCACTACCGTTTGCAGGGCTACGTACAGGCGCTGCGTCGTAACGGCATCACAATTGATCCGCACTACATTGCGCGCGGTAATTTCACCTATGAAGCGGGCGGCCAGGCGCTGGAACAGTTGCTGGCGCTGCCGAAACCGCCCACGGCGGTATTCTGCCACAGCGACATCATGGCGCTGGGCGCGCTCTCATATGCGAAACGTCGGGGGCTGAAAATCCCGAATGATTTGTCTCTTATTGGCTTTGATAACATCTCGTTATCGGAGTTTTGCGACCCGCCGTTGACCACCGTCTCCCAACCGCGTTTTGATATCGGCCGCGAGGCGATGCTGCTGTTATTGGATCAGCTGCACGGGCAAAATGTCAGCAGTGGCTCGCGTTTACTTGACTGTGAACTGATCGTTCGCGGCACGACGCGTAAAATAAATCCCTAAAGCAAACGGCTTTCGGACACGGTCATCTGGTCAAAGCCCCGCCGCTTAAGTAACATGGCGGGCTGAGAAACGAATAAATACAGCGAAACGATAGTGGCACAACGAGATTATGTACGCCGCAGCCAACCGGCTCCTTCGCGGCGCAAAAAGAGCACCTCAAGGAAAAAGCAGAGCAGCTTTTCTTCCGTTTCACCCGCTATGGTCGCCATCGCTGCCGCTGTGCTGGTGGCCTTTATCGGTGGCCTGTATTTTATTACCCACCACAAAAAAGAAGATGCCGATACGTTGCAGAGCCGTCAGATGACGGGCAACGGTTTGCCGCCAAAACCTGAAGAGCGCTGGCGTTACATTAAAGAGCTGGAAAGCCGCCAGCCTGGCGTTCGCGCGCCAACAGAACCGTCTGCGGGCGGCGAAGTGAAAAATGCCGATCAACTGACGGATGAACAGCGCCAGTTGTTAGCGCAGATGCAGGCCGATATGCGCCAGCAGCCGACGCAGCTCACCGAAGTGCCGTGGAATGAGCAAACGCCGGAGCAGCGCCAGCAAACGCTGCAGCGTCAGCGTCTGGCTCAGCAACAGCAGCAGGCGCAACAGCAACAACAGTGGACGCAAACGCAGCCTGTCCAGCAGCCCCGTACGCAACTCCGCGTCGCGGAGCAGCCGCGCACCGCGCAAACGACCCAGCCGCCGCGTCAGACGCAGCAGCCGAAACAAACAACCTCCAGCCAGCAGCCTTATCAGGATCTGATCCAGACGCCGGCGCATACCACGGCGCAACAGCCGAAAACGCAGCAGGCAGCGCCGGTCACCCGTGAACCGGAAGCGCCGAAAGCGACGGCGGAGAAAAAAGACGAACGCCGCTGGATGGTACAATGCGGTTCGTTTAAAGGCGTCGACCAGGCCGAAACCGTGCGCGCCCAGCTCGCCTTTGAAGGCTTTGACTCCCGCATCACCACCAACAACGGCTGGAATCGCGTCGTTATCGGCCCGGTAAAAGGCAAAGATAACGCCGACAGCACCATCAACCGCCTGAAGCTGGCCGGTCACACAAACTGCATTCGTCTCGGCGCCGGGGGTTGAAACCCCCAAATTGCCCCCCATCTATAATTGCATTCTGCCCCGTACACTGTGCGGGGCGCGTATTCTGAATTGCAACCAAGGGGTCTGCTCGTGACAACAATAGTAAGTGTTCGCCGTAACGGTCATGTGGTTATCGCCGGTGATGGTCAGGCCACGCTGGGCAATACCGTCATGAAAGGCAACGTGAAAAAAGTCCGCCGTCTGTACAACGACAAAGTGATTGCTGGTTTCGCGGGTGGCACTGCAGACGCGTTCACGCTGTTCGAACTGTTTGAACGTAAACTGGAAATGCACCAGGGCCATCTGGTCAAAGCGGCCGTTGAGCTGGCAAAAGACTGGCGCACCGATCGCATGTTGCGCAAGCTCGAAGCCCTGCTGGCTGTCGCGGACGAAAACGCCTCTCTTATCATCACCGGTAACGGTGACGTCGTTCAGCCTGAAAACGATCTGATCGCCATTGGCTCCGGCGGCCCTTATGCGCAGGCTGCAGCTCGCGCGCTGCTGGAAAACACCGAAATGGGCGCCCGCGACATCGCGGTCAAAGCGCTGGATATTGCAGGTGATATCTGCATTTATACCAACCATTTCCACACCATCGAAGAATTACCCTCTAAAGCGTAAGGATCTCCCATGTCTGAAATGACCCCACGCGAAATTGTCAGCGAACTGAACAAACACATTATCGGCCAGGACGCGGCGAAGCGCTCCGTGGCTATTGCCCTGCGTAATCGCTGGCGTCGTATGCAGCTGGATGAAGAGCTGCGCCATGAAGTAACGCCAAAAAATATTCTGATGATCGGCCCGACCGGTGTCGGTAAAACGGAAATCGCCCGTCGCCTGGCGAAGCTGGCTAACGCGCCGTTTATCAAGGTCGAAGCCACTAAATTCACCGAAGTGGGCTACGTCGGGAAAGAGGTGGATTCCATCATTCGCGATCTGACCGATGCCGCCGTGAAAATGGTGCGCATGCAGTCGATCGAGAAAAACCGCTATCGCGCGGAAGAGCTGGCGGAAGAGCGCATTCTTGATGTGCTGATCCCCCCGGCGAAAAATAACTGGGGCCAGAACGAAGCGGCACAGGAACCGTCTGCCGCGCGTCAGGCATTCCGCAAAAAACTGCGTGAAGGCCAGCTGGACGACAAAGAAATCGAGATAAACCTGGCGGCAGCGCCGATGGGCGTTGAAATCATGGCGCCGCCGGGAATGGAAGAAATGACCAGCCAGTTGCAGTCCATGTTCCAGAACCTGGGCGGGCAGAAACAGAAACCGCGTAAGCTGAAGATCAAAGACGCGCTGAAACTGCTGGTGGAAGAAGAAGCCGCGAAACTGGTGAACCCGGAAGAGCTGAAGCAGGACGCCATTGATGCCGTTGAGCAGCACGGGATCGTATTCATCGACGAAATCGACAAAATCTGTAAGCGCGGCGGCAACACCTCCGGCCCGGACGTCTCCCGCGAAGGTGTGCAGCGCGACCTGCTGCCGCTGGTGGAAGGCTGCACCGTCTCTACCAAACACGGCATGGTGAAAACCGACCACATTCTGTTTATCGCCTCCGGGGCGTTCCAGGTGGCCAGCCCGTCTGACCTGATCCCGGAACTGCAGGGTCGTCTGCCGATCCGCGTTGAGCTGCAGGCGCTGACCACGGAAGATTTCGAGCGCATCCTGACAGAGCCAAACGCCTCCGTTACCGTGCAGTACAAAGCGCTGATGGCGACTGAAGGGGTCAACATCGACTTTACCGACGATGGTATCAAGCGCATCGCCCAGGCCGCGTGGCAGGTTAACGAATCCACCGAGAACATCGGTGCGCGTCGTCTGCACACCGTGCTGGAACGTCTGGTGGAGGAAATCTCCTTTGATGCCAGCGAACTGGGCGGCGAAACCATTACCATTGACGCAGATTATGTGAGCAAACATCTGGATGCGTTGGTGGCAGATGAAGATCTGAGCCGTTTTATTCTATAATCGCGGTAAATGCATTTTCATCTTTGTTGATGGGGGCTTTCGCCCCCATTTTTTTGGCTGGAACTATGACTGAAATTAGCCGCACTCAGGCCTGGCTGGAAAGCCTCCGCCCTAAAACGTTGCCCCTCGCGTTTGCCGCGATTGTCGTCGGTACTGCGCTCGCCTGGTGGCAAGGATATTTCGATCCGCTGGTCGCTGTGCTGGCGTTGATCACCGCGGGTTTACTGCAAATCTTATCCAACCTGGCAAACGACTACGGCGATGCCATGAAGGGCAGCGACAAGCCTGATCGCCTCGGGCCGTTGCGCGGTATGCAGAAAGGGATGATCACCCAGTCGCAGATGAAGCGGGCGCTGATTGTCACCGTCGCGCTGATTTGCCTCTCCGGTCTGGCGCTGCTGTTTGCCGCGTATCAGGGAATTGGCGACTTTATCGGCTTTCTGGTGCTTGGCGGGTTGTCGATCATCGCCGCCATCACTTATACCGTCGGCACGCGTCCGTACGGTTATATCGGGCTTGGCGACATTTCAGTGCTGATTTTCTTCGGCTGGCTGAGCGTGATGGGTAGCTGGTATCTGCAGGCGCATAACATCCACCCGGCGATTTTCCTGCCCGCCACCGCTTGTGGTCTGCTGGCGACGGCAGTGCTGAACATCAATAATCTGCGCGACATTACCAGCGACAGCGAAAACGGCAAGAACACGCTCGCCGTACGCCTCGGTCCGGTTAATGCGCGCCGTTATCACGTCTGTCTGCTGATGGGCGCCCTGCTCTGTCTGGCGCTGTTTAACCTGATTTCACTGCACAGCCTCTGGGGCTGGCTGTTTATTCTCGCCGCGCCACTGCTGGTGAAACAGGCCCGTTATGTGGTGCGTGAACGCGATCCGGCAGCCATGCGTCCGATGCTCGAACAGACGGTAAAAGCGGCACTGCTGACTAACCTGCTGTTTGTGATTGGGATTATCGGCAGCAGGCTCGCAGCGTAACTGACAAATATCAATTAACAATTGATGATTTTGCCAACAACGCACTTAGCGCGATATACTGAAAACTCTTGCAGCAACTGAACGTAAATCCTATGAAATACGATACTTCCGAGCTTTGTGACATCTATCAGGAAGATGTCAACGTCGTGGAACCGCTGTTCTCCAACTTTGGAGGACGTTCGTCGTTTGGTGGGCAGATCATCACGGTGAAATGTTTCGAGGATAACGGGTTGCTGTACGATATGCTCGAACAGAATGGCCGTGGCCGCATTCTGCTGGTCGATGGCGGTGGTTCTGTCCGTCGGGCATTACTTGATGCCGATCTCGCCCGTCTTGCCGTTCAGAATGAATGGGAAGGCATTGTCATCTATGGCGCGGTGCGTCAGGTGGATGACCTGGAAGAGATGGATCTGGGCATTCAGGCGCTGGCGGCAATCCCGGTGGGTGCTGCGGGTGAAGGCATTGGCGAAAGCGACATTCGCGTCAATTTCGGCGGTGTGACCTTCTTCTCTGGTGATCATCTGTATGCCGACAATACTGGCATTATCCTGTCCGAAGATCCCCTCGATATCGAATAATGACCGACAAAAAAGCCTTCTCAATGAGAAGGCTTTTTTTATTCTGCCGACAGGCTCAGCCCATCAGTACAATTTCTTCGCGCAGTCCAGCAGGTCAGTCTTGAACGGACGCTTCATATTTTCGATAGCATCGATGATGTCGTGGTGAACCAGTTTCTCGTTCTGGATACCAACGCAGCGACCACCGTAACCCTGCTGCAGCAGTTCAATGGCATAAGCGCCCATACGGGAAGCGAGAATACGGTCGTAAGGCACCGGAGAACCACCACGCTGGATGTGACCCAGAACGGTTGCACGGGTTTCACGGCCGGTTTCTTTCTCAATGAAATGCGCCAGTTCGTCAACGTCGCAAACGTGCTCAGTAATCGCCACAATCGCGTGTTTCTTGCCTTTCGCAATACCCGCTTTGATTTCAGCAACCAGATCGTTACGGTTGAATTCCACTTCCGGCACCACAACGAACTCACAGCCGCCAGCAATTGCCGCCGCCAGGGTCAGGTCGCCGCAGTAACGGCCCATCACTTCTACGATGGAAATACGCTGGTGAGAAGAAGAGGTGTCACGCAGGCGGTCAATCGCTTCAACCACGGTACCCAGTGCGGTGAAGAAACCGATGGTGTAGTCAGTGCCTTTGATGTCGTTGTCGATGGTGCCCGGCAGACCGATGCACGGGAAGCCCATTTCGGTCAGACGTTGCGCACCGAGGTACGAACCGTCACCGCCAATAACCACCAGCGCGTCGAGCCCGCGTTTTTTCATGTTTTCGATAGCCACAGCACGAATATTTTCATCGCGGAATTCCGGGAAACGCGCTGAACCGAGGAAGGTGCCGCCACGGTTGATCATATCGGAGACACTGTAACGGTCGAGCTGAACCATACGATCTTCATACAAACCCTGGTACCCGTCGTAGATACCAAAAATTTCCAGACCTTCTGACAAGGCTGCGCGCACAACGCCACGGATCGCCGCGTTCATGCCCGGAGCATCACCGCCACTTGTCAACACACCGATTTTTTTAATCATGACTACCTCTGAACTTAGGAATGCTAAAAATTAATTCTTTTGCCCGAAGCGCTCCCGGACCGGGGAGTGAACGACTCTATTAGTAGCAATAGTATATCAAGCTCTTCGTGCTGAATTGATTCAGGTCAGACCAAACGGCGGTAATTTATACAAAAAATGCCAGTCCGGCCGGTAAATTTACAACCGATTACGAAAGTTCAAACTGCCCCTGGTGGCCCTGAGGTACCACTGAGCAGGGATCCTGGTGAATAATCACATCAGACCCCGGGAAACGCTGCAAAATTGCCTGCTCCACCTGCTCAGCCACTAAATGCGCCTGAACTAATGGCAAGTTATCTTCCATTTCCAAATGAATCTGAATAAAGCGGGTCGGCCCTGACTGCCGCGTTCGAAGATCGTGCGCGCCGCTGACGCCGGGCCAGCTTGTCACGATACTGATTATTTCGCTACGTTCATCGTCCGGCAGCGCACGATCCAGCAGCGACTGCACCGCATCATAACCCATACGCAACGCGCTATATAAAATATAGATGCCAATGCCCAGCGCAAACAAGGCATCGGCGCGATGCCAGCCATGCCAGGCAAGCCCCAGCGCCACCAGAATCGCACCGTTCATCATAACATCAGACTGATAATGTAGCATATCGGCGCGAACGGCCTGGCTTTGCGTCTTGCGAACCACCCAGCGCTGAAACGTGACCAGCATCAGGGTGCTGATGAGCGCAATAATCGTCACAATCACCCCGATGCCCGGCTGGTTCATCGGCTCTGGTTGCACCAGATGCTGAATGCCGGTGAGGAACAAAAACAGCGCCGATCCGGAAATAAACATGCTTTGCGCCAATGCCGCCAGCGACTCCGCTTTGCCGTGGCCGAAGGTGTGCTCTTCATCTGCAGGCTGTAGCGAATAACGCACCACCAGCAGGTTGGTCAGCGAGGCGGCGATATCCACTAATGAATCTACCAGCGCCGCCAGAATACTGACGGACCCGGTAAACCACCACGCGAAAATTTTAATTACCAGCAGCACGGTAGCCATGATCGTCGCCGCGATCGCCGCCCTGCTGACAAGTCGTCCATAGGATTGGTTCATAGACACTCCAGCTCGTTTCTGCGGCTAGTATAGCGGATAGCGGTGAAGGATTAATTTCCTAATTAACAGGCAAAAAAAACCCCCTCATCATGAGGGGGAAGACAGGGATGGTGTCTATGGCAAGGAAAACAGGGTTTGTTACTGGTGACTCAGGGTACTACTGCTACTGGAAAGCGCCATGGCTGCGTTTTGCTGCATCCTGGCAATCTCTCGCAACTGGTCCATTCGTTGCTGATGCTTGTCATTTAAAACCGCCTGCTGCTCCGGGGTTAACAGGTGGTACATCTGATTTCGTACCTTCGCCATTTCGACCTGGCGAGCGACCTGTTCTTGCGCCATCTTTTCAGCCTGGGCGCGCACAGCGGTTTCATCAAAACGGTTTGCGGTGATAAGGCGATGCATTATCTCCTGTTCGCTAACATTAACGGGGGGCTGGTCATGCCGCGCTCGTTGCATAAGATCCCGCATCTGTTGGCGCTGATGTTCGGTTAAACTTATGCCGTCGAACATGTGGTTCTGACCGTTTCGCTGGGCGGGGCCGACATTCGGCTGCCCGTTAACGCTGGTGTCGACTTCAGCAGCCTGGCTATAAGCACTTAGCGCCAGCGTTGAGGCCATGACGGCAGCGATAACTTTGCGCATCACTTGCTCCCAAAAACTTTAATGTCGCGATTCAACGAGAGACAGTCTACGATTCAGGCTGCAAACATGCGTCAGGGGGTGTAAAACAACGTAAAGTCATGGATTAGCGAGCCTTGATGACGTACTTTCTGCCTCGGAGGTATTTAAACAATGAATAAAATCCTGTTAGTTGATGATGACCGGGAGCTCACCTCCCTGTTAAAGGAGTTGCTGGACATGGAAGGCTTCAACGTTCTGGTCGCCCATGATGGCGAACAGGCGCTGGCGCTGCTCGACGACAGCATCGACTTGCTTTTACTCGATGTGATGATGCCGAAGAAAAACGGTATCGACACACTTAAAGAGTTACGACAGACACACCAGACCCCCGTCATTATGCTGACCGCGCGCGGTAGCGAGCTGGATCGCGTGCTGGGCCTTGAGCTTGGCGCGGATGACTATTTACCGAAACCGTTCAATGATCGTGAACTGGTGGCGCGTATTCGCGCGATTTTGCGCCGTTCCCACTGGAGCGAACAGCAACAGAACAGCGACAACGGTTCGCCGACACTCGAAGTCGACGCATTAAGCCTCAACCCGGGGCGCCAGGAAGCGAGCTTCGATGGCCAGGCGCTGGAACTGACCGGCACCGAATTCACGCTGTTGTACCTGCTGGCGCAGCATCTCGGCCAGGTGGTTTCTCGCGAACATTTGAGCCAGGAAGTGCTGGGCAAACGCTTAACGCCGTTCGATCGCGCGATCGATATGCATATCTCCAACCTGCGCCGCAAACTACCTGAGCGCAAAGATGGTCATCCCTGGTTTAAAACCCTGCGTGGCCGCGGCTATCTGATGGTATCCGCTTCATGATAGGAAGTTTGACCGCACGTATCTTTGCCATCTTCTGGTTGACGCTGGCACTGGTGCTGATGCTGGTATTGATGTTGCCGAAACTGGATTCGCGTCAGATGACCGAATTGCTGGAAAGTGAGCAACGTCAGGGACTCATGATTGAACAGCACGTTGAAGCTGAGCTGGCCAACGATCCTCCTAATGACCTGATGTGGTGGCGCCGACTGTTTCGCGCTATCGATAAATGGGCGCCTCCGGGGCAGCGCCTGTTGCTGGTCACCAGTGAAGGACGTGTGATCGGCGCCGAGCGTAGCGAAATGCAGATCATCCGTAACTTCATCGGTCAGGCGGATAACGCCGATCACCCGCAGAAGAAAAAGTATGGTCGGGTAGAGCTGGTCGGGCCCTTTGCCATCCGCGATGGGGAGGATAATTACCAGCTCTATCTGATTCGCCCTGCCAGCAGTTCGCAATCCGATTTTATCAACCTGCTGTTTGACCGCCCGCTGCTGTTGCTGATTGTCACCATGCTGGTCAGCTCACCGCTGTTGCTGTGGCTGGCGTGGAGCCTGGCGAAACCCGCCCGTAAGCTGAAAAATGCGGCGGATGAAGTGGCGCAGGGGAATTTACGCCAGCACCCGGAACTGGAAGCCGGACCGCAGGAATTCCTGGCGGCTGGCGCCAGTTTTAACCAGATGGTGACCGCGCTGGAACGCATGATGACCACCCAGCAGCGTTTGCTGTCGGACATCTCCCACGAGCTTCGCACGCCGCTGACGCGCTTACAGCTCGGCACAGCGCTTCTGCGTCGCCGTGCGGGCGAGAGCAAAGAGCTGGAGCGCATTGAAACGGAAGCGCAGCGTCTGGACAGCATGATCAATGATCTGCTGGTGATGTCGCGCAATCAGCAGAAAAACGCGCTGGTCAGTGAAACGCTGAAAGCAAACCAGTTGTGGAGCGAAGTGCTCGACAACGCCGCGTTCGAAGCGGAACAGGTCGGCAAATCCTTCACCGTGGAATACCCGCCGGGCCCGTGGCCGCTGTACGGTAACCCGAATGCGCTGGAGAGTGCATTTGAAAATATCGTTCGCAATGCGCTGCGCTATTCGCACACCAAAATCTCGGTGGCGTTTGCGGTGGATAAAGACGGCATCACCATTAACGTGGATGATGACGGCCCGGGCGTGAGCCCGGAAGACAGAGAGCAGATTTTCCGTCCATTCTACCGTACCGACGAGGCGCGGGATCGTGAATCCGGCGGTACCGGTCTGGGGCTGGCGATTGTGGAAACCGCCATCCAGCAGCATCGCGGCTGGGTAAAAGCGGACGACAGCCCGCTCGGGGGTTTACGTCTGACGATCTGGCTGCCGCTGTACAAGCGCGCGCCGTAATAAAACCCCTCTCTCCATCGGAGGGAGGGTTATTTCCCCGTCAATCGCCGCGAATTATCCTCAATCTCACCGCTTAAACGCCGCTTCTGCATTGTCCTCGCCCAACTGACCGATAACCCCGCCGCCGACAGCAAACGGTGATACTGTTCATCATCAAACGGCAGATGCCAGGCAATGGCCGCCGCCTCATAAACTGATATTTCGCTCAGCCGCGATACCAGCTCCAGCGGCGATTCACTGGAGACCTTTCCCGGCGCAATCACCCGATACAGCCAGCCCACGTTGCCGCTGCTCTGCATCTGCGACGCCATGTCGCTGATATTAAAGTGATAATTCAGCTTGTAACAGGGAGAGCGCGGCTGCGTGATTTGAATCAGCGCATCACCCCAGCGAAAAATATCACCGATAAAGGCGTTCTGCTCAGTCAGCCCCTCGGTCGACAAATTCTCGCCAAACGCCGGGGCGCAGAACTGCTCTGCCAGTTCGGGAAACTGCCGCGCCCAGTCGGCGTAATGCTCACGCGGATAATGGCACAGCGCGCGATCGGGCCCGCCGTGATACTTCTTTTCAGCCTGCTCGTCGCCTTCCAGCCCCAGCTCCGTCAGCATCAGTTCGCCGTCGAGCTGAATCTTGGCGATAGCACTCGGCCCGCTACCTGCGTAGTCGCGGATCCTGCCTGTAAAAACCTCCACCGGATATCGCATGTGTTCTCCCTTCCGTTTTGTCGTCGCAGACGATAGTAGAACACATTTTTTTGTTCATTGACTAAGCAAAATGCGACCGGCGTAAACCTTATGTTTCAATGTTCGTGCTATTCATGAAGATTATTTGAAACGCCATTTCACAACAAGGAGTCAACGACATGACCACGCATTCTCGTTTTTCTGGCGTCTGGTGCCCTTCGATAACGCCGATGGATGCACAGGGCGCGCTCGACATGAACGGTCTCTCTCAACATCTCGCTCGCCTGACTGCGGCGAGAATTGACGTCATTTTGCTGATGGGCAGTATCGGTGAATTTGCCTCGCTCAGCCTTGAGGAGCGCCTGCAGCTCATCCGCGAGGCGCGCGCCATGTCGCCGCTGGCAATGGTTGCTAACGTCTCTTCCACCTGCGTGGCGGATATCGTGCGCATGGCGGAGGAAGCGTTCCGCACCGGCTATGATGGCGTGATGGTGCTGCCACCATACTATTACGGGCAGACGTCAAATCAGCTGTTGAGCTATTTCAGAGCGCTCGGCAAGCAGTTCAGCGGTAAATGGTTCGCCTACAATTTCCCGGCGCGTACCGGCTGCGATATCACCCCGGAAATCACCGCTACGCTGGCGAAAGAGTTCCCGAATTTCGCCGGGATTAAAGACACAGTGGATTGCCAGTCGCACACGCGCAATATCATTATCGCCACCGAAGCTGTACGTAACGATTTCGCGGTGCTCTCCGGTTATGACGAATACTTCATTCCTAACCTGCTGGCGGGCGGTGCGGGGATTATTTCCGGGCTGAATAACATCATGCCGGAGCTGTTCGTGCAGGCGCGGGAAGCCTGGGCAGCAGGCGATTTCCAGACGCTGCATAATGTCCAGCGGGAGATTGGCCGCTTCATGTCGATCTATTCGATTGGCGACGATTTTGTCACCACCATCAAAACCGTAGTATCACGTAAGTTTGGCTACTGTCAGCCCCACTCCCGCAACTTTGGCGGCGAGCTTAGCGCCGCACAGTGTCAGCACATCGACAGCGTGTTCGGCATCCAGTAACGACAAAAAGCCCGGCAATGCCGGGCTCCTTTATGTTCCATAACAAACAGTTATTTAACCGTTTCGCGGATCTCCGCTACCGCCGCCTGGCCTTTCACTTTACGCGACCAGATGGAGGTCAGGATAGGCACCAGAATAGAGGTCACAATCACCGAGGTTGCGACCAGCGAGGTAGCTGCCGGTGCCATCGGTTTGAATGCCGGGATCATTTCCGCAATCAGTACCGGTGTTGCCACCGCCGCACCTGCGGAGCTGGACGCGGCAAGACCCGCGGTACCGTCGCCGCCACCGATGTACTTGTCAGCGATAATCAGCGGAATACCCGTCACCACAATGACCGCCAGACCCAGCAGGACACCCAACAGACCGGTCTGTGCAATCACGGTCAAATCGATAGTGTTACCCAGCGCGAAGGCGAAGAAAGGGATCAGCGTATGGACGGCGTTACTGAAGAAATCGCGCAGATCAGGGTCAAGGTTGCCCAGCGCGAAACCGACCAGGAACGGCAGTACCGCACCGACAAACACATGTGGTTCAAAGGAGGCGATGCCCGCGGTACCGAGGATAATCATGGTCATCAGCGGACCAGACTCCAGCGACATCAGAACAAACGCGCCCGCTTCTTCTTTGGTGCCGTACTGCTGCATGATAGACGCGTACAGACCACCGTTGGTCATATCCATTGCCGCCACCAACGCCAGCGTGGACATCCCGGCAAAGAACCCGACCTCAACACCATGTTCCGGAATAATGCGTGACGCAATAGCAGCCACTACCCACGCCACGGCAATTTTGGTCACCACCAGCGTCCCGGATTTACGTAATACCGTACCGGTCGCGCTCAGTTTGATGGACGCCCCCATGCAGAAGAACCAGACGGCCAGAATTGGCACGGTGCCGGTGATCAACCCATTGGTAAAGGAACCAAAATATTTGCCCGCACCGGGGGAGAAGGTATGGCAGAGCGCGCCCAAAAACAACGGAACAAGCATCATACCACCCGGTATTTTTTCTATCGCACGTTTGATCTGCATATTCTCACCTTAACTCACTGAATTATAAATTGTTGCCGCCGATTTCTGCTTTCCACACACCCATCAGCAGTATTTGATGCAGCCACAATAGACATTCTTGCAAGAGAGAAAAGTGATCTAAATTACAAATTGAAACTCCATTTTAAATTTATCAGATCAATGTTTCTAAAGGTGATAAACATCACATGAGACAGGCTTCAGGCAATAAAAAACCCCGCCGTGAAAGGCAGGGTTTCGTTCATGCCCGAAGGCAATGAAAACTTATTTTTTCGCCGCGAAACGGGCAGCAGCCTCGTCCCAGTTGACGACGTCCCAGAACGCTTTGATGTAGTCCGGACGGCGGTTCTGGAATTTCAGGTAGTAAGCGTGTTCCCACACATCCAGACCCAGGATCGGGAAACCGGACGTGCCAGAAATGGTTTCACCCATTAACGGCGAGTCCTGGTTCGCGGTAGAAACCACCGCCAGTTTGTCGCCTTTCAGCACCAGCCACGCCCAGCCAGAGCCGAAACGGGTGGCAGCCGCTTTCTCGAATTCTTCTTTAAATTTCTCAACAGAGCCGAAATCACGCTCGATAGCCGCTTTCAGATCGCCCTGCAGGGAGGTACCTTTTTTCAGACCTTTCCAGAACAGGCTATGGTTGGCGTGACCGCCCGCGTTGTTACGCAGTACGGTTTTTTTGTCCGCTGGCAGCTGATCCAGTTTGGTGATCAGTTCTTCAACCGGCAGGCTGGCGAATTCCGGCAGGCTTTCCAGTGCCGCATTCGCATTGTTCACATAGGTCTGATGATGCTTGGTGTGATGGATTTCCATCGTTTGTTTGTCGAAATGCGGTTCCAGTGCATCATAAGCGTATGGCAGCGATGGTAATGTATAGCTCATAGTCATCTCCATTATTGTCGGGCGGCAGAGGTGTTAACGCCGCGTAATCAGTTGGTTCATTATAGTTAATTAAATGATATTGAAAATGTTTATCAATGCCGTAGTTTTAATAAGGTTATAACTTTTGGTTATGACGTTGTTTTTGTGAGGCCGCTCACCCCCATCATGCGCTCATTGCCAGTGTGGCGCGTATCGCGGCAACCGGTCGAAGGTTAATGCGCTGTACAATTTTTACACTCATCCCGTCAGATGAAGATTCATCGACTTCAACGGTGAGGATAAAAACAATGAGTCACGCGATTACGATGGGTATTTTTTGGCATTTGATAGGCGCAGCCAGTGCGGCCTGTTTCTATGCCCCGTTTAAAAAAGTCAAACACTGGTCCTGGGAAACCATGTGGTCAATCGGGGGTATCGTCTCCTGGCTGCTCCTGCCCTGGGCCGTCAGCGCCATGCTGCTTCCTGATTTCTGGGCCTATTACGGCTCCTTCTCCTCCTCCACGTTGCTGCCGGTATTCCTGTTTGGCGCCATGTGGGGCGTGGGTAACATCAACTATGGCCTGACCATGCGCTATCTTGGCATGTCGATGGGGATCGGTATCGCCATCGGCATCACCCTGGTGGTCGGGACACTGATGACGCCGATTATTAACGGCAACTTTGATGTGTTGATTCACACCCCCGGCGGTCAGATGACGCTACTGGGTGTTCTGGTTGCGCTCATCGGCGTGGGAATCGTGACCCGCGCAGGGCAGCTAAAAGAGCGCAAAATGGGCATCACGGCGGAAGAGTTCAATCTGAAGAAAGGCCTGGCGCTGGCGATCATGTGCGGGATTTTCTCAGCAGGCATGTCATTTGCCATGAACGCCGCCAAACCGATGCATGAAGCCGCCGCCGCATTAGGCGTCGACCCGCTGTATGTCGCATTGCCGAGCTATGTCGTTATCATGGGCGGCGGGGCGATCATCAACCTGGGTTTCTGCTTCATTCGTCTGGCAAAAGTGAAAGAACTGTCGGTAAAAGCCGATTTCTCGCTGGCAAAACCGCTGATCATCAGCAACGTTCTGCTCTCCATGCTGGGCGGTCTGATGTGGTATTTCCAGTTCTTCTTTTATGCCTGGGGCCACGCCCGCATTCCGGCACAGTATGACTATATGAGCTGGATGCTGCACATGAGTTTCTATGTGCTGTGCGGCGGTCTGGTGGGGCTGGTGCTGAAAGAGTGGAACAATGCAGGACGCCGTCCGGTGGGCGTACTGAGCCTCGGTTGTGTGGTGATTATCATCGCCGCCAATATTGTGGGCCTCGGTATGGCGAACTAAGCGGCACGACTGCGATGACGCCACTGCCCTGGCGTCATCCCCACTTCCCGGTTAAACACCACTGAAAAATAGTTACTGTCTTCAAAGCCGCACAGCATCGCGATGTCGCTGATCATCTGCTCGGTATGCTGGAGCAGATACTGCGCGTGGCAAATCCGCAACTGACGCAGATACTGGCTGATGGTCATGCCAGTCTGGCTGCGAAACTGCTGGCGTAATCCCCGCTCGCTACACCCTTCCTGAACACAAAACGCGTCCAGCACGAATGGCCTGTTGAGACTGCCCGCCAGTGCGGTAATCAGTTTATCCAGCAGCGCTTCGCGGTGCGTCGCGGCGAGGTTATCCGTGGCATAGCGGTGACGACTCAGGGTGAATACCAGTTGTGCAAACAGCAGTTCCGCCATTCCGCCGGACAACACATCCTGCCGGTTGCTTTCGTGTTCGAGCTGGCTAATCACCTGCCGGGCCTGCGCCATCCCGCTGCTGCCGATCCGCCAGTGCGGCGACCAGCGCGAGCCATGCAGACCGGGAATATGTGCCGCCCAGTCGAGATTCAGCGTCAGCCTTTCCGGACAGTAGATGATGTTCTGTAAAACCAGATCGTGCACTGAGGCGTACGCATGTTTGTCTTCGGCACGGATATAAAACAGATCGCCGCGGGTGATGCGGTAAGGACGGTCGTTGAGGATATGCAGGCCGTTGCCACGCCACACCAGCACCAGCTCGCAAAATTCATGGGTATGTTCGGCAAACACGTTTTGCGGATAACGGTCGGCCACCGCCACCGCCTGGTCGGGCGACGCAAAAAAGTCCGCTTTGCGAAGAATAAGCTCACCAGGCATGATGCCACCTCATTGCTAACCACCCGCCATTATTGACTTTTTCACTAGCAAAAAACGGTGACTGGTTTCGCGTTACTGGAGGCTGGCGTCTCGCCCCTGGCGAATATCCCGCGGTGACCAGTTAAATTCCCGGCGAAACAGCGTCGAAAAGTGGTTACTGTCGCCGAAACCGCAGCGAAAAGCGATATCCGTCACGCTCTCGTCACTGTGACGCAACAGATGGCGCGCTTTCGTCAGACGCACCCGGTTCAGATAGCGCTGCGGCGTCAGTCCGGTATGCTGTTTGAGCTGCCGGTGCAGCGTGCGCAGCGACAACGAAAAGCGCCCGGCGACGCCTTCCCAGCAGACCTCTTCTGCAAAATGGTCGTCCAGCCAGGCGATCAGCTGATTCAGGCGGGCATCGTTATTGGTGGCCTCCGCCGCGAGACTGCTTTTGCGCAGCTGGATCAGCAACTGCATAAACAGAATTTCGCGATTGGCGATGGTATGCGCGTCGTTGTCCTCGTCCTGCCTTTCCATTTGCGCCACGATCTGCCGCACCTGTTGCAACGCGCTCTGATTAACCCGCCAGTGGGAGGGATACACGCCGTCCTGTTCCTGGGGTAACAATCGGTGCAGCCCGGCGAGAAACTGGAACGCTTCCGGCGAGCGGTACAGCACGTTGGTCAGGCAGAGGTTATCGGTGTGCTCATAAAGATGCCGGTCGTGATCACGCACAAAGCAGACCGTCCCACCGCTGATGGTGTAGGGCTGACCGTTAAAAACGTGAATGCCCGTACCATGCTCAACGATAACAATTTCATGAAAATCATGGTGATGCTCGGGAAATTCGGGCTGGGGGAGCCGCGGCTCGATCGCCACCGAAGAGATGCCCGACGGGAAAAAATCCACACAGTGCAACACGGTCATAACGCCTCCCACCCGATGAGAAAAGTTATCAGGATAATAAGTGTGGTGCGGCAATCTCACCTTGAATTTTTGACAACAAAGCGCGCAAAGCCTGCCGTTTTTTCAAGAAACGTCCGGAAAAATCAGGAAATGCGGCGACCGTCACACCAGGCCAGATCAGGCTCAAAACTGGAAACTGTGAGCTATCTCACCTTCACCTTTGCTTTCTTGCCAGCGCCAATTTTCGTCTGTCAGTAACGAGAAGGTAGCGCCGTTGCGCTCTTTTTAGACTGGATGCACTGATTATCTGAAGGACCCCTGAGATGACTTTTCGCCATTGTGTCGCCGTAGATTTAGGCGCTTCCAGCGGGCGTGTGATGCTTGCCAGTTACGACCGCGAACAACGTACGTTGTCGCTTCGCGAGGCGCATCGCTTTGTGAACTGCCTGCAAAAAAGAGACGGCTTTGACTGCTGGGATATCGACAGTCTCGAGGCGGGCATTCGTTGCGGGCTGGAAAACGTCTGTGCCGAGGGCATTCTCATCGACAGCATCGGCATCGACACCTGGGGCGTCGACTATGTCCTGCTGGATAAGCAAGGCCAGCGCGTCGGGCTGCCGGTTTCCTATCGCGACAGCCGCACGCAGGGCGTGATGCAGCAAGCGCAAACGCAATTGGGTAAAGCCGATATCTACCAGCGTAGCGGCATTCAGTTTCTGCCGTTTAATACGCTCTATCAGCTCCATGCGCTGGCAGCACAACAGCCGGAACTGCTCGACCGCGTCGCCCATGCCCTGTTGATCCCCGATTATTTCAGCTACCGCCTGACCGGCAAGCTGAACTGGGAATATACCAACGCCACCACCACGCAACTGGTCAACATCAACACCGACAGTTGGGATGAGAAGCTGCTCGACTGGACAGGCGTTCCACGCCACTGGTTCGGTACGCCGACGCATCCTGGCAACGTCATCGGCCACTGGCGCTGCCCGCAAGGAAATGCCATTCCGGTGGTGGCGGTCGCCAGCCACGATACCGCCAGCGCGGTCATCGCCTCGCCGCTGAACGGCAACGATGCGGCGTATCTCTCTTCCGGCACCTGGTCGCTGATGGGTTTTGAGAGCAAAACACCCTGCACCAGCGATGCGGCCTTGCAGGCCAACATCACCAATGAAGGCGGAGCGGAAGGTCGCTATCGCGTGCTGAAAAACATTATGGGCCTGTGGCTGCTGCAACGCGTGCTGCGGGAACAAAACGTTAAGGATCTGCAGGCGCTAATCACCGAAACCGCAGCGCTTCCGGCCTGCCGCTTTGTGATCAATCCCAACGATGATCGCTTCATTAACCCCGACAACATGAGCGTGGAAATCCAGGCTGCCTGCCGCGAAAGCCAGCAGCCGGAACCCACCACGGCGGCGCAACTGGCGCGCTGTATTTTCGACAGTCTGGCGCTGCTGTATGCCCGCGTGCTGGCAGAACTCACCGCCCTGCGCGGCCAGCCATTCAGCCAGTTACACATTGTTGGCGGCGGCTGCCAGAACCCACTGCTTAACCAGCTGTGCGCCGACGCCTGCGGCATCACCGTGATCGCCGGACCAACAGAAGCATCGACGCTCGGCAACATCGGCATTCAGCTGATGACGCTGGATGAGCTGAATAACGTCGACGATTTCCGCCAGGTGGTGAGCAAGAACTACGACCTGACCACTTTTACGCCCAATCCGAACCATGAAATTGCCCGCTATGTTGCGCAGTTTCAGCGGCAACCACAGACAAAGGAGCTTTGCGCATGACCACTCAAACAGAACAGGCATGGGAACTGGCTAAACAGCGTTTTGCCGCCGTCGGCGTGGATGTCGAGCAGGCGCTGCGCCAGCTCGATCGTTTACCAGTTTCAATGCACTGCTGGCAGGGCGACGACGTGGCCGGTTTCGAAAACCCGACCGGCGCATTAACCGGCGGGATCCAGGCCACCGGCAACTATCCCGGGAAAGCGCGCAACGCCACGGAACTTCGCGCCGATCTCGAACTGGCGTTAAGCCTGATCCCCGGGCCAAAACGCCTGAATCTGCACGCGATTTATCTTGAAGCCGACGCACCGGTCGCCCGTAACGACATTAAGCCAGAGCATTTCGCTAACTGGGTGAAATGGGCGAAGGCCAATCAGTTGGGTCTGGACTTCAACCCCTCCTGCTTCTCGCATCCGCTGAGCGCCGATGGCTTCACTCTCGCCCACGCCAATGACGAGATCCGCCAGTTCTGGATTGACCACTGCAAGGCCAGCCGCCGCGTGTCGGCGTATTTTGGCGAGCAACTGGGCACCCCGTCGGTGATGAACATCTGGATCCCGGACGGTATGAAAGACCTTACCGTTGACCGCTTCGCACCGCGCCAGCGTTTGCTGAATGCGCTGGACGAGATCATCAGTGAGAAACTGAACCCGGCGCACCACATCGACGCCGTGGAGAGCAAGTTGTTCGGTATTGGTGCCGAGAGCTACACCGTGGGCTCGAACGAGTTCTACATGGGGTACGCCACCAGCCGCCAGACCGCGCTGTGTCTCGATGCGGGCCACTTCCACCCGACGGAGGTCATCTCCGACAAAATCTCTGCCGCGATGCTGTTTGTGCCGCGCCTGTTGTTGCACGTCAGCCGCCCGGTGCGCTGGGACAGCGACCATGTGGTGCTGCTGGATGACGAAACCCAGGCCATCGCCAGCGAGATCATCCGTCACGATCTGTTCGACCGCGTTCATATCGGTCTGGATTTCTTCGACGCTTCCATCAACCGCATCGCGGCGTGGGTCATTGGTACCCGCAACATGAAGAAAGCGCTGCTGCGTGCGCTGCTGGAGCCGACCGCCGAACTGCGTCAGCTGGAGCTGGACGGCGACTACACCGCGCGTCTGGCGCTGCTGGAAGAGCAGAAATCGCTGCCGTGGCAGGCGGTATGGGAAATGTACTGCCAGCGCCATGACACGCCGGCAGGCAGCCAGTGGCTGGAAAACGTCCGCGCGTATGAGAAAGACGTACTGACCAATCGCAAGTAAACACATTGCCCGGCGGCGCTTCGCTTGCCGGGCCTACAAGTACAGAGTCACCCGGCATTTTCAAAGGAACCACAAGACTATGCAGACCATTATCAATTCCTGGTTCGTCCAGGGCATGATCAAAGCCACTTCTGACGCCTGGCTGAAAGGCTGGGACGAACGCAACGGCGGCAACCTGACGCTGCGTCTGGACGATGCGGATATCGCGCCGTACCGCGCTGATTTTCACCCACAACCGCGTTACATCGCGCTGAGCCAGCCGCTGCCGCAGCTCGCTGGGATGCCGTTTATCGTTACCGGTTCCGGTAAATTTTTCCGCAATGTGCAGCTCGACCCGACAGCGAATCTCGGCGTGGTGAAAGTCGATAACGACGGCGCCGGTTATCACATTTTTTGGGGACTGACGGACGACGCCGTACCGACATCGGAATTACCCGCACATTTCCAGTCCCATTGTGAGCGTATTATCGCCACAGGCGGTAAAGACCGCGTCATTATGCACTGTCACGCTACCAATCTGATTGCGCTGACCTACGTCCTGGAAAACCGGACTGACCTTTTCACCCGTAAGCTGTGGGAAGGCAGTACCGAGTGTCTGGTGGTGTTCCCTGACGGTGTTGGCATTCTGCCGTGGATGGTGCCGGGCACGGACGACATCGGTCAGGCCACTGCGAAGGAAATGCAAAAACACGCGCTGGTGCTGTGGCCCTTCCACGGTGTCTTTGGCAGCGGCCCGACGCTGGATGAAACTTTTGGCCTGATCGACACCGCCGAGAAATCCGCGCAGGTGTTAGTCAAAGTCTATTCGATGGGTGGCATGAAGCAGACCATCACCCGCGAGCAACTCATCGCGCTGGGTAAACGCTTTGGCGTCACCCCGCTGGCAAGCGCACTCGAACTCTATCAATAACCACGCGCCTGCTGCCGGAAAAATCACAGCAAACATTAAGGAGAGTTACATGAGTTTTATGCTGGCACTACCCAAAATCAGCCTGCATGGCGCGGGCGCTATTGGCGATATGGTGAACATGGTGGCAGGCAAGCAGTGGGGCAAAGCGCTGATTGTCACCGACGGGCAACTCGTCAAACTGGGGCTGCTCGACAGCCTGTTTGCCGCGCTGGATGCCCATCAGATGTCGTATCACCTGTTTGACGAGGTTTTCCCGAACCCAACAGAAACGCTGGTGCAACAAGGCCTTAGCGCCTATAAGGCGTCGCAGTGCGATTACCTGATCGCCTTCGGCGGCGGCAGCCCGATTGATACCGCCAAAGCCATTAAGATCCTGACCGCCAACCCCGGCCCGTCAACGGCCTATTCCGGCGTGGGTAAAGTGAAAAACCCGGGCGTACCGCTGGTGGCGATCAACACCACCGCCGGTACTGCGGCGGAGATGACCAGCAACGCGGTGATCATCGACAGCGAACGGCAGGTCAAAGAAGTGATCATTGATGCGAATATTATCCCGGATATTGCCGTTGACGATGCCAGCGTGATGCTGGAGATCCCGGCGTCCGTGACCGCAGCCACTGGCATGGACGCGCTGACGCACGCGATTGAAGCGTATGTCTCTGTTGGCGCGCATCCACTGACCGATGCTAACGCGCTGGAAGCGATTCGCCTGATCACCCTCTGGCTGCCGAAAGCTGTCGACGATGGCCACAACCTTGAAGCGCGTGAACAAATGGCGTTTGGCCAGTATCTGGCGGGAATGGCCTTTAACAGCGCGGGTCTGGGGCTGGTTCACGCGCTGGCGCATCAGCCGGGCGCCACGCACAACCTGCCGCACGGCGTCTGCAACGCCATCCTGCTGCCGATCATCGAAAACTTTAACCGCCCGAACGCTGTGGCGCGCTTTGCCCGTGTGGCACACGCCATGGGCGTGGAAACGCGCGGTATGAGCGACGAAGCCGCCAGCACAGAAGCCATCAACGCGATTCGTCAGTTAAGCGCCAGGGTGGGTATTCCGTCCGGCTTCAGCAAACTGGGCGTCACCCGAGCGGATATCGAGGGCTGGCTGGACAAAGCGCTCGCCGATCCGTGCGCACCGTGTAACCCACGCACCGCCAGCCGCGACGAAGTTCGTGACCTGTATCTGGAGGCGTTATGATCCGCAAAGCGTTCGTCATGCAGGTCAATCCTGACGCGCATGAAGAATATGCGCGCCGCCACAATCCGATCTGGCCAGAGCTGGAAGCCACGCTGAAGGCGCATGGCGCGCACCACTACGCGATTTACCTCGACAAAGCACGCAACCTGCTGTTCGCCAGTGTTGAGATTGAATCAGAAGAACGCTGGGATGCCGTCGCCAGCACTGAGGTTTGCCAGCGCTGGTGGAAACATATGCGTGATGTCATGCCCGCCAACCCGGACAACAGCCCGGTCAGCGCGGAACTGAAGCCAGTGTTTTATCTGGCGTAATACCCTACGCCGGGCAACATGATGTTTGCCCGGCGTTTTCTCATCAGAAGTAGTACTTAAAGCGCACGCGCCCGCCATAACGATTGTCATCGCTGCTACTGGCATTATCACCCTGCAGTTTCGACCAGTAAGCCCCCAGGTAGATATTAAAATTCTCCATATCCATCACATTCGGGATTTGGTAAGACGCATGAATGGTATGAATGTCATAGGTACCGGCATCATCAAACCAGACATCGTCATCGCGCGGGATATCACCGACCTCTTCCACTTTGTTGTGTGCATAGATATAGCCCAGCTCAAACCGTTTCCACAGCGCGTTCACCGCCGCCGTGAAGTCTTTTTCATCACTGGCATCCATGTAAGCCGTATTAAGATTGACCACCACACCGTTGTCCGGATCGTTCTGCAAACCGTTCCAGGTCATGGTCATGCCATAACCGGTGCGATCAGACTGATCGACAAAGTTGCCCTGACTGTCGGTGTATCCGTAGGCGTTACTGACCACGTTGGATTCCATAGCTGCCGCCACGGAGAAAGCCCCCTGCGACCAGGCCACCACCGGACGCAGATACGCGACGTTTCTCTGCTGTTCCATATCGCGGCCATGATAAGCGTTATCCTGATACAGTGAGGTTCCGTCTTCGAGCAATGTGTTCAGTTCGAAATACCAGTCGCCCATCTGTTTGCTCATCAGGAAGTTGCCACCGGCATCGGAGCGTCCGCGCCCTTCTTTCATCATGTAGATATAACCGCTGCCATCATCATAAAGATCGTTCGCTGTATTCCCGGAGTGTTCAACAAACGTATCCTGATTCAGCGGGAACATATCATAAGCTTCGAATCGCCCCACTTTTATTTGCCAGTCTTTCTCCTGACCGAAAAAGAAAACGGCATCATCGAGATCCATCGACCCTGTCATATCCGCCAGCGGCTGCGCGGAAAAGCCAGCAAAATAACCGTTGTCGAGTTTTCTTATTCCGTCAAACCCTAACAGAATTCGCCCATTGAGATCCCACCGTTCATTGCTGTTATCGGCATTAGAAATAAGCGAACCCTGACGGCTTTCGGCATCCATATTGAATTCAACGTCGCCATAGACTTTCAGATCACCATAACCGGATAGCGTTAATGTCGGTGGCGTACTGTTTTTTGCTGTTTCTTGTGGCGGCGTTTCACTGCGCGTGGCGATCGGGTTCTGCGCCACCTGTTCCGCTTTAAGTTGCTGCACCTCTTTCTCCGCCTGCGCCGCACGATTTTCCGCGGCTTCCAGCCTGTCTTCGAGCTGCTGCAGACGTTGTTCCAGCGTCAGTGACGATGTTTTTGCCAGACCTGTATTTGCCGCCAGTAATAACCCGACAGCCACTGCCAGTATTGATTTATTCATTACCCGTCTTCCTCGAGGTAATAGAGTGGATAACGGAATCCATGTTCCGCCGTGAAATAAAACATAATGGCGATGAATAAATTATTGTTTTAATTGTTTAGCGCAAAGACGTTGCGCCACAGGCGTGGAAATAATAAGGAGAGAATAAAAATAATGAAAAGAAGGTTAACGCAATAACGTGAGCAAGATAACAGCGTTTTTTATTTGTATAAGTTTACTGAATAGAGCCGCAAAATAATTATGAGGCATGTTATTCGCGATAAATTTCCCAGATGTTTATTTAATTAAAAACCTTCTTTATATTGATGGTGGAATTATATCCATAAGTCTTATCACCACGCTTTATCCTTACTCAGAACTCAAAAGCGAAAGTGTGTTTCAGGACACAAAAAACGTGGTCAGATAGGCGGCGTCTTGTCACCGACCTCTGACATATTCCCGCTCATTTCCTGACCATCGCCCCGCTACAATCTAAAAGATAATCTGAGACGGAGTGACCCAATGGCTGTACTGACCCCTTCCTGCATCGACCTGAATATTCGTGGCAACACAGCTTATTCGATCCTCAAACAACTGGCTGAAATGGCCGAAGAAAATGGCTTCGTCAACGACAGAAATCGCTTCCTGCAAACGCTCCTGCTTCGCGAAAAATTGCACTCCACCGGATTCGGTTCCGGCGTAGCGGTGCCTCACGGCAAAAGCGCTTGCGTAAAACAGCCTTTTGTTTTGTTTGCCCGTCAGTCGCACGGCGTGGACTGGAAAGCCAGCGATGAAGCGCCGGTCACCTGCTGGATCTGCCTCGGCGTACCGCAGGAAGGCGAAGAAAACCAGATACAGCTAATTGGTGCCCTGTGCCGAAAAATCATTCACGCGGAATTCATTGAGAAACTCAAAAATGGCGACGTCAGCCAGATAGTTGCTCTGTTAAATCAAACGATTAGCGAATAAGGAGCCGTCTATGGAACCAACATTACGTCTGGTGGCGATAACCAACTGCCCCGCGGGGATCGCGCATACTTATATGGTCGCCGAAGCGCTGGAGCAGAAAGCGCGCGCGCTGGGCCATACCATTAAAGTCGAAACACAGGGGTCGAGCGGGGTGGAAAATCGCCTCAGCGCGCAAGAGATTGCCGATGCCGATTATGTCATTTTAGCTACCGGTCGCGGGCTCAGCGCGGACGACCGCAGCCGCTTCGCCGGGAAACAAGTGTATGAAATTGCCATTTCCCAGGCCCTGAAGAATATCGACCAGATTTTCACGCAGTTACCGACGCATTCGCACCTTTTCGCTGCCGAAAGCGGCGTGAAACTCGGCCAGCAGGAAGTGCAACAGGGTAGCGTGATGAGCCACCTGATGGCGGGCGTGTCCGCCGCGTTGCCGTTCGTGATCGGCGGCGGTATCCTGGTGGCCATCGCCAACATGCTGGTGCAACTCGGCTTGCCTTATACCGACATGGCGAAAGGCGCACCGTCGTTTACCTGGATTGTCGAGTCGATCGGTTATCTGGGCTTTACCTTTATGATCCCGATAATGGGTGCGTATATCGCCCTGTCGATTGCCGATAAACCCGCCTTCGCACCGGCGTTCCTGGTCTGCTATCTGGCTAACGATAAAGGCCTGCTGGGCACGCAGTCCGGCGCAGGCTTTCTTGGCGCCGTCGTGCTGGGTCTGGCGATTGGTTACTTTGTGCTGTGGTTTCGCAAAATCAAACTGGGTAAAGCGTTACAACCACTGCTGGGCTCGATGCTCATCCCTTTCGTGACGCTGTTTATCTTCGGCGTGCTGACGTATTACGTCATCGGTCCATTGATGTCAGACGTCATGGGCGGACTACTGCATTTTCTGAACACCATTCCACCGTCAATGAAGCTGGGCGCCGCGTTTCTGGTGGGCGCAATGCTGGCTTTCGATATGGGCGGCCCGATCAACAAAACCGCCTGGTTCTTTTGCTTTTCGCTGCTGGAAAAACATATCTACGACTGGTACGCCATTGTGGGCGTCGTCACGCTGATGCCGCCGATGGCTGCCGGGATCGCCACCTACATTGCGCCTAAACTGTTCACGCAACAGGAAAAAGCCGCCGCCAGCAGCGCGATTGTGGTGGGTGCGACAGTGGCGACCGAGCCGGCTATTCCTTATGCCCTGGCCGCGCCGCTACCGATGATTACCGCCAATACGCTCAGCGGTGGGATCACCGGCATGCTGGTGATCGCTTTTGGCATCAAACGTCTGGCGCCGGGCCTCGGTATATTCGATCCGTTAATCGGGCTGATGTCGCCCGCCGGGTCGTTTTATCTGGTGTTAGGCATCGGGCTGGTGATGAATATCGCCTTGATTATCATCCTGAAAGGACTGTGGATGAAGCGTAAAGCGGCAAAACCGGAGTTGGTTCATGAACAGTGAGTTGCTGGAAACGTTGTGTAACGCATGCGCGGTCAGCGGTGACGAGCAGGAAGTCCGCCAGATCCTGCTCAAGACGCTCGAACCGCACGCTGATGAGATCACCTTTGACGGGCTTGGCAGCATTATCGCCCGCAAAGGGTCGCGCGGGCCGAAAGTCGCCCTCGTCGGCCATATGGATGAAGTTGGTTTTATGGTGACCCACATCAGCGACGCGGGATTCATCCGTTTTGAGACAATCGGCAGTTGGTGGAATCAGTCGATGCTCAACCACCGGGTGACGATCCGCACCCGCAGCGGCAACAAAATCCCCGGAATTATCGGCTCCGTGGCACCTCATGCGCTTAGCGAAAAACAGAAGCAGCAGCCGCTTAATTTTGACGAGATGTTTATCGATATCGGCGCGAACTGTCGCGAAGATGTGGTTAATGCGGGCATTGCGTTCGGCGATTTTGTCAGCCCGGAAGCTAATTTTGCCCGCTGGTCGGCCGATAAAATAACAGGAAAGGCGCTGGATAATCGCGTCGGCTGTGCATTAATGGCTGAGCTGTTGCAAACGGTTGATAATCCAGAGATTACACTTTTCGGCGTAGGTAGTGTGGAAGAAGAGGTGGGTTTGCGCGGCGCGCAAACCTCCGCAGAGCACATCAAACCGGACATCGTTATTGTTCTGGATACCGCCGTGGCGGGCGATGTTCCCGGCATTGATGCCATTAAGTACCCACTCAAACTTGGCGAGGGACCGGCAGTCATGCTATTCGATAAGCGTTATTTCCCCAATCAGAAGCTGCTGGCAGCACTGAAAACCAGCGCGGCACGGGCTGAAGCACCCATCCAGTTCTGCACGATGAAAACCGGTGCCACCGACGGCGGCCGCTACAATGTGATGGGCGGCGGACGTCCGGTGATTTCGCTGTGCCTGCCAACCCGCTATCTGCATGCTAACAGCGGCATGATTTCGGTGCAGGATTACACGGCAACGCTGTCCATTCTTCGCGAGCTGTTACAGTCGCTGGATAAAAACAGCGCCCGCGTGCTGGGCGATTTTCGCTAAGGAGAATTATGCTCAATGAACGCCAGCTGACGCTGCTTGCCAGACTCGAACAACAGCCTTGTTCACTCAACGTGCTGGCGCAGCTCACCGGCGTTTCCGGGCGAACGATCCTGCGCGACATTGATTACCTCAACTTTACCCTGAGCGGGAAAGCGCGGGTCATGGCCGTCGCCAGCGTCGGTTATCAACTGGAAATTTTCGACAGGCGTAGCTATTTCGAACTTTTACAGCGGCATGATAATGATGACCGGTTGCTGGCGATGCTGCTGCTTAACGCGTTCGTCACGCGCACGCAACTGGCAAACACGCTGAATCTGCCAGAAACCTGGATTGCGGAACGGCTGGTGCGCCTGAAAGCGCGCTATGAAAAAGCGTTTAGTATTCAGAGTCGCCCTGGCGCAGGCCATTTTATTGATGAGCCGGAAGAGAAATGCCTTGTTTTACTGGCGAATCTGCTGAAAAAAGACCCGCTACTTTTTCCTCTCCCCGGTATCGATCCGGATTCCCTTGCGCGGTTACAGGATGCCTGCAGCCGCGCCCGCGACTGGCCAGCCATTCCTGCGGATTATCTGGCGAGTATTATTCTGGCGGTGTATGCGTTACGTAACCGGCTGTCGCCGGATCTGCCGCATTTCCACAATGAGACGCTGCAGCGCATTGCTGATGACGTGGGGTTATGGCTGGGAGCAGACGCCTTCAGCGCAGCGGTGCATTTTCTCGACAACCACCAGCAGCGCGCGGAAACCATCACCACGAATTATATTGCCGGGTTGCTGCGCAGCCTGCCAGAACTGACGCCGCTGCATGTTATTGATCCCCAGTTGATTGAAGATTTAACCGGGCATATCGCCCGCTGTAGCGCCTCGCCGGTCTGGTTGCCGGAAAACCGTCAGGGCAGTATGAATAACCTGAAAGCCGCGTGGCCTGCGGCATTCGATTTAGGTCTCCAGTTTATTAATAAGCTGCGCGAGGAGCAGGACATTCCGGTGTTTGACAGCGATCTGGTCGGGCTGTACTTCGCCTGCGCGCTGGAACGTCATCAACAGGATCGCTATCCGGTCATTCTGCTGGCCGATCAAAACGCCATTGCGACGATCAACAAGCAGGCCATTGAACGCGATGTGATGAGCTGCCGGGTAATCATTGCGCGAACCCCGGGAGAATTACGTAACCTGTGCGCCGATGTTGAACCGGCGCTGATCGTGAACAACAGCCATCACTTTCTTGACGAGATGCCCGGCGAGGTGTTGATCGTGAAGAATATTATTACACCCGCCGCGATCGGCCAGATCAAAGATCTGTTGGCGTCGGCCTTTATTCGCCAGCGGCCAGAGCGTTTTTTCCTGTCGCAGGGCAGCTTTCATTACGCCAATGACCGCAATGAAGAATGGCAAAGCGTGATTGCGCATATCTGCAAGCGGCTGACGGACGGCGGTCATCTGACGGTGGACGAAGCGTGGCGTATTGAACAACGCGAGCGGGAAGGTGAAAACCTGATCGTTAATCAGCTCGCCATCCCGCACTGCTGGAGTGAACGGCAAACCCATTTCCGCGGCTACTTTATTACCCTTGCTCAGCCGGTATCGGTGAATAACGAACCGGTAAGCCACGTGCTGATTGCCTGCGCCTCAGCGAGTGCGCGGCATGAACTGAAGATTTTTAGCTATCTGGCGAGTGTCCTGTATCGCTATCCACAAACGACGATTTCAGGCCTGAGTAATTACGATGATTTTCTGGCGCTGCTGCGCGGATAAACAAAAAAAGCGCCCGGAGGCGCTCTTTCGACAATAACACTGTGTTTATTTGTTCAGTTCAGCCGTCATGTGAACACGGTTGCCGCTGAAAGCTTCGGTGATGGTGTAAGACGATGCGCCAGCGGCCTGAGCCTGGGCGGCGATTTTCGCTTCTGCGCCATCAAGCGTTGAGCTGGTTGCAGTCACGTTCTGTGCAGCGAAAGAACCGAAAGTAGTAGCGAGAGCGATAACTGCGACAAAAGTTTTGATGCTTTTCATGATATAAACCCTTCAATTTCATTGTTGAGATAAGGCGCCGTGCCTTGATGTGATAAATAATAGCGCCATGACTCATCAACGAAAAGCGGAAGGATTTGCTCTCTTCTTTCAAAAAAACTGACTAACATTTAACCCGCAATCAGACGTTCCGGGTGGGTATAAATCGTCGCGCGACCGGGCTTGCAGAAGCCCACCAGCGTCAGGTTACAGCGCTCCGCCACTTCGACCGCCAGCGTGGTCGCCGCAGAAACCGCAAACAGGATCTCCACGCCGCACATGGCCGACTTCTGCACCATTTCATAACTGGCGCGACTGGACACCAGCGCCGCCCCTTGCGTCCAGCGATCGTCTTCCATCGCCCGGCGCCCGAGTAGTTTATCCAGCGCCACATGCCGCCCGACATCTTCATGACCGCCCGCCAGTTCGCCCGATGGCGTTACCCAGGCGGCAGCATGCGTACAGCCGGTGAGTCTGCCGATCGGTTGCACATCGTTCAAATGCTCAAGCGCCAGATCAAGATGATTGAGATCGAACGTCTGGGTGAACGGCAATGGCGAAACCGGTTTTCCGATGTCGTTCAGTTGCTCAACGCCGCAGACACCGCACCCGGTGCGTCCCGCCAGCGCGCGACGATGCGCTTTCAGCCCCATAAACCGGCGGCTGGAGAGCTCAATCTGTACCTCCAGGCCATTGCAGGCTTGCACCACATCCATCCCGTAAATTTCCCGTCGATTTTCGATAATCCCTTCAGATAATGAAAAACCGAGAGCAAAAAGCTCCAGATCCTTCGGAGAGGCCATCATCACCACATGGGAAATACCGTTATATACCAGCGCAACCGGAACCTCTTCGGCTAACTCGTCTGGCTGAGGATGTTGCAAATCCTGCCGCTTCCAGAGGGCGATTTGGCGCATCCCCGTGACTTCCGTCACACTATTGACTTGTTTTGGATAGATCTTGTTCACTTTGTATTAACCGTATTGGAACAGGTATACCGACAATGTGGTATTCTGGTGCAATTCCCTCCATGGATGAGGGAAATAACTCCAATTTTGAACCTTTGTGGCGTTATCCGCAAAGGCTAATAACTACACGTGACAATGTCTAAAAGAAACAAGGAGCAAACCATGCAGGTCAGCAGAAGGCAGTTCTTTAAGATCTGCGCTGGCGGTATGGCAGGCACCACGGCGGCGGCACTGGGATTCGCACCCGGCGCCGCACTGGCGGAAACGCGGCAGTACAAGCTGTTGCGCACCCGCGAAACCCGTAATACCTGTACATACTGTTCCGTGGGCTGTGGGCTGTTAATGTATAGCCTCGGCGACGGTGCTAAAAACGCCAAAGCATCCATCTTCCATATTGAAGGGGACCCGGACCATCCGGTAAGTCGTGGTGCGCTCTGTCCGAAAGGCGCCGGGCTGGTTGATTTTATCCATTCTGAAAGTCGTTTGAAGTATCCGGAATATCGCGCTCCGGGTTCTGATAAATGGCAGCAAATTAGCTGGGAAGACGCTTTCGATCGCATCGCTAAGCTGATGAAAGCCGACCGCGATGCCAACTTTATCGCGCAAAACGCGGAAGGCACGACGGTTAACCGCTGGCTCTCCACCGGCATGCTGTGTGCGTCTGCCTCCAGCAACGAAACCGGTTATTTAACCCAGAAATTTACCCGCGCGCTCGGTATGCTCGCGGTCGACAACCAGGCGCGTGTCTGACACGGACCAACGGTAGCAAGTCTTGCTCCAACATTTGGTCGCGGTGCGATGACCAACCACTGGGTCGACATGAAGAATGCCAACCTGATCGTGGTGATGGGCGGTAACGCCGCTGAAGCGCACCCGGTAGGATTCCGCTGGGCGATGGAAGCGAAGATCCACAACGGCGCGAAGCTAATTGTGATCGATCCGCGTTTCACCCGTACGGCATCCGTGGCCGATTTCTATACGCCGATTCGTTCCGGTACTGACATTGCCTTCCTGTCAGGCGTGTTGCTGTACCTGATCACCAATAACAAAATTAACCGTGAATATGTCGACGCCTATACCAACGCCAGCCTGATCGTGCGTGAAGATTACGGATTCGAAGACGGCCTGTTCACCGGCTATGACGCGGACAAACGCAAGTACGATAAAACCAGTTGGAACTACGAGTTGGATGAAAACGGTCACGCAAAACGCGACCTGACCTTAAGCCATCCGCGTTGCGTCTGGAATTTACTGCGAGAGCACGTTTCCCGTTATACGCCAGAAATGGTTGAAACCATCTGCGGTACGCCGAAAGCGGATTTCCTGAAAGTATGCGAATACATTGCAGAAACCAGCGCGAAAGATAAAACCGCGTCGTTCCTCTACGCCCTCGGCTGGACGCAACACTCCATCGGTGCGCAGAACATCCGTACGATGGCGATGGTTCAGTTGCTGCTGGGCAACATGGGGATGGCAGGCGGCGGTGTGAACGCCCTGCGCGGTCACTCCAATATTCAGGGTCTCACCGATCTCGGCCTGCTGTCGCAAAGCCTGCCGGGCTACATGACACTGCCGAACGAAAAACAGGCTGACCTGCAGACGTACCTCACCGCCAACACGCCGAAACCGCTGCTGGAGGGCCAGGTTAACTACTGGGGCAACTATCCGAAATTCTTCGTCTCAATGATGAAGTCGTTCTATGGCGACAAAGCGACGGCTGAAAACAACTGGGGCTTTGACTGGCTGCCGAAGTGGGACAAAGGCTACGACGTCCTGCAGTATTTCGACATGATGTATAAGGGCCAGGTCAACGGCTATCTCTGCCAGGGCTTTAACCCGGTGGCCTCGTTCCCGAACAAGAACAAGGTGGTTGCGGCACTGTCGAAACTGAAATTCCTGGTAACAATCGATCCGCTCAATACCGAAACGTCGACGTTCTGGCAGAACCACGGCGAGTCGAACGACGTTGATCCATCGAAAATCCAGACCGAAGTGTTCCGTCTGCCATCCACCTGTTTTGCCGAAGAGAACGGTTCTATCGTTAACTCCGGTCGTTGGCTGCAGTGGCACTGGAAAGGCGCGGACGCCCCGGGGATCGCCAAAACCGACGGTGAAATCCTCGCCGGTATTTTCTTGCGTCTTCGTAAGATGTATGCCGCCGAAGGCGGTCCGGTGCCTGAGCCGGTGCTCAATATGACCTGGAACTACTCAACGCCTGAGGAACCGTCATCTGAAGAAGTGGCGATGGAGAGCAACGGTAAAGCGCTGGCGGATATCACCGACCCGGCAACCGGCGCAGTGATCGTTAAGAAAGGCCAGCAGTTAAGCTCGTTTGCCCAACTGCGTGATGACGGCACCACGTCCAGTGGCTGCTGGATTTTCGCCGGTAGCTGGACGCCGAACGGCAACCAGATGGCTAACCGCGACAACGCCGACCCGTCAGGGCTGGGCAATACACTTGGCTGGGCATGGGCATGGCCGCTCAACCGCCGCATCCTGTACAACCGCGCCTCCGCTGATCCGCAGGGCAACCCGTGGGATCCGAAGCGTCAGTTGCTGAAATGGGATGGCGCGAAATGGGGCGGTGTGGATATTGCGGACTACAGCACCGCGGCACCAGGCAGTGATGTCGGGCCGTTCATCATGCAGCCGGAAGGGATGGGTCGCCTGTTCGCCGTGGATAAAATGGCGGAAGGGCCGTTCCCGGAACACTACGAGCCGTTTGAAACGCCGCTGGGCACCAACCCGCTGCATCCGAAGGTTATCTCTAACCCGGCAGCCCGTATCTTTAAAGATGATATGGAAGCATTGGGCAAAGCAGATAAGTTCCCGTACGTCGGTACAACCTATCGTCTGACCGAGCATTTCCACTACTGGACCAAGCATGCGCTGTTGAACGCCATCGCGCAGCCGGAGCAGTTTGTGGAGATCGGCGAGAAACTCGCCGGCAAGCTTGGCATCAGCCAGGGCGATACCGTGAAAGTCTCCTCCAACCGTGGCTATATCAAGGCCAAAGCGGTGGTGACCAAGCGCATTCGCACGCTGAAGGCAGATGGTAAAGATATCGATACTATCGGCATTCCGATCCACTGGGGCTATGAAGGTGTGGCGAAAAAAGGCTTTATTGCCAATACGCTGACACCGTTCGTCGGTGATGCGAATACGCAGACGCCGGAGTTCAAGGCCTTCCTCGTGAACGTGGAAAAGGTGTAACGGAGACGACTTATGGCTTATCAATCGCAAGACATTATTCGTCGTTCCGCGACTAACGGTTTCACCCCCGCGCCACAGGCGCGGGATCACCAGCAGGAAGTGGCGAAGCTCATCGACGTCACAACCTGTATCGGCTGTAAAGCCTGTCAGGTGGCCTGTTCGGAATGGAACGACCTGCGTGATGAAGTGGGACACAACGTCGGGGTGTACGATAACCCCGCCGATTTGACCGCCAAATCCTGGACGGTGATGCGCTTCTCGGAAGTGGAGCAAAACGACAAACTGGAATGGCTCATCCGTAAGGATGGCTGTATGCACTGTGCCGATCCAGGCTGTCTGAAAGCCTGCCCGGCTGAAGGCGCTATCATTCAGTACGCTAACGGTATCGTCGATTTTCAGTCTGAGCAGTGCATTGGCTGCGGCTACTGCATCGCCGGTTGTCCGTTCGATGTGCCGCGCCTCAACCCGGAAGACAACCGCGTCTATAAATGTACGCTGTGCGTTGACCGTGTGGTGGTGGGCCAGGAACCGGCCTGCGTGAAAACCTGCCCGACAGGTGCTATCCACTTTGGCTCGAAAGAAGCCATGACAACACTTGCCGGTGAGCGTGTGAGCGAGCTGAAAACCCGTGGTTATGATAACGCGGGCCTGTACGATCCGGCGGGGGTTGGCGGTACGCACGTCATGTACGTCCTCCATCATGCCGACAAGCCGAATCTGTACCACGGCCTGCCGGAAAACCCGGCCATCAGCGAAACCGTGAAGTTCTGGAAAGGGGTCTGGAAACCGCTGGCTGCTATTGGCTTTGCGGCCACCTTCGCCGCCAGCATCTTCCACTACGTTGGTGTCGGTCCGAACCGTGCGGAAGAGGAAGACGATAACCTCCACGAAGAGAAAGACGAGGTGCGCAAATGAAAAGACGTGACACCATCGTGCGCTACACGGCGCCGGAGCGTATCAACCACTGGGTAACCGCCTTCTGCTTCGTTCTGGCGGCGGTAAGCGGACTGGGCTTTTTCTTCCCGTCCTTCAACTGGTTGATGCACATTCTCGGTACGCCGCAGCTGGCGCGTATTCTGCATCCGTTCGTTGGCGTGGTGATGTTTGCCTCATTCATCATCATGTTCTTCCGTTACTGGCATCACAACCTGATCAATCGTGACGATATCTTCTGGGCGAAGAACATTCGCAAGATCGTGGTCAACGATGAGGTGGGCGATACCGGGCGGTACAACTTCGGTCAGAAATGCGTTTTCTGGGCGGCGATCATCCTGCTGGTGCTGTTGCTGGTCAGCGGTGTGATTATCTGGCGTCCGTATTTTGCGCCAGCGTTCTCCATTCCTGTGATCCGATTTGGGTTAATGCTGCATTCATTTGCGGCCGTGGCGCTGATTGTGGTTATCATGGTGCATATCTACGCCGCTCTGTGGGTGAAAGGCACCATTACTGCGATGGTTGAAGGCTGGGTCACCAACGCGTGGGCAAGGAAACATCACCCCCGCTGGTTCCGTGAAGTGCGTGAAAAACAGGATAAAACCATCCCGTAAACTGTGCAGTGAAAGAGCATGGCGTGGCGCCGGAGACGTTCGTGTCCGGCGCCATTTTCGTTTCTGAATCGCGATTTTTGACAACTTTTTGACAACTTTATACAGATAACAGACCAACCGGGTTTCTGAACGCATGAGAATGGATTCGATTCTTTTGACAAGGAGACGTATCGTGAATCTCAAACACCTCTTCACCTCTCTGGCGCTGGGTCTGCTGGTCATGACGACGGGCGCAAGCGTACAGGAACCCGTCCAGAAAGTGGCGATCAAATCGGAGCTGGCCTCCCCTGTGGTGCTGGAAAACGCGCAGGATAAAAACTATCTGAAAGTGTCGCTGGTGGGTTTTCCGCTTAACGCCAGCAAACGCAGCCCGATTAACCTCGCGCTGGTCATTGACCGTTCCGGCTCGATGGGCGGCGATCGTATCGAGCAAGCCAAAGACGCTGCCGTGATGGCGGTGAATACCCTCAGTAGTCAGGATACGCTGTCGGTGGTGATTTATGACGACGTGGTGGACGTCATTGTGCCACCCGCCAAAGTGGGCAATAAAGCGGCCCTGATTAGCCAGATCCGCGAACGCGTGACCGCCCGTGGCGGCACCGCGCTGTTTGCAGGCGTCAGTCGTGGCATTAATGAAGCCAGTCAGTACCTGAAAAAAGAGCAGGTAAACCGCATTATTCTGCTCTCCGACGGTCAGGCGAACGTCGGCCCGTCAACCACCGGAGAGCTGGCGGAACTGGGAAAAATCGCCGCCCGCAAAGGGATTGCCATCACGACGATGGGCATTGGCGACGGTTACAATGAAGACCTGATGGCGGCGATTGCCCAGTACAGCGACGGCAACCATGTTTTCGTACAGAACACGAGCGATCTGGAAAAAGCCTTCGCCCATGAGTTTGGCGATGTGATGTCTGTTGTTGCGCAGGATGTGGTCGTCGAAATCAAAATGGCCGATAACGTTAAACCGCTGCGCCTGCTGGGTCGCGAAGGCGAAATTCGCGGCGATACGGTCACCGTGAAGCTGAATCAGCTGTACGCGAATCAGGAAAAATACGTGATGCTGGAAGTGCTTCCGGCAAAAGGCAGCGCCGCACAGAGCAAGCCGCTGGCCGACGTGAATGTCAGCTATAACAACCTGGCCACGAAGCAGAAAGATCGCTGGGATGAAAAACTGGCGATGCGCTATACCGCCTCGGTCAGTGAAGTCCAGAAAGAACAAGTAGATGACGTGATTGTGGATTCCGCGATTCAGAAATCGGCGATTGAGAACGAACGGGCGCTGGAGCTTATCGACGAAGGAAAAATGGATGAAGCAAAAGCAGTCTTGCGCCAGAGCTCAGATGCCCTGAACGCCCTGCCTGTCAGCGCACCTGCCGCGAGGATGAAAGCGCAAGCCAGCGCGCAGGAAAACCTCGAAGTACTCGGAAAAATGGAAACCGAAAGCAAAGAGGTGTCTCGTAAGTCGCTGAAAGAGCAGAGTTACAACACCAAGAACCAGAAGTCGAAATCGAACTGATCCACAAGGAGTGCCGGATGCTCAGAAGCAAGCTGATCTATCTCATCGCCACCGTGATGTTTTTTATCCTGCTTGCTTACCTGGGCATCCGTACGCTGGAACATGAAGTACTGCTGCGTCACTACCAGACGCAGACCCTTGCTGAAGCAGAGACCGCCCGCGTCGCTGCGGACATTGAAAACCTCCTGCAACAAAAAGCCTCGCGACTGCATGCGATCAGCGACTTTATCGATCCTGACGATGCCGCGGCTCTCACCGCGCTTAACGACCAGGACAGCGACATCAACGCTGTGTTTACCCTGCGCAAAAATCAACTACTCTACCCCGATGAACGCCAGCCCCTGAGCAATGAGGAGCGGGAATGGGTACGGCAGCTCACACCGCTGGTTAACGATCCCAGCCTGCTCACCAGCCATATCCCCCACGCAGAACAGGAAACGCCGCAGGCCGGATGGTTTATCACCAATGAAACTCAGGAGCCGTTGCTGATCTACTGGCGGCAGAAAGGCGACATGATCATTGGCTTTCGCCTCTCCTATGTGCAGCTGATGATGGACATCGCCAACAACGTTCAGGCGAGCGCTGCGGAAAACGACCCGGTCGTACGCGTGACTGAGAACGGCCGTCAGCTTTATCAGAACAAAGAAACACAACAGCAACAGTTAACAGAACGGGATACCCGCACACTGGAATACCCGCTGACCACATGGCAAATCAGCGTTTATGGTGTGAAGGCACCGCTTTATCACGTCTGGCTGTGGGGCAGCGCGTTAATTGTTCTGCTACTGGCTGTGGTGGCTCTGCTGGGTTATTCCCTGTGGCGGGAATATACCCGCTCTGCCCGCCAGGCGCGCCAGCAGGTGGATTTTGTCAGCCAGGTATCGCATGAGCTGAAAACCCCACTGACCAACATCACGCTGTATGCCGAACTGCTGCGCGAAGGGCTGGACGATGAGCAAACGCACGAACAGCGCTATCTGGATGTCATCACCCAGGAAGGGCAGCGGTTATCACGGCTCATCCAGAACATCCTGACCTTTACGCGAGCGCCCAAAACGCATATCCAGAAGGTGGATATCCCGCGTCTGATTGCGGAGATCGCCCATATCTTCACTCCGGCGTTTCAGGCGAAGGGAATGGCGATTGAGATTACCTGTCCGCCGGATATCACGTTGCATTCTGATCGTGACGCCATCACGCAAATTGTCAGCAACTTCCTGAGCAATGCCGAAAAATACGCAGCACAGGGCAAGCGGGTGGATATTGACGTGCAGGCGTTAACAGACCGCGTCGAGATCGCCGTTCGCGATTATGGGCCGGGCATTACGGAAAAAGAGATGAAGATGATTTTTCGTCCGTTCTACCGGGTAAAATCATCGATTACCGAAGGGGTTTCTGGCACAGGCATTGGGCTGACCATTGCCTCGCAACTGGCGCAGCGCCTGCACGGAGAGATCCGCGTCACACAGGAAAACCCCGGCGTCTGTTTTACCCTGACCTTACCGCAAGGATGACATGATGAAGATATTGATTGCGGAAGATGACACCCATATTCGCCAGGGCCTGGTGGATGCGCTGTCGCGCGAGGGCTATACCCTCATTGCCGCGCCTGATGGCCGGGCGGCGCTGGAATGTTACCATCGCGACAAACCAGACTTTGTGCTGCTGGACATCATGATGCCCGAAATGGACGGCTATTCGGTCTGCCGGGAAATACGCCGCCATGACGAACATATCCCGATTGTGTTTCTCTCTGCCAAAGATGAGGAGATTGACCGCGTCGTGGGGCTTGAACTGGGTGCGGATGATTACATCAGTAAACCGTTTGGTATTCACGAGCTGCGGGCGCGAATTAAAACCATTGCCCGGCGCTGTCTGAGCCATAACGCCACCCAGCCAAACATCAGCTTTCCTTTCGGTGATTTAACCGTCTACCCCAACGAGTTGTGCGCGTGGCGCGGCGAACAAAAGCTGGAGCTGACACTGCGGGAAGTGCATATTCTGTGCTGTCTGCAACGGCATAAAAATCAGGTGGTAACGCGCGACATGCTGTTTGACGCCGCGTGGGGCTACGATTACTTGCCTAACAGCCGCACGCTGGATCAGCATATTTCCCGGTTACGTAAAGTGATAGAAGTGGATGCCAATCACCCGCAGCTAATCCGAACGGTGCATGGTCTCGGATACCGTTATCAGGTATCGTGAACACGCATTGAGATGCATTGGGTATCTCCTGCAGACCAATTGCGGTTATCATTATGACATTCACCTGGCCAGGCCTACGATCCCTGGCTTGCCATAACACCAGGCGGATTTCGCGAATTCGCCGAAACCAGGAAGTGACTGAATGAGCATTCGCATCATCCCGCAAGATGAGCTGGAGAAGAGCGAGAAACGCACCGCGGAAGCAATTCCGCCCTTATTATTCCCCAGACTGAAAAATCTTTATAACCGTCGTGCAGAGCGCCTGCGCGAACTGGCGGAGAATAACCCGTTGGGTGATTTCCTGCGCTTTGCGGCGCTCATCGCTCACGCCCAGGAAGTGGTGCTTTACGATCACCCACTGCAAATGGATTTAACCGCGCGGATCAAAGAAGCCGCCGCCCAGGGCAAACCGCCGCTGGATATTCACATTCTGCCGCGTGACAAACACTGGCATACGCTGCTGCACTCAATGATTGCCGAGCTGAAGCCCGAGATGAGCGGTCAGGCGCTGGCGGTGATTGAAAACCTCGAAAAAGCCTCTGAGCAGGAGCTGGAGCAGATGGCGAGCGCGCTGTTTGCCTCTGATTTTGCGTCAGTCAGCAGCGATAAAGCTCCGTTCATCTGGGCCGCGCTGTCGCTCTACTGGGCGCAAATGGCCAGCCTCATTCCCGGCAAAGCGCGCGCAGAATATGGTGAAGCGCGTCAGTATTGCCCGGTCTGCGGTTCGATGCCGGTTTCCAGCATGGTGCAAATCGGTACAACGCAAGGTCTGCGCTATCTTCATTGCAATCTGTGTGAAACCGAATGGCACGTGGTGCGCGTGAAATGCAGCAACTGCGAACAGAGCCGCGAACTGCATTACTGGTCGCTGGATAACGAGCAGGCGGCGGTAAAAGCGGAAAGCTGCGGTGACTGCGGGACTTACCTGAAGATCCTGTATCAGGAAAAAGACCCGAATGTCGAAGCAGTCGCGGACGATCTCGCCTCGCTGGTGCTGGACGCGCGGATGGAGCAGGAAGGCTTTGCCCGCAGCTCCATCAACCCGTTCCTGTTCCCGGGCGAAGGGGAGTAACGGCCATTGTGTTAGCCGGGCGGCGCAAGGTTGCCCGGCTAAAGCTGGTAAGGCGTCACAACACCTGGAATACCGGCAAAATCTTTAGTATTACGGGTGACCAGGCTGCGATTGTTGACCTGTGCAGTGGCAAGGATCAGCGCATCAGGCAATCGCATGCCATGGGTACGGCGCAGTTCGATGCTTTTTGCCGCAATGTCGCGGTTTATATCGATAATGTCGAATAATTCCAGCACCGCTTTGGTTCTCTCTTCATCACCATATTTCGGCACACCCACCATCACCTCAATCCAGGTAATGAGGCTAATCGCCCGTTGTGAGGGATATGCTTCAAGTGCGGCTATCGCAGCCTGCCGCCCGCTGAACAAATCAATCAAAATGTTGGTATCGAAGAGCGCTGAGCCGGACATGGTTACCACTCCTCACGCAGCTTTCGTTCGTACTCGAGACCATCCACCACGCCGTCGCCCCATAACCCGAGCGCATCGCTCAGCGCGGTACGGTTTTGCCTTTCCAGATATTGTTCCACCGCCTCCCGCAGCAGCTCTGCCCGTGGCAGTTTGCGTCGCTGTTTGAGATCGTCGAGCCGCTTAATAACATCATCAGAAAGATCCAGAAGAATTCTGCCCATATCGATTCCTGCAACCATGCTCATATATCACTCCAGTATATCATCTGTGTTTAATTTTCAGACAAGATACTGAGCGAAAAACAGGAAAAGAAGCGTTCTGCATAATAAAATTCGCTTCTGCGAGGCGCTTTCCAGAATTCCGCCTGTCACTCCTCTTCGTTACCGCCCTCTTCCAGCGGCCCAAAGGGTTTTGCGGGCAGTACGATGTAAATCCCTTCAAAAATGGCGCCGAGTTTGTCGTCTCCGTACATTTCTACCTGCAGTTGTACGCGCGCTTTGCGGCCACGCGCCAGACGATCGAGATCGCCGCTGAGTGAGCCGAGATCAGCAATCGACATCGGGCGGCCGCTGATCGGCTGGCTGTAACGAATATGCGCGTCGGCCAGAATGATGGTTCCGCCGAGGTGGCGCTCGCGCAGCATCAGCCAGATGAGCCCCCAGCCGGTCAGTGTCGCGAGGGAGAACAGACTGCCGGCAAACAGCGTGTGGTGCGGATTCTGATTGCCGGTTTCCGGCATGGTGGTGATAAATTTCTGCCCGGTGTATTGATGAATGCGCACACCCATTTTCTCGCTGAGCGGAATGTGTTGATACCATGCCTGCTGCAACTGCCCGCACCAGTCACCACGATGCAGAATATCATCCAGCGTGGCGACCGGTTTGATCATCAAAAAGTGGCGAACCGGCGTGGTTTGCGGCGTCGTGATCTCACCCTGATTAACAAAACCGAGCTTCGCGAAAAACGCGACGGCATCTTCTCTTGCGCTACAGGTGACGCGCTTGACCCCTTCCTGACGGGCCACCGATTCCAGCGTCATCGCCATCAGCGTGCCCAGGCCTTTATCCTGTACGGAAGGATGCACAGCCATAAAGCGGATCGACGCTTCGTTATCCGCATTGATATAAACGCGCCCGACGGCGACCAGTTTGCCATCCTCATCGACAACCATTTGATGATGCGCCATGGCATCCCAGGCGTCTCGTTCTGAGCCTTTCGGCTGATGCAGCGGCTTGCGCAGCATTTCCCAGCGGAACTGGTAGTAGCTTTCTAATTCTTCTTCTGTTTGCGGTACACGAAGGTGATACATAGCGGCACTCTCTTTTGCGGCCCGCGACCAGCCAGTAAGCTGGCTCATATCTGCAACCAGAACGTCACGGGACCATCGTTGACCAGCGAAACCTGCATATCCGCAGCAAATCGCCCGGTTTGCGTATTCATTTCCTGCTGGCGGCAGCGCGCCACAAAATACTCATACAGGGCTTCTGCGCGCTCCGGCGAAGCGCCTTTCGAGAAACCCGGACGCATCCCGCGTTCTGTATCGGCAGCCAGCGTAAACTGCGACACGACCAGCACGCTGCCCCCCGCCTGTTGTACATTCAGATTCATTTTGCCGTCCGCATCGCTGAAGATGCGGTATCCCAGGACGCGCTCACATAAGCGGTTCGCTTTTTGCTCGTCGTCTTCCCTTTCGACACCGAGCAGCACCAAAAGTCCTGGGCCGATTTCACCCGTCACTTCATCCTCCACGGTGACGCTGGCACGGGTTACGCGTTGAATTAATGCGATCATGGTTCTTCTGCTTCTTGTTGTTCTGCGGCTAATTTAAGTTTGCGATACTCACCGAGAGTGACAGTAATTTCTGCGCCAAGCAAGACGATACACCAGGTCCAGTAAACCCAGACAAAGAGGATCGGCACGACGGCAAGCACGCCATAAATCAGCTGATACGAGGGAAACATGGTGATGTAAAGGGCAAATCCTTTCTTGCCAAGCTCAAACAGGAGCGCGGCGACAAACGCCCCCGCAATCGCATCGCGATTGGGAACGCGCGTGGTCGGGACGACACTGTACAGCAGCCAGAAAGCGAGCCATGAAAGGATGAGCGGGAAAATCCGCAGGACATCATCAATCACGCTGTTGAAATCGCTGGCCCAGCGCAGCGACAGCAAATAGGAGCTGATGGCAAGGCTGGCGCCAGCCAGCAGCGGGCCGAGCGTTAAAATCATCCAGTAAATTGCGAACGAATAAACACGAGGCCGCACGCGTGTGCTGCGCCAGATGACATTGAGCGCGCTGTCGATGGAATACATCAACAGTAAGGAGGTGACGATCAAACCACAGGCGCCAACGGCGGTCATCTTGTTGGAGTTCGCCACGAACTGTTCGATATAGCGCTGAATGACATCACCGGTCGTCGGCAGGAAGTTGGCAAAAATGAAATGGCGCAACTGGATACTGACGTCGGAGAACATGGGAAATGCCGCGAACAGCGCGAACACAACCGCGACGAGCGGTACCAGAGAAAGCAAAGAGACATAAGCGAGGTTCCCCGCCAGTGTCGTCATATTATCTTCATCAATACGATGCCAGAGCAGCCTGAGCCATGCGGTCAGCGGCCCTGTTCGTGCTTTGGCTTTTTGATGAACGGTTTTTAACATAGCTGTTTCGCAAAATAGTGCGGGATAGTTTCTTTGTCGGTAACCAGGATGGTGGTGATCCCCAACTGGTCGGCCCCTTCTATATTATCGGCGTTATCATCAAAGAAGACCGCATCGGCAGCCGCATAGCCTTCCAGTTCCAGCACTTTCTGGTAGATCCGCGCTTCAGGTTTGCGCATCCCCATTTCCTGGGAGAGATAAATGTGGTCTGCTGCCTGGCGGACTTCCGGATATTCATCTGGCCAGAACGTGGTATGTAACCGGTTAGTGTTGGACAGCACCACCACACGATGCCCCTGCTCGCGCAGCTTATGCATAATCTCAATTACTTCCGGGCGAAGCGCGACAAAGATAGCCTGCCAGCCATGGGAAAACTGCTCATAGCTGAGCGGCAGATCCATTTCGAGACATAGTTTCTCAGCAAACACTTCATCGCTGATTTCACCGCGTTCATGCTGGTGAAATGCCTCACCCATCGTAAATTTCTGCTTGATCGTTGCCAGCGGAACACGCGTGAAATCGCTCCAGGCCCCCATAACACGGTTGAAGTCGATATCGACAATCACGTTTCCTAAATCAAAGATATAGAGCATTTTTGTCCCCTTTCACGCCGTGGAAGATTAACTGTAGCGGGAAAGAGAGGGTTTGACTATGCACTACCCGATACGGTGAAAGATTTTACTTTCCAGAAACAAACTTGCAGGCAAAGCATGCCCGGTGTTTACTCGTCACAACGCACAGATGGTTGAATAACACTCATTATTGCGAAAACTTACACAACACCCTTCTGTTTAGTAAAACTGATAAATGCATCCTTCGTTGTCTCGGTTCAGCGCAAAGAAATTGTGCAACTGGTTCTGAGGATTCCCGGAATAGTGTGAAAAAAACGTATGCTCTCAGCGCAGAATAAACATTACTGTTACATTGAAATTCAGATAACCATTTAAGATCGCTGCTTATATTATCAACTTTTCTCCATTTAAGAAATACAATAAATTGCTTAAAATACAATAGATTAGATGTGAAATTCTGTATTTAAAATTTATTTCATGTTTAATAATAAGAATTCATTACAGCTTTTTATTTTTTAAATTTATATTGATTACCGACACAGAGAGAGGCAACGTCAAAACATGATGTCTGTCGCAGTCCTGTCGCTATCTACGATATTATTTTTAGCAATTAGTGCTATTGCACGATTTAATCAAAATCAGGCAATTTTGTATAAAATTCCTGGGTAAGAGGGGAAAATTCCTGCATCAAAGACAGGTAATAACCTATTAAAACATTGTATACCGCTTCATATTTAAGAAGTGGCATGAGAATTTCTTTCTTTAGTGATTGCAATCCGTAATTAACCATCGAGCGAATAAAATGTATCTGGATTGACACATTTATTTGCCAATGAAATATTTGAAACCTAAGAAACGACAGGAGTCGCTTTGAATGATGAAAAAGTCGAATCAAACTGTTCGCTGTATTAGTTGTGAATTGTCCTGTCAATTATATCCGGATAATACAGTTCGATCACATTATTGCAGCAATGCAACATTTTCTATTTGGCCAGAGGGCAATAACTTCCTGAAGTCAGGTGTTATTGGTAAATTATTACTTGAGAATCAAAATCATTTATCCAGTGGTTTTGTGTTTGTTGATTTTTCGTTCCCTAATCTACGCTATTTTGCCGATCAGGAGTGGGTCGACCATCTGGCAGAGACAGGGATGCACATTGTCATTATTGCTGATAAGAGTCTGATGCCGCTTGCGAACTACTGGCTGACGAAGAGCAATAAAATACAGGGGATAATCTATGCTGACGATGATGAATTCATCCAGCAGCAAAAGATCCGTCGCCTGTTTACGGGACGACTTGCCAACACCAAGCGTGGGCGTACGCTCAATTTCGCTGAGTTTACCCTGCTCAAACGCTTTATGTCGGGTGCAAGCATCCAACAGATCATCAGGATTGATAATATCGATGTGAAGAAAGTTTATGTTCATAAACTTCGTCTTGAGCAAAAGCTGGGGCACAGCATCCATAAAATCATCTCTCATGTCCTGTAGGGTTCAGCATTCGCATCTCCCATCGGCGCTTGAATAGCGCTTAAGCAATCCTTTGCTTAGGCGCTATCCCGCTGAGTCCTTTAGCAAATAGTGCTATGTTAAGCGTTATTTACTAATCAGAATTTATAGAGAATATATCCAGTATATGGAAATAAATTCCTATCTGTTTTTAACCGATGGCAGATAAAACATGCATATATCATCACCACCAGGAAAAAAGATAAGAATTTATATCAGTGTAAAGTTTTAGCTTCACTAGCCTGATGCGAAATATTTATTAAGCATATTGACACATTCTTTTACCGATGAAATATTGCGCTTAAGGAACTAAGTAAATCACTTATAGCGATTTACACAGATTTTTATAAAATTAGTCCGATAAGGATTAATAGCATTCCGTTTGGAATTTAGTAAGAACCCTCGGCATGTTATTAATCCACTGATTTCTCTTACTATTATTAATAACTATTCTGCGTGGTGCATCGCTACCGCGTGGGTAAGTATTTGCCTAATAAACCAGGATATCAAATTCAACGAGCATCGTTCACTTAATTCGATCACTGCTAATTAAACAACTGGAATACCACATGTTTTCAACGTGGTGAAACCCTACATTGGAAGGCTAGAGGTAATTATGCCGTATCCTAAGAAATATTCTCGAATTGCTGTTGCAATCTCAACAGCGCTTGCGTCTATGGTCTTTTCCGCGCAAGCGTCATATATAGATTTTGACAGTTTACCGACCTCTGGGTCGATAACCGATTTGCCCGCTGAGATTCAGGCACTGATCCCGACGGGTGCGAACTCGCAATTTACCAAAATCACCACGCCGCCCTCTAACTATGTCTATAAATGGGACATGGAGGCGATTCCTGTTTATGGTGATGGTGTGACGCTGACTGGGCCAGGGATGGAGGCTTTTGAACATACCATTATGGTGCTCCAGAACTCCGCGTCGGGAAGCCCTGGTGTGATTTTTGGTGATGATCTGACCATCAAAACCCAGTCCAAAAACGCTGCAAACAACGGTACAGATGTTGACGGTATCCGTACGCATGGTGCAAACACACCAAACAACCCGGTGTTCATCATTACTGGTGATCGGACCCAAATCTTCGTGGATGGTCAATCCGGTGACGGCATCAACGCCGGTTACAACGCACGTAACCAGGGCGAGATTGGCTCAGCGAATATTTATGTCGGCAATGAATTATATATAAAAACGACAGGTTTTCAGGGGCGAGGCATCACAGCAAACGCGATGAAAGATGCCAGTCAGGCGAAAAACCAGATTATCGTCGGCGATCATGCGCACATTGTCACCACCGGTGGCAGCGCTGAAGGCATTCGAACAGGGCAGAGTGGCTCTTCTGTTCGTCTGGGTAATGATGCAATCATTGAAACATCAGGATCCTCCTCAAACGCTGTTTATGCTGCCACATCGTCAAAAATAGACATTGGAAATAGTGCAACTGTTGATACAACAGGAGATTACGCAAACGCTGTAAATGCGGTTTCCGCTTCAATGATCAACATTGGAAATGATGCCACAATTACGACGCTCGGTCAGAATGCATCCGCAGCTTACTCATCAGGCACTTCATCTACTGTTTCGTTGGGAGAAAACGCAACATTATCCGTGGATGGTGCCAGTTCACATGGGGTCTATGCTTACACGGGAACGGTGAATGTCGGAAATAACGCCAATATCACCGTTAAAGGGACAACCAAAGCCAGTGGCTTTGCCACCAAATCCCCGTCAGGGTTATATGCCATTTCCCGCGGCAAAATTAACCTGGCCGGCGGCGCAGCGATCACCATGGCGGGCACCAATAGCGATCAAGTCTATGCCATGAACGCAGAAACCGGTGGGGTGATTGATGCCTCAGTCGGAGGTCAATTTACGATCAAGGGTGACATTCTGGCAAATGGCGGTGTTGTCGCCAGTGGAGCAAACCCTGCACAAAACAGTACCATCACACTGAACATGATGGATGGCTCCCTGTGGAACGGGGCTTCCTATATTACTGACGCTGCCGCCGGAACCGGGGTGATTGATCTCTCCATGACCAACGCCAGCTGGAACATGACTGACAGTTCCACCGTGACCAACCTGACGCTTAACGACGGCAGTACGGTGAACTTCCAGCATGCGGCAGACAGTGCGACCTGGCAAACGCTGACAGTCAATAAAGATTTTGTCGGTAACGGCGGTACGGTTCGCTTTAATACGGTGCTGTTTGACGATGATTCGAAAACAGACCTGATGCATGTGAAGGGCAATACCTCCGGTAATGCAAAAGTCGCTGTGGAAAACATCGGCGGTACCGGCTCGCAAACCATTGAAGGGATCAAGGTTATTAAAGTTGATGGTTCCTCCGATGGCGTATTCGCCAAAGCAGGTCGTATCGTTGCCGGTGCCTATGATTATGACGTGGTGAAAAAAGGCAACGACTGGTTCCTGACCAGTGCGCTGACACCAGATGATCCGGTACCACCAGAACCACCGGTACCACCAGAACCACCGGTGCCGCCCGAACCACCGGTACCACCAGAACCACCGGTGCCGCCAGAACCGCCAGTACCACCAGTACCACCTGCACCGCCAGCACCACCGGAAGGTCCGCGTCAGGTGCGTCCGGAAGGAGGCAGCTATCTGGCCAACAACTATGCGGCTAATACGCTGTTTATGACCCGACTGCATGATCGCCTGGGTGAAACCCAGTATACCGATGTGCTGACTGGCGAAGAAAAAGTCACCAGCATGTGGATGCGTAACGTCGGTAACCATAACCGCTTCAAAGACAGCAGCGGCACGTTAACCACCCGAAGCAACAGCTATGTCCTGCAGATGGGTGGTGACCTGGCGCAGTGGAGCACCGACGGTCTCGACCGCTGGCATCTGGGGGCAATGGCAGGCTACGCGAACAGCTCTAACCACACGAAGTCGAAGCTGAATGGCTACGCTTCACGTGGTGAAGTGTCGGGTTATAGCGTTGGGCTGTACGGCACCTGGTATGCCAACGAAGCGGATAAAACCGGTACCTATGTGGATACCTGGGCGCTGTACAACTGGTTTAATAACAAGGTTACTGGTCAGGACAGACCGACCGAAGAGTATGATTCCAGTGGTCTCACCGCCTCTGTTGAAGCCGGTTACAGCTTCCGGGTCGCTGAAAGCGAGAACTTCAGCTACTGGATCCAACCGAAAGCGCAGCTGGTGTGGATGGACGTGCAGGCTGACGATCATCGCGAGAAAAACGGTACCCGCATTAAGGACGAAACTGACGGTAATCTGATGACCCGTCTGGGCGTCAGAGCACAGATGAACAGCAAACAACCTGAAGGCGTTGAAAATGCACGCGGCTTCCAGCCGTTCATTGAAGCGAACTGGATCCACAACACGCAGGATCAAAGCGTGCGGATGGATGACACGAGCGTCGATATGCGCGGTGCGAAAAACATTGGTGAGCTGAAAATCGGTGTGGAAGGGCAGATTACGCCACGTCTGACGATGTGGGGCAACGTTGCTCAACAGGTCGGTGAGAAGAGCTACAGCAATACCCAGGGCATGCTGGGCATTAAATACAGCTTCTGATTGCCGCGAGACCGCTAAAAGAAAACCCCAGGCATTGCCTGGGGTTTTTTATCTGAGAGCGTGTTAATTACTCTTCTTTCGCGCCACGGTTAGCACGGCGACGATCGTTTTCCGTCAGATGACGTTTACGAATACGGATAGACGTCGGGGTGACTTCAACCAGTTCATCATCATCAATGAACTCCAGCGCCTGCTCGAGCGTCATTTTAATCGGCGGAACCAGCACGGTGGCTTCATCCGTCCCTGACGCACGCATGTTAGTCAGTTTCTTACCCGTCAGGCAGTTAACCGTCAGGTCGTTAGAACGGCTGTGAATACCGATGATCTGGCCTTCATACACTTCTGCACCGTGACCCAGGAACAGCTTACCGCGATCCTGCAGACCGAACAGCGCAAACGCAACCGCTTTACCCTGACCGTTGGAGATCAGTACGCCGTTCTGACGCTGGCCCACATCGCCCGCACGAATATCATCGTAGTGGCTGAAGGTGGAATACAGCAGACCGGTACCAGAAGTCATGGTCATGAACTCAGAGCGGAAGCCGATCAGGCCACGGCTTGGGATCACGTAGTCGAGACGTACGCGGCCTTTACCATCCGGATTCATATTTTTGAGATCGCCTTTACGCTCGCCGAGCGCCTGCATCACAGAACCCTGATGCTGCTCTTCAACATCCAGCGTGACGTTTTCGAACGGTTCCTGACGACGACCGTCGATTTCGCGGAAAATCACTTTCGGACGGGAAACCGCCAGCTCGAAACCTTCACGGCGCATGTTTTCAATCAGAACGGACAGGTGCAGTTCACCACGGCCAGACACGCGGAACGCGTCTGCGTCTGCGGTTTCTTCAACGCGCAGCGCAACGTTGTGCACCAGTTCTTTGTTCAGACGGTCCAGAATCTGACGGGACGTAACGTATTTACCTTCTTTACCGCAGAACGGTGAGGTGTTTACGCAGAAGAACATAGAAACGGTCGGTTCATCAACGGACAGTGCCGGCAGCGCTTCCACCGCCTGCGTATCGCAGATGGTATCGGAGATGTTCAGTTCGCCAAGACCGGTGATCGCGATGATATCGCCAGCTTCCGCAACATCGGCTTCAATACGTTCCAGACCCAGATGGCCCAGCACTTTACCGACTTTACCGTTACGGGTTTTACCTTCGCTATCAACGATAGTGACCTGCTGGTTCGGCTTCACTTTACCGCGCTTAATACGACCGATGCCGATAACACCCACATAGTTGTTGTAATCAAGCTGGGAGATCTGCATCTGGAACGGACCGTCAAGGTCAACGTTCGGCGACGGTACGTGATCGACAATCGCCTGGTACAGCGGGGTCATGTCTTCAGCCATGTCTTCGTGATCCAGACCGGCAATACCGTTCAGCGCAGAGGCGTAAACGATAGGGAAGTCCAGTTGCTCGTCGGTGGCGTCGAGGTTAACGAACAGGTCGAACACCTGATCCACAACCCAGTCAGGACGCGCGCCAGGACGGTCAACTTTGTTGATAACGACGATAGGTTTCAGGCCATGGGCAAAGGCTTTTTTGGTCACGAAGCGCGTTTGCGGCATCGGGCCGTCAAAAGCGTCAACCACCAGCAGCACAGAGTCAACCATGGACATTACACGCTCAACCTCACCTCCGAAGTCGGCGTGCCCGGGGGTATCAACGATGTTGATACGGTAATCATTCCATTTGATTGCGGTGTTTTTCGCGAGGATGGTAATCCCACGCTCTTTCTCCAAATCGTTGGAGTCCATCACACGCTCTTGTGTTTCAGCACGTTCGTCGAACGTACCAGATTGCTGCAGCAGCTTGTCAACCAGGGTCGTTTTACCATGGTCAACGTGCGCAATGATGGCGATGTTACGCAGATTTTCGATCACAACTTTGCCTCAGGCATTAGAAATAGCGCGTTATTGTACACGTATTAATCGAAGGACTAAACAGGATCACAAACATCCTCCGCAAACAAGTATTGCAGAGTTGCTTTGTGATCGCTTTCACGGAGTAGTAAAAGGGCGTTAAAACACAAATTGCACCAATATGGTGCTTAATGTTCACATTGAAGCACTATACTGGTGCAATCCAACGGTCATGGTGCAACCCTTTTGCACTATGGTGCGCATGATACAGCCTTTTGGGGGGTATTTAAAAGTTGGCACAGTTTTCGCTTTGATATTTTTACGGCAACAACGCCATTTAGACGCAGTGTTATGTAGTTCGTTACCACGACGACAATGACCAATCCGGGAGAGTTTAAGTATGTCCGCTGAACATGTATTGACGATGCTGAATGAGCACGAAGTGAAGTTTGTCGATCTGCGCTTCACCGACACCAAAGGTAAAGAACAGCACGTCACCATTCCGGCTCATCAGGTAAATGCTGAATTCTTCGAAGAAGGCAAAATGTTTGATGGCTCCTCGATTGGCGGCTGGAAAGGCATTAACGAATCAGACATGGTGCTGATGCCTGACCACACCACCGCGGTCATTGACCCGTTCTACGAAGAACCGACACTGATCATCCGTTGCGATATCCTCGAACCAGGCACACTGCAGGGTTACGATCGCGACCCGCGTTCCATCGCCAAGCGCGCTGAAGAATACCTGCGCTCCACGGGCATCGCAGACACCGTGCTGTTCGGGCCAGAGCCGGAATTCTTCCTGTTTGACGACGTCCGCTTCGGCAGTTCCATCTCCGGTTCTCACGTGTCTATCGACGATATCGAAGGCGCCTGGAACTCCGCCACCAAATATGAAGGTGGTAACAAAGGTCACCGTCCTGGCGTGAAAGGCGGTTACTTCCCGGTTCCGCCGGTAGACTCTTCACAGGACATCCGTTCCACCATGTGTATGGTGATGGAAGAGATGGGCCTGGTGGTTGAAGCGCACCATCATGAAGTCGCAACCGCAGGTCAGAACGAAGTGGCGACCCGCTTTAACACCATGACCAAAAAAGCGGACGAAATTCAGATCTACAAATATGTTGTGCACAACGTTGCGCACCGTTTCGGCAAGACCGCGACCTTTATGCCAAAACCGATGTTTGGCGATAACGGCTCCGGTATGCATTGCCATATGTCACTGGCTAAAAACGGCACCAACCTGTTCTCTGGCGACAAATACGCTGGTCTGTCTGAAACCGCGCTGTACTACATCGGCGGCGTAATCAAACACGCAAAAGCGATCAACGCCCTGTCTAACCCGACCACCAACTCCTACAAGCGTCTGGTCCCGGGTTATGAAGCACCAGTGATGCTGGCCTACTCCGCACGTAACCGTTCTGCTTCCATCCGTATTCCGGTGGTAGCCAGCCCGAAAGCACGTCGTATCGAAGTGCGTTTCCCGGATCCGGCTGCAAACCCGTACCTGTGCTTCGCTGCACTGCTGATGGCAGGCCTTGACGGTATCAAGAACAAAATCCATCCGGGCGAAGCCATGGATAAAAACCTGTACGACCTGCCGCCGGAAGAGGCGAAAGAGATCCCACAGGTTGCTGGCTCTCTGGAAGAAGCACTGAACGAACTGAATGCAGACCGTGAATTCCTGACAGCGGGCGGCGTGTTCACCGATGAAGCCATCGATGCCTACATCGCGCTGCGTCTGGAAGAAAACGATCGCGTTCGCATGACACCGCACCCGGTTGAGTTTGAGCTGTATTACAGCGTTTAACAGTATCTTAAAAATCTGATGAATTTTGCGTTGCTACGCGAAAGACACAGAGAATTTTTAGTTGCCGTGGAAACTTTTAGCCCATCTCATGATGGGCTTTTTTCACCACCAACGAGCTGATATCACGCGCTTTTTATCCATTAAACGCTATACTGCACTAAAATGGTGCACACTCCTGGAGGACTGCTGAATGGCAACAGGCATGCTGCCCGATGCTGGGCAGATCCTTAATTCGTTAATCAACAGCATATTACTGGTTGATGACGACCTGGCGATACATTACGCCAACCCGGCGGCACAACAGCTGCTGGCCCAAAGCTCACGCAAGCTCTTCGGTACGCCGCTGCCGGAATTGCTGACCTGGTTCTCATTGAATATCAACCTGATGCAGGAAAGCCTGCGCGCTGGCCAGGGGTTTACAGATAACGAAGTCACGCTGGTGATCGATGGTCGCTCGCATGTCCTCTCCTTAACCGCTCAGCGCCTGCCTGATGGCTATATCCTGCTGGAAATGTCGCCGATGGATAATCAACGTCGACTGAGCCAGGAACAGTTACAACACGCTCAGCAGGTAGCTGCGCGCGATCTGGTTCGCGGTCTGGCGCATGAAATCAAAAATCCGTTGGGCGGATTACGCGGCGCGGCGCAACTGCTCAGTAAAGCCCTGCCCGATCCCTCACTGGGCGAATATACGCAGGTGATTATCGAGCAGGCAGACCGGCTGCGTAATCTGGTGGATCGCCTGCTGGGACCGCAACAGCCCGGCATGCATGTGACGGACAGCATTCATAAAGTGGCTGAGCGGGTAGTGAATCTGGTCTCCATGGAGCTGCCAGCTAACGTGCAACTGGTGCGCGATTACGATCCAAGCCTGCCGGAATTCCCGCACGACCCCGACCAGATTGAGCAGGTATTGCTGAATATTGTCCGCAATGCGTTGCAGGCGCTGGGACCGACCGGGGGCGAAATTATTCTCCGCACCCGCACGGCGTTTCAGTTCACCCTTCACGGCGAGCGCCATCGTCTGGCGGCGCGTATTGATGTGGAAGATAACGGCCCCGGCATTCCGGCGTATCTGCAGGATACGCTGTTTTACCCGATGGTCAGCGGTCGCGAAGGCGGAACGGGGTTGGGATTATCCATCGCCCGTAACCTGATTGATCAACACTCCGGCAAAATTGAATTCACCAGTTGGCCGGGCCATACCGAGTTTTCGGTTTACCTGCCAATTCGGAAATAGAGGGGTTAGTTTATGCAACGAGGGATTGCCTGGATTGTTGACGACGATAGCTCTATCCGCTGGGTGCTTGAACGCGCGCTCACGGGCGCAGGTCTGACATGTGCCACATTTGAAAGCGGTAATGAGGTGCTTAACGCGCTGGCGACGAAAACCCCGGATGTGCTGCTCTCGGATATCCGGATGCCGGGCATGGACGGGCTGGCGCTGCTCAAGCAGATTAAACAGCGCCACCCGATGCTCCCGGTCATCATAATGACCGCCCATTCCGATCTGGATGCCGCGGTAAGCGCCTACCAGCAGGGGGCGTTCGATTACTTACCCAAGCCGTTTGATATCGATGAAGCCGTCGCGCTGGTTGAACGCGCCATCAGCCATTATCAGGAACAACAGCAGCCGCGTAATGTGCAGGTGAACGGCCCGACCACCGATATTATTGGTGAAGCGCCCGCCATGCAGGATGTGTTCCGCATTATTGGCCGCCTGTCGCGTTCGTCGATCAGCGTGCTGATTAATGGTGAATCCGGCACCGGTAAAGAGCTGGTCGCCCACGCGCTGCACCGCCATAGCCCGCGCGCCAAATCGCCTTTTATCGCGCTGAACATGGCGGCTATCCCAAAAGATCTCATCGAGTCTGAGTTATTTGGTCATGAGAAAGGCGCGTTCACCGGCGCCAACACTGTGCGCCAGGGCCGTTTCGAGCAGGCCGACGGCGGCACGCTGTTTCTTGATGAAATCGGCGATATGCCGCTGGATGTACAGACGCGTTTGCTGCGTGTGCTGGCTGACGGGCAGTTTTACCGCGTCGGCGGTTATGCGCCAGTGAAAGTGGATGTCCGTATTATTGCCGCCACGCACCAGAATCTGGAACTGCGCGTGCAGGAAGGCAAATTCCGCGAAGATTTGTTCCATCGTCTGAACGTCATTCGGGTGCATTTGCCACCGTTGCGTGAACGTCGGGAAGATATTCCCCGCCTGGCGCGCCATTTCCTGCAAATCGCCGCACGTGAACTGGGCGTTGAAGCCAAACAGTTGCATGCAGAAACCGAAGCGGCGCTGACGCGTCTCGCCTGGCCGGGCAATGTGCGCCAGTTAGAAAACACCTGTCGCTGGTTGACGGTGATGGCTGCCGGTCAGGAAGTGCTGATTCAGGATCTGCCTGGCGAACTGTTCGAAACCACCGTACCGGAAAGTCCGACACATGCGTTAACGGACAGCTGGGCGACACTGCTGGCACAGTGGGCAGACCGGGCGTTGCGTTCCGGTCATCAAAATTTGCTGTCGGAAGCGCAACCGGAGATGGAACGCACGCTGTTAACCACTGCGTTGCGCCATACGCAAGGGCATAAACAGGAAGCCGCCCGCCTGTTAGGCTGGGGGCGCAACACGCTGACGCGCAAATTAAAAGAGCTGGGGATGGAGTAATCTCCGACGGAATGTAAAGAATAGCGGCATGGCGCAAAGTGCAGTTATTTTGCGCTTTACTGTTCCGATGAGTTGGGTATGATCTTGCGCGGCAACGCAGGGGGTTATCATGCTTGAATCATTGATCAATCTGGTGTCGAGCGGCGCAGTCGACAGCCATACGCCACAAACGGCGGTGGCCGCGTTGCTCTGTGCGGCACTGGTCGGATTGTTTAGCTAGTTGAGGCCCGGGAACGGGCCTCAAACGCTTAAATAACCCGCGAGAACTGCTGCAGACGTGCTTTCTGACGCAGATACGCGTCAAAGCACATGCAGATATTGCGGATCAGCAGGCGCCCTTTTGGCGTCACCTGAATGCCCTGCGCATCGACATCCACCAGCCCGTCTTTCGCCAGCGGCGCGAGCAGTTTTAAATCTTCCGCAAAGTAATCCTGGAAATCCACATCCCACTGTTTTTCGACAGCGGCAAAATCAAGCCGGAAGTTACAGATCAGCGCCTTGATCACGTCACGACGTATACAATCATCTTCTGTTAACGCAATGCCACGCCACAGGGCATTGCCAACGTCATCCACCTGCTGGTAATAGTGCTTCAGCTCTTTCTGGTTCTGCGCGTAACAGTCGCCGATCATGCTGATAGCGGAAACGCCCATACCCAGCAGATCGGTATCGCCCTGGGTGGTGTAACCCTGGAAATTGCGGTGCAGAACGCCGTTGCGTTGCGCCACCGCCAGCTCATCGTCAGGACGCGCGAAGTGATCCATGCCGATAAACTGATAACCCGTGCGGGTCAGTGAGGCGATGGTTTCCTGCAGAATATCCAGTTTTTGCTGTGCGGAGGGGAGATCAGCATCTTTAATTTTGCGCTGCGCCGCAAACAGCGTCGGTAGGTGTGCGTAGTTAAAGACGCTCAGACGATCAGGATTCAGCTCCGCCACACGGTTCAGCGTGAAGGCAAAACTTTCCGGCGTCTGCTTCGGCAAACCATAAATCAGGTCAATATTCGTGGAAGTAAAACCAATCTCACGCGCGTGATTCAGCAGCGCAAAAATAAAAGTTTCATCCTGCTCGCGATTCACCAGACGCTGAACTTCTTTATTAAAATCCTGCACGCCCATGCTCAGGCGGTTAAAACCTTCCGTACGGAGGTGATCGAGCACGTCGAGTTCAATCTCGCGCGGATCCACTTCGATAGAAATTTCAGCGTCGGCATTAAACTGGAAATGGCTGCGCAACAGCGCCATCAGACGGCTGATTTGCGCCTTGTTGAGGTAGGTTGGCGTGCCGCCGCCCCAGTGCAGCTGGCTGACATGACGCCCGGCAAACAGCGGCGCGCGGTGGCGGATTTCCTGCTCCAGCGCGTCGAGGTATTGATCGGCCTTATGCTGCTGACGGGTCACTATCTTGTTGCAGCCGCAGAAATAGCAGAGCTTGTGGCAGAACGGAATGTGAACATACAACGACAGCGGGCGGTTCGGGTATTTCGCCACCGCCTGCATAAAGTCGGACTCGCCGAAGTTTTCATTAAACTCCAGCGCGGTCGGATACGACGTATAACGCGGCCCTGAATAGTTGTATTTCTGGATCAGGGCCAGATCCCAGTCGATTAATTGCTCAGACATGCTCACTCCTTCCGATGGTATCGCTGGCGGGTACGACGCACCGCTCTGCCCGAATGACGGTTCAGAAGCCGGTTGCGCAGCCACTTCTGCTGCTGCGACAACCTTCGTAGTTTAACGAATAACCACGCCAGATAACATATAACCGGAAGGGTTATAAGCAGGACAATAAAACCGACGGGATGCAAATGTTAGTTTCCGCCTTTCAACAAGCGCATCATATCTTCTTTGCCGTCGTCTTCGTCCTCTTCCTCGTCGTCATCGTAGGACAGACCCAGTTGCTGCATCAGCTCATCAATACGATCCAGTTTGGCATCCACCCAGGACTGCTCTTCAGCATTCAGGGTTTCACCCTCTTCCAGACGTTCCAGCAGCGCATCCAGGCGCTCATCAGTTTCCAGCATATCCAGCTCAGCCTGCGGTGAAAGCATAGGTTTCTCGCTCTGTGGTTTGTGCTGCTTTTTGGTCACTGGCGCGTCGGTAACGCCCAGCGCGATAGGTTTTTTGCTGCCAATTCGTGGATCTTTTTGCTGCTGTTGTTTTTTCGACGATGAAGCATCTGCTCCGCCACTCGCACGGCTGCCCGGCGTGTGACCACGATGTTTTTTCTCGCGTTTACGGTCGCGGGCTTCCTGATTCAGATCTTCGCGCGTTTTACGGCGGTTTTTTGCCGGTGCTTTACCGCGCGGTGCGGATGTCGGTTTTTTCATGATTGTGGGTCTTTACGCTGTTTTTTTCAGTATAGAATTGAGGCGGAATCTAGCAGAATCCGCACAAAGAAAAAAGGCGACAGAGTAATCTGCCGCCTTTTTCTTGACTCACAACCCATACGGGTTTTACATTCCATGTCCGCTAACGACGAACCCTGTCTTTCCCTTAGCGTGAACGTTCCGTGTTTTTGTTCCTTTTCCTTACACTAACGTCTCCGGACGTTTTGTCTTCCTGACAATCCTTTCGTCTTCGCCTCCTGGCGCTCCTGACCCTCGTCCTGAGTCTGTTATCCAACGGCGTCCTCTCCGTTGAAAGCTACTTTACCGTGTTCAGGGAAACTAACAAGTCAAAAAATAGCCAAATCCGTTTTTTCGGATTTTATCTCATAATTAAGCCATTGATTTTTATCATTAATGAGATTTACTCCCCTAAGGGTTTTCTTAGATTTCCTATAGGTACACGGGCAATAATCTTACAGTGACGCGGGCACTTTCCGACACCCTCATCAAGGGAAAAACAGCGTTTTCCCCCGGTTCAGGTATAATCCCCGCCATAACATGAATTAACGGAGACGACCGTTTTGGCAAATTACAATTATCAACTGACGCGTTTTGTCACCAGCGCGCCAGATATTCGCCACTTACCCGAAGATACCGGGATCGAAGTGGCGTTTGCAGGCCGCTCCAACGCGGGTAAATCCAGCGCCCTGAATACGCTGACCAATCAGAAAAACCTGGCGCGCACCTCAAAAACGCCAGGCCGTACGCAGTTGATCAACCTGTTCGAAACGGCAGAAGGTAAGCGTCTGGTTGACCTGCCGGGCTATGGTTATGCCCAGGTCCCGGAAGAGATGAAGCGGAAATGGCAACGCGCGCTGGGTGAATATCTGGAAAAACGCCTGTGCCTGAAAGGTCTGGTGGTGTTGATGGACATCCGTCATCCACTGAAAGATCTCGATCAGCAGATGATTGAGTGGGCGGTAGACAGCAACATTCCGGTACTGGTTCTGCTGACGAAAGCCGACAAGCTGGCCAGCGGTGCGCGTAAGTCACAACTCAATATGGTTCGCGAAGCGGTGATCGCCTTTAACGGTGACGTGCAGGTGGAAGCGTTCTCCTCCCTGAAAAAACAGGGCGTGGATAAGCTTCGCCAGAAACTGGATAGCTGGTTTAGCGACATTCCACCGGAAGAGGTGGCTGAAGAATAATACTAAGCGCGGCACTGTCCGCGCTTTTTCTTTGGCACAATAAAAAACGCCCCAGTCACAAGTGACTGGGGCGGCTAAATATTCAGCCAAATCCGATTACGTGAAGTAAAAGGTCTGAAAGATAGAACATCTTACCTCTGTACCCTACGCGAATAACTCTACTCTTTTTTGTGCGCGTAACAAAGCACTTTTTGTAGTTTTTTTTCATTGTTTACATAGCAAATTCTAATAACCATCACAAAAAGCGATAAGTTATGTTGCTAAGTTACAAAAAATCGCGCTCAGGATAGTCTTTTTAGTGAGCCTGATCCCAGTTCGCTCCACTGCCCACTTCCACCAGCAGCGGAACATCCAACGTCGTACTGTTTTCCATCAGCTCGTGAATTTTCTTCGATACCGCCTCAAGCTCATCTTTATGCACTTCGAACACCAGTTCATCGTGTACCTGCATGATCATACGCACGCGCGGCTGCTCTTTTTGCAGCCAGGCGTCCACGGCAATCATCGCACGCTTAATGATGTCTGCGGCGGTTCCCTGCATTGGCGCGTTAATCGCAGCGCGTTCCGCACCGGCGCGACGCGCCGCGTTGCTGGATTTGATGTCCGGCAGATAGAGGCGACGCCCTTCCAGGGTTTCAACGTAGCCCATCTCTTTCGCCTGTGCACGAGTGCGCTCCATATATTCCAGTACGCCAGGGTAACGCTCGAAGTAGAGATCCATATACTTCTGCGACTCTTTGCGCGGGATATTGAGCTGACGGGACAAGCCAAACGCGCTCATGCCGTAGATCAGCCCAAAGTTGATCGCCTTCGCACTGCGACGCTGTTCGCTGCTGACACTCTCCAGCGGCAAACCAAACACTTCCGCCGCCGTGGCGCGGTGAATGTCTTTACCCTCGGCAAATGCTTTCAGCAAACCCTTGTCGCGAGAGAGGTGCGCCATGATGCGCAACTCAATCTGCGAGTAGTCGGCGGAAACAATCAGGTAGTCGTCCGGGGCAATAAATGCCTGACGGATGCGGCGCCCTTCATCATTACGCACAGGGATGTTTTGCAGGTTCGGATCGGTGGAAGATAAACGCCCGGTCGCTGTCACCGCCTGATGATAGGAGGTATGCACACGGCTGGTTTTCGGACTGATCATTAACGGCAGCTTATCGGTATAGGTCGATTTCAGCTTCGCCAGGCCGCGATATTCCAGAATCACTTTCGGCAGCGGGTAATCCAGCGCCAGCTCTTCCAGCACCTCTTCCGACGTCGACGGCGCGCCACCAGGCGTTTTCTTCAGCGGCTTGATGCCCTGTTTTTCAAACAGGATAGTCTGCAACTGCTTGGTAGAAGAGAGGTTAAACGGCTCTCCGGCGATGTCGTGTGCCTTTTGCTCCAGTTCGACCAGCCGTTTGGCTATCTCTTCGGAATGCTTGTGCAGCACCACAGGGTCGATTTTTACCCCGTTACGCTCAACGCGCGAAAGCACCGGCACCAGAGGCATTTCAATGTTCCGGAAGACATTCAGCGGCCCTTTGTCCAGCTGTAGTTTCGGCCACATTTTCAGGTGCAGTTGCAGGGTGACGTCTGCGTCTTCCGCTGCATAGCGACCCGCCTCTTCAAGCGCAATCTGATTAAAAGTGAGCTGATTTTTGCCCTTACCGGCAATCTCTTCAAAGGTGATGGTTTTATGTTTCAGCCAGCGATCGGAGAGGCTGTCCATGTCATGACGCCCCGCAACGCTGTCCAGCGTGTACGATTCCAGCATTGTGTCAAACGCAATACCGCGCAGTTCAATGCCGTAATTCTGCAGGATCCCCCGGTCGTATTTCAGGTTCTGCCCCACTTTCAGGCTCTTTTCGTCTTCCAGAAGCGGTTTTAATAATTCCAGTACCCGATCGCGTGGGATCTGCGCTGGCGCGTCGAGATAATCATGGGCGACCGGCACATACGCGGCAACACCAGGTTCCGTCGCAAACGAGAGCCCGACCATATTGGCGCTGACGTTATCCAGACTGTCTGTTTCGGTATCGAAAGCAAAGAGCGGCGCTTCCTTCAGTTTTTCGATCCAGCTTTTGAGCGTCTCTTCATCAAGGATAGTGACATAATGTTCGGCTGACAGCGTGGAGGCAGGCGCTTCAGGCTCAGCCTCGATCACCAGCGTTTCCTGTGGTTTTGTCGCAGGTCTGGCGCCTTTGGCCTGCAACCACTTACCCGCTTCGACGTCTGCCGTCCAGCGTTTGAATTCATATTTCCTGAACAGGCTCAGCAACTCATCGGCGATCGGCTGCTGGACTTCCAGCTGTTCACAGGTCAGCTCCAGTTCAACATCTGTCTTGATGGTGGCCAACTGGTAAGAGAGTCGGGCCATCTCTTCATTCTGTTGCAACTTCGCCGCCATAGTTTTCGCGCCACGGAAGGTCAGCCCGGCGATTTTTTCCGGCTCAGCAAACAGCGTATCCAGACCGCCTAAGCCCTGCAGCAACGCCTGTGCTGTTTTTTCGCCAACGCCCGGCACGCCAGGGATGTTATCTGAGGAATCCCCCATCAGCGCGAGGAAATCAATAATCAGCTCCGGCGGCACGCCATACTTCGTTACCACCTCTTCAGGGCCAAGGATAGTGTTGGTCATGGTATTGATAAGCGTGATACCAGGCGTGACCAGCTGGGCCATGTCTTTATCGCCGGTGCTGATCAGCACCGGGCGGCCAATTTTTTCGGCTTCGCGCGCCAGAGTGCCGATAACGTCATCCGCTTCTACACCGGAGACCGCCATCAGCGGTAATCCCATCGCTTTTACCATTGCATGCAGCGGTTCGATCTGCGCACGCAGATCGTCCGGCATTGGCGGGCGATGTGATTTGTAATGTTCAAACAGTTCGTCACGGAAGGTTTTTCCCTTCGCATCAAAGACCACTGCCGCATGGGTTGGTTGATATTGCATGATCAGGCTGCGCAACATGTTCAGCACACCATACATCGCTCCGGTGGGTTCGCCTGCACTGTTCGTCAGCGGAGGAAACGCATGATACGCCCGGTAGAGGTAGGAAGAGCCATCAACAAGAATGAGTGGGTTTTGAGGGATCTGAACCATAATTTCCATGCCTGTTTTTCAGAATAGGGGTAAAGGATGCCACAGACAGACTGAAAACATGAATTTTTCGCCGTAATTGTTGAGAAGTTTTGCAGATCCAGAAGATCGCTCGCAAAACTCGCCTGTGGATAAGTTTGTGTATAGATTTGTGATGACTAATAAAACCATAGTCACAACGTCACGAGGGATTAAATTAAGTCAAATATTTCAATAAATTACAATATGATCAACCCGCTATAAAACAAAACGATGACAATTTGTTCCATGTGGATATAAGTAATATTTATTTTTCTCGCCCGCGAAGCCCCATCATAGTGTGCATTTTCTGATAAAATCAGCCCCTTGTGCCGGTACTCTGTGCACGTTATGTGGCTAACTATCTGAAATAATGAACTATGTCGAGATTACTCGCTTCTGTAACGCTCCTGTTTAGCGTTATTCTTACTATTCTGGTCACAGTGCTGTGTTCCGTGCCAATCATCCTTGCCGGGATGATTAAACTTCTTTTGCCCATTCCCGCCGTCTGGCGTTCGATCTCCGCTTTTTGCAACTTCATGATGTACTGCTGGTGTGAAGGTCTGGCGATGCTATTGCACCTCAATCCGTGGCTAAAATGGGATATCGAAGGGCTTGAAGGGCTGAATAAAAAAAACTGGTATCTACTGATTTGTAACCATCACAGCTGGGCTGATATCGTGGTCCTGTGCGTGTTGTTTCGCAAGCATATTCCGATGAATAAATACTTCCTGAAACAGCAGCTGGCGTGGGTGCCTTTTATCGGTCTCGCGTGTTGGGCGCTGGATATGCCTTTTATGCGTCGGTATTCCAGAAGCTATCTGATTCGTCATCCGGAACGTCGTGGGAAAGATGTTGAAACCACGCGCCGTTCGTGTGAGAAATTTCGCGCGCATCCCACAACGATTGTGAATTTTGTGGAAGGCTCCCGCTTTACGGAAGAGAAAAAACACCAGACGCGCTCGCCATATAATAACCTGTTACCACCCAAAGCGGCGGGCATTGCCATGGCGTTAAATGTACTGGGCTCGCAATTCGATAAGCTGTTAAACGTCACGCTGTGCTACCCGGAAAATGATAAAACGCCATTCTTCGATATGATTTCCGGTCGGTTAACGCGGATCGTTGTGCGCATCAATATGGAGCCCGTGGCCGGAGATTTGCACGGTGACTACGTTAACGATAAGAACTTTAAGCGCCGTTTCCAGCTGTGGCTGAATACCTTGTGGAACGAAAAAGATATTCAGATAGAAGCAATTAAATCTACCTGTAAAAACGCCGGTCAATGACCGGCGTTTTTTTTATTTCTTCTCAACCAGCTGTTTCGCTGTGTCGGCATACTGCTGAACGAAAATATCCATGCTGCTGGTATCCATGCCCTGCGGATTCAGCTGATATTTACCGTTGACGAACATCGCCGGAACGCCCTGCAGCTGGAAATCCGCCGCTGCTTTTTCCTGCTGAGCAACCAGAGATTTCACCACAAAGCTGTTCCACGCTGCGTCATATTCTTCGCCTTTCACGCCAGCATCAATGAAGACTTTACGGATATCTGCGGCACTTTGCACAATCTGAGTTTTCTGCACAGCTTCAAACATCGGTGCGGTGATTTTATCTTCTACGCCCAGCGCCATCGCGACAGCCCATGCCTGGGTCATCTCTTTACCCAACGGTCCGAGGAATTCGACGTGATATTTGGTCATTTTGGTGCCTTCCGGCAGCTTTTTCTTCACGGTATCGGAAACGTGGAGCACTTCCTCAAACTGGTAGCAGTGCGGGCAATAAAAGGAGAAGAACTCGAGTACCTGAGGCTCTCCTGCAACCGGTTTATCGAGGGTAGTGTATTGTTTACCGTCGGTGATCTGCGCTGCGGATGCGCTAAATGCCAGAATCATACCGGCCAGCGCCAGCCAAATTTTATTCATGATGTCATTCTCTCCTGAAATATCAAATTAATACATTGGCGTTAATTGAAGAGGGGGTTCTTGCAGAACCTTCACCTGCTCGATAAAAGTTGCAGTCTGCTTACGCCAGTAATCTTCCCCGGTTAACCACGGAAAATTTCTGGAAAATGCAGGATCGTCCCAGCGTCTGATCAACCATGCCAGATAGTAAACCATACGCATGGCACGTAAAGGTTCGATGAGGGCGATCTCATCGGTATTGAACGCGTTAAATTCTTCATACGCTTCAATAATCATTTCCAGTTGCATGCGCTGTTCGGCTCTGTCACCGTTTAGCAGCATCCATAAATCCTGTACAGCCGGACCGTTGCGGGCATCGTCGAGATCCACAAATAATGGGCCATCGTGCCAGAGAATATTTCCCGCATGGCAATCGCCATGTAAACGCAGGGTAGTAAACCGACCATGCCACTGCGCCATGACGGCATCAATGAGCGAATCGGTTGCAGCAAGAAAGGCGGCTTTTAAGCCGCGAGGAATAAGGAGCGCAGTTTCGAAAATCTGGCGTGGCTCAATCAGATACTCCTTAACACCAATATCCGGCCGGGCCGCGAAGCGTTTTTTACGCCCCGTTTGATGTATCCGGCCAAGATAACGTCCTACCCATTCCATTTGGTCGAGATTATCCGATTCAAACTGGCGTCCACCGAGGCTGGGAAATATGGCGTAATAAAAGCCCTCATGCGTCAGCAGGCTTTGATGGTTAAAGATGAGCGGTGCGGCAACAGGAACATCATCCTGCTGCAACTCCAGCGCAAACTGATGCTCTTCAAGGATTTGCTCTGCGGACCAGCGTTCAGGACGATAAAACTTCACCACGTAGCGGTGGCGATCTTCATCCTGGAATTGATAGACACGGTTCTCATAACTGTTCAAAGGTGTGAGACCGGAATCCACCCGAATCCCCTGTTCAAACAGCGCATCCATGATGGTATCCGGGTGAAGTGTCTGGAATGTAAAAGCCTTGTCGTTCATCCTGATTCCGAAAACAATACGAATAATTCAGGATATCATTTCACAGCAATTTCGGTGGCTCTGCTTACAAGGTTTTACTCTTTAATAACGCCGCGGGCGCGTAACAGCGCCGTTTTGAAATCTTCTTCGTAATCTTTTTGAATACCGGGAATGACGGCATCTTTGCTGGAGTCGCGCATTTTCAGGTGATAGATCAGAATATCATCGGATAAATCAGCCAGTTCACCGTCATAACCTGACTCCTTTGCCAGTTTCTGCAAAAATTGCATAAGATTCAGTTCCGGCTCTTTTTGCCAGGCTGGCTGGAGGAGTTCAATAACTTCGTTCAGACGTTTACATTTCATGGTCGTGCTCCTTACTCTTGAGAGAGACACGGTAACAGGGTCAATCCCACAATAAAAGAGGCGATACTGGTGAATGCATTGGGACCGGTGACCGGGGTGGTACTGGCAGGCGGAAAAGCGTCGCGCATGGGTGGTCAGGATAAAGGATTGTTGATGCTGAACGGCAAACCACTTTGGAAGCATGTCGCGGATACGCTGGCACCGCAGGTCTCGTCCGTGGTCATTAGCGCTAACCGTAATCTGGAAACCTATCAGGAAAGCGGTCTTCCGGTTATTCAGGACAGTCTGGTGGATTACCCCGGACCGCTAGCGGGTATGCTTTCGGTAATGCAACAATGCAGCGGTACTGAATGGTTCCTTTTTTGCCCTTGCGATACTCCTTATATTCCTCAGACATTGTTTGTAAGTCTGCAGGATAAACGACATGATGCGCCTGTTGTATGGGTTCACGATGGTGAACGCGATCATCCTGCCATCGCATTAATGCATCGCCGTGTTATTCCGAATCTGGAAGCTTATCTGGCGCGAGGTGAGCGCAGAGTAATGGTTTTCATGCGTGAAACCGGTGGGCATAGCGTGGATTTCAGTCACGTCAAAGCAGCGTTTGTGAACGTGAATACCCCGGAAGATCTGGTCCGCTGGCAGGAGCAGACATGATCCCCTTACTAGCGGTTGCAGCCTGGAGCGGAACAGGGAAAACCACACTACTCAAAAAACTTATTCCTGTATTGTGTGCAGCCGGTGTGCGTCCCGGGCTGATAAAACATACGCATCACGATATGGATGTCGATAAGCCTGGTAAAGACAGTTATGAATTACGCAAGGCAGGCGCCGCACAAACGATTGTGGCCAGCGCACAGCGCTGGGCGCTTATGACCGAAACACCGGAAGAACCAGAGCTGGATCTTACCTGGCTCGTCAGCAGAATGGATGCCTCAACGCTGGATCTGGTACTCGTTGAAGGATTTAAGCACGAAGCAGTGGCTAAAATAGTGCTTTTCAGAGAAGGTGGCGGACACGATGCGAAAGAATTAGTACTGGATGAGCATGTGATTGCCGTCGCCAGCGATATTCCTCTGGCGCTTCAGGTACCGGTTCTGGATTTAAACAGCATTGATGAGATTGCTGCGTTCATTCTGGAATGGTTAGAGCAACAACGCTGAAGGATTTTTAACGGACAAAAACGCAAAAAGGCCATCCTTCCGGATGGCCTCTTCACGTAATTAATGCCTGGCAGTGTCCTACTCTCACATGGGGAAGCCCCACACTACCATCGGCGCTACGGCGTTTCACTTCTGAGTTCGGCATGGGGTCAGGTGGGACCACCGCGCTAAAGCCGCCAGGCAAATTCTTGTGCTCAGTACGCAATAATTTATCGCATCCGCTGCGTTGGCTGCGCTCGTAAACTCAGTCACATACTTCTGTATGCTCCTTCCTTTCCTTCGCTTGCCGCCTTGCCGCTGCGCAAACTATTGCCTACTCTGAATCAATGCTGAAAATCTGTCTCTCACGCCAAAACATCTTCGGCGTTGTAAGGTTAAGCCTCACGGTTCATTAGTACCGGTTAGCTCAACGCATCGCTGCGCTTACACACCCGGCCTATCAACGTCGTCGTCTTCAACGTTCCTTCAGGAGACTTAATGTCTCAGGGAGAACTCATCTCGGGGCAAGTTTCGTGCTTAGATGCTTTCAGCACTTATCTCTTCCGCATTTAGCTACCGGGCAGTGCCATTGGCATGACAACCCGAACACCAGTGATGCGTCCACTCCGGTCCTCTCGTACTAGGAGCAGCCCCCCTCAATTCTCCAGCGCCCACGGCAGATAGGGACCGAACTGTCTCACGACGTTCTAAACCCAGCTCGCGTACCACTTTAAATGGCGAACAGCCATACCCTTGGGACCTACTTCAGCCCCAGGATGTGATGAGCCGACATCGAGGTGCCAAACACCGCCGTCGATATGAACTCTTGGGCGGTATCAGCCTGTTATCCCCGGAGTACCTTTTATCCGTTGAGCGATGGCCCTTCCATTCAGAACCACCGGATCACTATGACCTGCTTTCGCACCTGCTCGCGCCGTCACGCTCGCAGTCAAGCTGGCTTATGCCATTGCACTAACCTCCTGATGTCCGACCAGGATTAGCCAACCTTCGTGCTCCTCCGTTACTCTCTTAGGAGGAGACCGCCCCAGTCAAACTACCCACCAGACACTGTCCGCAACCCGGTTTACGGGCCCACGTTAGAACACCAGCCATTAAAGGGTGGTATTTCAAGGGCGGCTCCATGCAGACTGGCGTCCACACTTCAAAGCCTCCCACCTATCCTACACATCAAGGACCAGTGTTCAGTGTCAAGCTATAGTAAAGGTTCACGGGGTCTTTCCGTCTTGCCGCGGGTACACTGCATCTTCACAGCGAGTTCAATTTCACTGAGTCTCGGGTGGAGACAGCCTGGCCATCATTACGCCATTCGTGCAGGTCGGAACTTACCCGACAAGGAATTTCGCTACCTTAGGACCGTTATAGTTACGGCCGCCGTTTACCGGGGCTTCGATCAGGAGCTTCGCCTTACGGCTGACCCCATCAATTAACCTTCCGGCACCGGGCAGGCGTCACACCGTATACGTCCACTTTCGTGTTTGCACAGTGCTGTGTTTTTAATAAACAGTTGCAGCCAGCTGGTATCTTCGACTGGTCTCAGCTCCATCCGCAAGGGACTTCACCTACGCACCAGCGTGCCTTCTCCCGAAGTTACGGCACCATTTTGCCTAGTTCCTTCACCCGAGTTCTCTCAAGCGCCTTGGTATTCTCTACCTGACCACCTGTGTCGGTTTGGGGTACGATTTCGTGTTACCTGGAGCTTAGAGGCTTTTCCTGGAAGCAGGGCATCTGTCACTTCAGCACCGTAGTGCCTCGTCATCACGCCTCAGTGTTAAAGCACTCCGGATTTGCCTGGAGCACACACCTGCACGCTTAAACCGGGACAACCGTCGCCCGGATGACACAGCCTTCTCCGTCCCCCCTTCGCAGTAACACCAAGTACAGGAATATTAACCTGTTTCCCATCGACTACGCCTTTCGGCCTCGCCTTAGGGGTCGACTCACCCTGCCCCGATTAACGTTGGACAGGAACCCTTGGTCTTCCGGCGAGCGGGCTTTTCACCCGCTTTATCGTTACTTATGTCAGCATTCGCACTTCTGATACCTCCAGCAGCCCTCACAGACCACCTTCAACGGCTTACAGAACGCTCCCCTACCCAACAACACTTAGTGTCGCTGCCGCAGCTTCGGTGCATGGTTTAGCCCCGTTACATCTTCCGCGCAGGCCGACTCGACCAGTGAGCTATTACGCTTTCTTTAAATGATGGCTGCTTCTAAGCCAACATCCTGGCTGTCTGGGCCTTCCCACATCGTTTCCCACTTAACCATGACTTTGGGACCTTAGCTGGCGGTCTGGGTTGTTTCCCTCTTCACGACGGACGTTAGCACCCGCCGTGTGTCTCCCGTGATAACATTCTCCGGTATTCGCAGTTTGCATCGGGTTGGTAAGTCGGGATGACCCCCTGGCCGAAACAGTGCTCTACCCCCGGAGATGAATTCACGAGGCGCTACCTAAATAGCTTTCGGGGAGAACCAGCTATCTCCCGGTTTGATTGGCCTTTCACCCCCAGCCACAGGTCAGGTCATCCGCTAATTTTTCAACATTAGTCGGTTCGGTCCTCCAGTTAGTGTTACCCAACCTTCAACCTGCCCATGGCTAGATCACCGGGTTTCGGGTCTATACCCTGCAACTTAACGCCCAATTAAGACTCGGTTTCCCTTCGGCTCCCCTATTCGGTTAACCTTGCTACAGAATATAAGTCGCTGACCCATTATACAAAAGGTACGCAGTCACACCCCAAAGGGTGCTCCCACTGCTTGTACGTACACGGTTTCAGGTTCTGTTTCACTCCCCTCGCCGGGGTTCTTTTCGCCTTTCCCTCACGGTACTGGTTCACTATCGGTCAGTCAGGAGTATTTAGCCTTGGAGGATGGTCCCCCCATATTCAGACAGGATACCACGTGTCCCGCCCTACTCATCGAGTTCACAGCCTGTGTGTTTTTGTGTACGGGGCTTTCACCCTGTATCGCGCGACTTTCCAGACGCTTCCACTGACACACATGCTGATTCAGACTCTGGGCTCCTCCCCGTTCGCTCGCCGCTACTGGGGGAATCTCGGTTGATTTCTTTTCCTCGGGGTACTTAGATGTTTCAGTTCCCCCGGTTCGCCTCGCAACACTATGTATTCATGTTACGATGATGCACCGAAGTGCACCGGGTTTCCCCATTCGGACATCGCCGGTTATAACGGTTCATATCACCTTACCGGCGCTTTTCGCAGATTAGCACGTCCTTCATCGCCTCTGACTGCCAGGGCATCCACCGTGTACGCTTAGTCGCTTAACCTCACAACCCGAAGATGTCTTGTTCTGTCCGGCTTGTTGCGCGTCGTGAATACTGTGTTGTTCCGTACTCGCGATGCTCATGGACATTAAGTCCACTGCGCTCGCTACGTGCGGTACGCCTTGTCTTCACTTCGCTCACATCACCTCTGACAGTGTTGTCTTCTGATTGCGAAAATTTGAGAGACTCGAACACACATAAACTGTGTGTCGTTTCAATTTTCAGCTTGATCCAGATTTTTAAAGAGCAAATATCTCAAACGTGACTCACTGAGTCAGTTTTGAGATATCAGTGGGCAACGCCTTTCACACATTACCGCGCAAGTGGCGTCCCCTAGGGGATTCGAACCCCTGTTACCGCCGTGAAAGGGCGGTGTCCTGGGCCTCTAGACGAAGGGGACACAAAGTCTGCTTCGCAAGACGCCTTGCTATTCACTTTTCATCAGACAATCTGTGTGAGCACTTCGAAGGCAGGTTCTTTCAGGTAAGGAGGTGATCCAACCGCAGGTTCCCCTACGGTTACCTTGTTACGACTTCACCCCAGTCATGAATCACAAAGTGGTAAGCGCCCTCCCGAAGGTTAAGCTACCTACTTCTTTTGCAACCCACTCCCATGGTGTGACGGGCGGTGTGTACAAGGCCCGGGAACGTATTCACCGTGGCATTCTGATCCACGATTACTAGCGATTCCGACTTCGTGGAGTCGAGTTGCAGACTCCAGTCCGGACTACGACATACTTTATGAGGTCCGCTTGCTCTCGCGAGGTCGCTTCTCTTTGTATATGCCATTGTAGCACGTGTGTAGCCCTGGTCGTAAGGGCCATGATGACTTGACGTCATCCCCACCTTCCTCCAGTTTATCACTGGCAGTCTCCTTTGAGTTCCCGACCTAATCGCTGGCAACAAAGGATAAGGGTTGCGCTCGTTGCGGGACTTAACCCAACATTTCACAACACGAGCTGACGACAGCCATGCAGCACCTGTCTCACGGTTCCCGAAGGCACATTCTCATCTCTGAAAACTTCCGTGGATGTCAAGACCAGGTAAGGTTCTTCGCGTTGCATCGAATTAAACCACATGCTCCACCGCTTGTGCGGGCCCCCGTCAATTCATTTGAGTTTTAACCTTGCGGCCGTACTCCCCAGGCGGTCGACTTAACGCGTTAGCTCCGGAAGCCACGCCTCAAGGGCACAACCTCCAAGTCGACATCGTTTACGGCGTGGACTACCAGGGTATCTAATCCTGTTTGCTCCCCACGCTTTCGCACCTGAGCGTCAGTCTTTGTCCAGGGGGCCGCCTTCGCCACCGGTATTCCTCCAGATCTCTACGCATTTCACCGCTACACCTGGAATTCTACCCCCCTCTACAAGACTCAAGCCTGCCAGTTTCGGATGCAGTTCCCAGGTTGAGCCCGGGGATTTCACATCCGACTTGACAGACCGCCTGCGTGCGCTTTACGCCCAGTAATTCCGATTAACGCTTGCACCCTCCGTATTACCGCGGCTGCTGGCACGGAGTTAGCCGGTGCTTCTTCTGCGGGTAACGTCAATTGCTGCGGTTATTAACCACAGCACCTTCCTCCCCGCTGAAAGTACTTTACAACCCGAAGGCCTTCTTCATACACGCGGCATGGCTGCATCAGGCTTGCGCCCATTGTGCAATATTCCCCACTGCTGCCTCCCGTAGGAGTCTGGACCGTGTCTCAGTTCCAGTGTGGCTGGTCATCCTCTCAGACCAGCTAGGGATCGTTGCCTTGGTGAGCCGTTACCCCACCAACAAGCTAATCCCATCTGGGCACATCTGATGGCATGAGGCCCGAAGGTCCCCCACTTTGGTCCGAAGACGTTATGCGGTATTAGCTACCGTTTCCAGTAGTTATCCCCCTCCATCAGGCAGTTTCCCAGACATTACTCACCCGTCCGCCGCTCGTCAGCAAAGAAGCAAGCTTCTTCCTGTTACCGCTCGACTTGCATGTGTTAGGCCTGCCGCCAGCGTTCAATCTGAGCCATGATCAAACTCTTCAATTTAAGTTTGATGCTCTAAGAATTAAACTTCGTAATGAATTACGTGTTCACTCTTTGAGACTTGGTATTCATTTTTCGTCCGAGGACGTCAAGAATCCATGTCACTCCGAGTGCCCACACAGATTGTCTGATAAATTGTTAAAGAGCAGTTGCCGCTTCGCTTTTTGTCAGCGGCGCGGGGTGTGCATAATACGCTTTCCCGCTATGAAGTCAACATGTTATTTCGGTTAACTTCACCTGACAGGCCGGTGTGTTTGCCGTTGTGCCGTGTCAGTGGAGGCGCATTATAGGGAGTAATTCTGAGGTGACAAGAGGAAATTTAAAAAAAATTACTGTTCGCGCTTTTTTTCACCAACACCCGGCGTGAATTGCCATAAAATGCACTATCTGCTGTTTTAACAGCCGGATTTTCTCATCGAATGGCATACTAAACAGTGAAAAAACAAAAAAGGAACGGCATGTATGTCTTTAAGTGCTCAGCAGTTGGCAGCCCAAAAGAATATCTCCTGGGTATTAGCAGAAAAACTGGCGCAGAAAATTTTAACCGGTGAGTATGCCCCGGGCAGCATTCTCCCTGGCGAAATGGAGCTGGGGGAACGCTTCGGCGTCAGCCGGACCGCCGTTCGTGAAGCCGTTAAAACGTTGACCGCGAAAGGCATGGTTCTCCCCCGCCCACGTATTGGCACGCGCGTAATGCCGCAAAGCCACTGGAACTTTCTTGATAAAGAGCTGCTTGCCTGGTGGCTGACCGAAGACAATTTTGAAGCCGTGGTGACGCATTTCCTGGTGATGCGCAGCAGTCTGGAGCCGCAGGCTTGCTTCCTGGCCGCGACGCAGGGTACTGCGGAACAGAAAGCGGAACTCAACACATTGATGGACGAAATGGTTCAACTGAAGAAACAGTTCAACCGCGATCGCTGGATCGACGTCGACATGGCCTGGCACGAACATATCTATAAAATGAGTGCGAATCCTTTTCTTACCTCATTCGCCTCGCTGTTCCATTCGGTCTATCACACCTATTTTACGTCGATTACGCAAAACGAAGTGGTGAAGCTCGATCTCCACCAGGCTATCGTTGACGCCATTCAGGACGGTGACGGTCAGCGCGCGTTGCTGGCGTGTCAGACGCTATTGAATACCCCACATACCGGAACCGCACAGTGAAGGAAACCGCATGACCAGGAAGAAAGCGCACAGCATGGCCGGCCTGCCGTGGATTGCGGCAATGGCGTTTTTTATGCAGGCACTGGACGCGACTATTCTTAACACTGCACTCCCCGCTATCGCGCAAAGCCTGCATCGTTCCCCGCTGGCGATGCAGTCCGCCATCATCAGCTACACCCTCACGGTGGCGATGCTGATCCCGGTGAGCGGCTGGCTGGCTGATCGCTTCGGTACCCGCCGCATTTTTATGCTCGCCGTCAGTCTGTTTACGCTGGGTTCGCTGGCTTGTGCGCTCTCCAGTTCGCTGCTGGAACTGGTTATCTTTCGCGTCATTCAGGGCATTGGCGGCGCGATGATGATGCCGGTCGCCCGCCTCGCATTACTGCGTGCCTATCCGCGTAGCGAGTTGTTGCCGGTGCTGAACTTTGTGACGATGCCGGGTCTGGTAGGCCCCATTCTCGGGCCAGTGCTCGGCGGCGTTCTGGTGACCTGGGCGACATGGCACTGGATTTTCCTGATTAATATCCCGATTGGCATCGCCGGGCTGATATATGCCCGCAAATACATGCCTAACTTCACCACGCCACGTCGTGGCTTTGATATGTCGGGCTTCCTGCTGTTTGGCCTGAGCCTGGTGCTGTTTTCCAGCGGTATGGAGTTGTTGGGCGAGAAGATCGTCACAACATGGATAGCATTAGCCATTGTGCTTACCAGCGTGCTGTTACTGCTGGTTTATATCCGCCACGCACGCCATCACCCGACGCCACTCATCGCGCTGCCGATTTTTAAAACGCGGACGTTTTCCGTTGGTATCGCGGGCAACCTCGCCACCCGTCTCGGCACCGGGTGCATCCCCTTTCTGATGCCGCTGATGCTGCAGGTCGGGTTTGGTTATCCGGCATTGATTGCAGGCTGTATGATGGCGCCGACCGCTGTTGGTTCGATCATTGCCAAATCGACCGTTACGCGGGTACTGCGCACGCTGGGGTATCGTAGAACACTGATAGGGATTACGGTGTTTATCGGCCTGATGATTGCCCAGTTCTCGCTGCAATCTCCGGCAATGCCCATCTGGATGCTGCTCCTGCCGCTGTTTGTTTTAGGGATGGCGATGTCGACGCAGTTCACGTCAATGAACACCATCACCCTCGCTGATCTGACGGATGAAAACGCCAGCAGCGGCAACAGCCTGTTAGCCGTCACACAGCAGTTATCGATTAGTCTGGGGGTGGCAATCAGCGCTGCGGTGCTGCGCTTCTATGAAGGGTTTGATAACGCCAACACCGTTGAGCAGTTCCACTACACCTTTATAACGATGGGGGCGATTACGGTGGTGTCAGCGCTGACGTTTATGCTGTTAAAAGCGAAAGATGGCCGCAATCTGATTAAAGAACGGCACAAACATTAAACCGAGCCACGCACCACCAGTTCAGGGGTGAGTTGCACGCGCTGCTGCTTTTGACCAGGCTGCGCCATACGATGGATCAGCACGTCGATAGCCAGCTCGCCCAGCTCATCTTTCGGTTGATGAACCGTCGTCAGCGGCGGCGTCATGTAACGCGCCAGTTCGATATCATCGTAACCAATTACCGCCATATCCTGCGGAATGCGCAAACCAGCCTGATACAGCGCCTGATAAGCACCAACCGCCATCGCATCGTTACCGGCAAACACGGCGTCCGGTGGAACAGGCAGCGCCAGCAGCGCATTCATCGCCTCAAAGCCGCCACCAAATTCAAAGTCGCTGGTGATTTCATACCCTTCGGTGATATCAAACCCTGCGCGATGCATCGCCGTCCGGTAGCCTTCCAGGCGCAGGCGGGCAGGGGTTTTGTCCAGCGGGCCTGAAATACAGGCGATGCGGGTGTGGCCGGTGTCGATCAGATACTGCGTCGCCATATCGCCGCCAAACAGGGAGTTGTCCTGAATCAGATCACAATCCCCATCGAATGGCGCCCAGTCCATCATTACCATCGGCACTGACGGGTAGCGATGCATGATCTCTTGCGAAGGTTGATGTGTTTCGGTGCATAGCAACAGCAGCCCATCGACACGCTTTTGCATCAGCGTCTCAAGGTTGCGGTTCATACGCTGTTCGTCGCCTTCGGTATTGCACAGCACCAGGCTATAGCCGCGTTCGAAGCAGCTACGTTCAACGCCGCGAACCAGCTCGGAATAGAACGGGTTGGTACTGGCGGTAATGAGCATACCAATGGTGCGGGTCTGGTTGAGCTTAAGGCTACGCGCCAGCGCAGAGGGCGCGTAGTTGAGGTTTTTGATGGCGGCTTCCACTTTCGCGGTGATGGCTTCACTCACGAAACGATCTTTATTGATAACGTGTGAAACCGTCGAGGTGGAAACGCCCGCCACGCGGGCAACATCCTTCATGGTAGCCACACGTTACCCCTGTTGACGTAAGAAGTCGTCGATCTCTTTGCGCCAGGGAACCGAAGGTTGCGCACCTTTGCGCGTGACGGCAATCGCCGCCGCGGCATGGGCAAAGCGAATCGCCTCGTCCAGCGGATTCTCTTCCAGCAGCGCAGTCACCAGCGCACCGTTGAAGGTGTCTCCCGCAGCGATAGTATCAATGGCTTTCACTTTAAACCCCGGAACGCGCTGACCTTTCCCTTCTACGCTTGCCCAGACGCCACGACTACCGAGAGTGATAATGACCGTTTTAATGCCTTTGTCATGCAGTGCCCGAGCGGCTTTCGCGGCATCGTCGTCATTTTCCACGCGAATACCGGTCAGTTTTTCCGCTTCAGTTTCGTTCGGAGTAATGATATCCACCAGCGACAGCAGCTCGTCAGATAACTCACGGGCCGGCGCCGGGTTAAGTACGACTGAAGTCTGGTGCTGATGCGCAATATTCGCCGCCGCCAGAACGCTCTCCAGTGGAGATTCCAGTTGCATCAGCAACGCATCCGCCTCAGCGATACGCGTTTTTTCTGCCTCTACCAGCGCGGTAGAGAGCGCAGCGTTAGCACCTGCATGAATACCGATAACATTCTCACCTTCCGCATTGACAAAAATCAGCGCGACGCCGGTTGATTCACCGCGAATCGCGCTGACGGGCGTGACGTCAATATTGTCGCTTTCCAGTTGCTTGCGTACGCGAACACCGGTGTCATCATCGCCGGTACAGGCGATGAAGGCGATCTTCGCGCCGCTACGCCCGGCAGCCACCGCCTGGTTTGCGCCTTTACCGCCGAACGCCACCTGATAGTGGTTGCCGGTAACGGTTTCGCCAGGTGTCGGGAACGTTTCAAGGTTAAGAATGTGATCGGCATTAATACTGCCAAGGACGACGAGGTTGCCTGCGGTTTTCATTTTGAGTGTGTCCGGTAAAGTGCGCCACCGTTGAGAATACCGGTGGCGCATGCCCTGCTTTTCTTTATACGTTGTCCCTCAGGCTGCGAACAACCTGAATCGCTTATTACTGCTTGATGACCAGTTTCAGGTCAACCGGATATTTGGCCTGAACCTTCTCGCCTTTCAGTACCTTATCCGCAGTGTCAACGCCTTTAGCGCCGATCTGCTCAGGAAGCTGAGCGATAGTCGCAGCCAGTTTGCCATCATTTACTGCTTTTTCGCCATCAGGAGTACCGTCAAATCCAACCACCATCACATCGGATTTACCTGCGGTCTGTAATGCACGCAGAGCACCCAGCGCCATTTCGTCATTCTGAGCAAACACAGCCTGTACGTCCGGGTGTGCGGTCAGCAGGTTCTGCATTACGTTCAGACCTTTAGTACGGTCAAAGTCAGCCGGCTGGCTGGCCAGTACGTTAAATTTGTGTGCCGCAACAGCCTGCTGGAAGCCTTCACCACGTTCACGCGCTGCGGATGTCCCGGCAATCCCCTGCAGTTCGATCACTTTCGCGCCTTCACCGGCTTTTTTGGCGATGTAGTCACCGGCAATTTTGCCGCCTAACACGTTGTCAGAGGCGATATGGCTCACGACGTCGCCTTTTGACGCCACACGGTCAAGGGTAATCACCGGGATTTTCGCCTGGTTTGCCATTTTTACGGCGTTACCAACAGCGTCAGAATCGGTCGGGTTGATCAGCAGCAGTTTGGTGCCGCGAACGGTCAGGTCCTGCACGTTAGCCAGCTCTTTCGCCGGGTTGTTCTGGGAATCCAGAACCACCAGCTCATAGCCCAGTTTGTCAGCTTCTTTCTGCGCCCCGTCTTTCAGCGATACGAAGAACGGGTTATTCAGCGTGGAGATCACCAGTGCGATGGTATCTTTTGCCATTACGTTGGCGCTTACGGTGGCGCTCAGTGCCACAGCTGAAACCAGAGTAGCCAGTTTTTTCATGTTCATATCTGAGATGTCCTGTAGTCGATTATTACTGCTTTTTGTTGTCTACCAGCACCGCCAGCAAAATCACCACCGCTTTGACGATCATCTGGTAATAGGAGGAAACACCTAACAAATTCAAACCATTGTTCAGGAAACCGAGGATTAACGCACCAATCAGGGTCCCGACAATACGACCTTTACCGCCAGCCAGACTGGTACCGCCGAGCACAACGGCCGCGATGGCGTCCAGTTCATAGCCTGTCCCTGCAGTCGGTTGCGCGGAAGAGAGACGCGCCACTTCGATAATGCCTGCCAGTGAAGCCAACAAACCACACAAAGAATAGACGATAATCTTGATTTTATTGACGTTAATCCCCGACAGACGCGTTGCTGCTTCGTTACCGCCGAGCGCATAGATGTAACGCCCCAGACGTGTGTGATGCAGCATGTACCAGGCGGCGATAAAGACAATCGCCATGATCCAGACCGGTGCCGGGACGCCCAGCAGGCGACCGATACCGAACCAGCCAAACAGATCAGCGTTATCGGTAAACCCGGTATTGATCGGACTACCGTTGGTATAAACCAGCGTCACGCCGCGCAGCAGCAACATCATGACCAGCGTGGCGATAAACGCCTGCACGCGACCTTTGGCGACAATCACCCCGGTTACGGCGCCAATCGCCGCACCCAGCGCCAGCGCTGTCGCGACCGCCACCAGCGCGTTAACTTCGATACCGACAATCGATGCCGCCACGGCGCCGGTCAGCGCCAGCAACGAACCGACGGATAAATCGATCCCAGAGGTGAGGATCACCAGCGTCATGCCAACCGCCATAATGGCGTTAACAGAAGTTTGCTGCAGAATGTTGAACAGGTTGTTGATGGTAAAAAAGTTGGGGCTCATGGCCGACACAATCGCGATCAGCACCAGCAGGGCGATCAGCGATTTTTGCTCCATCAGCCACGCCTTAGTGAAATAACGGCGCCCAGAAACAGCCGAGGTAGTCATCTTTTTTACTCCTGATTCACACGGTTAAGCTTGCCCACAGCGGCAGCCATCAACACTTCCTGAGTGGCCTGCTCGCGTGTGAATTCACCGCCGAGATGCCCTTCATGCATCACCATGATGCGATCGCTCATGCCTAACACTTCCGGCATCTCGGAGGAGACCAGAATGATGCTCAGGCCATCGGCTTTGAACTGGTTTATTAACTGGTAGATCTCTTTCTTGGCCCCCACGTCAACGCCGCGGGTCGGCTCATCGAGGATCAGTACTTTCGGGCGGGTCATCAACCCGCGGGCAATCGCCACTTTTTGCTGGTTACCGCCGGACAGCAGGCCGATAGCCTGTTCCATCGACGGGGTTTTGACGTTAAACAGGCGAATAAAATCGCTCACCGCCTGCTGCTCATCTTTATGTTTGATGCTACCGCCGTTACGACTGAAATAGCGCAGCGCCGTCAGCGACATGTTTTCTTTCACCGACATACCCAGCACGAGGCCATCGCGCTTACGGTCTTCCGAGATATACACGATACCGTTGGCGAGGCCATCCTGCGGTGAACGGGTCACCACTTCGTGTCCGTCGAGCGTGACATAACCACTGGTTCGCGGCAGCGCGCCGTACAGCACTTTCATCAGTTCGGTACGCCCGGCGCCCATCAGCCCGGCGACGCCAAGAATTTCGCCTTTGCGCAGAGTAAATGACACATCATTCACGCCTGGCCCGCAGAGGTTATCGACCTTCATACGGATTTCACCCGGCGCTTTCGCAAGATGAGGATACTGTTCTTCCAGCTTACGACCCACCATCATCTCGATCAGTTGATCTTCAGTGAGCGAGGCAACTTCGCGTTCGGCGATAAACTGCCCGTCGCGAAAGACGGTGACATCATCGCAAATCTCGAAGATTTCTTTCAGACGATGGGAAATGTAGACAATTCCGCGCCCCTGCGATTTCAACTCGCGGATGACGCGGAACAGGGATTCGGTTTCGGTATCGGTCAGCGCATCGGTCGGTTCATCCATAATGATGACTTTCGATTCGAAGCTCAGCACCTTGGCGATTTCCACCATTTGCTGATCGCCAATCGATAAATCGCCCACCATAAGGTCACTCTTAAAGCGTAAATTCAGCTTCGCCAGCAGTTTGTCTGCTTCGGCGAACATCATTTTCCAGTCGATTTTACCGAAGCGGTTTACAAACTCGCGGCCGAGGAAAATGTTTTCTGCAATGGTGAGCTGCGGGATCAGGTTCAGTTCCTGATGGATAATGCCAATCCCCGCTTCCTGAGAAGATTTTGGCCCGGTAAAGGTGGTTTCTTTACCGAGCCATAACAACGAACCGGCATCGCGGGTGTAGATCCCCGTCAGCACTTTCATCATCGTGGATTTGCCCGCGCCGTTTTCACCCACCAGCGCCATCACGCGACCGGGGTAGACGTTCAGTGACGCGCCGGACAGGGCTTTAACCCCCGGGAATGCTTTGTCGATGCCTTTGAGTTGCAGTAATGCGTCCATGGTGGCCTCAGAACGTGACGCCAGCACAAAGAATAATATTCGCATACGGGGAGCATTCCCCGCTGCGAATGACCGCCTGACTTAGCGCGGTTTGTTGTTTGAACTGTTCATGGGTGGTGTAACGAATTTCAATGGTGTTTCCCTGGTGTTGCTGCAGTCGCTCGATGTGTTTGAGCAACGTTTCGTGGAGTTGCGGATTATGCTGTTTAATCTCTTCCGCCAGAATGGCTTTCTCTACCTGCATCTCCGTAGTGACCACGTCCAGAACCTGCATAAATGAAGGTACGCCGTGGGTAAGTGCCATATCGATGCGTTCGGCGCTGTGTGGGATTGGCAAGCCTGCATCACACACCACTAACGTATCAGTATGCCCAAGACGGGAAATGACCGAGGAGATCTCAGCGTTAAGAACGATACCTTTCTTCATTTTTTTACTCCACTAGCGAAACGTTTCGCTGGTGATAGTTTTAGCGTACTGACGCTCAGAAAACCATCATTACGTTATAGAAATGTGATCGGCATCGAAACGTTTCGCAAAGTGAAATTCGAGGGGGTTCAATCGCGGTTTCAGGCTGCCGGGCAGGCGAAGCGCCGCCCGGCAGAAAGACGCGCGTTAAATCTCGACTTGTGTGCCGAGTTCGATAACGCGGTTAGGTGGAATTTCAAACTGATCCGGTGCGCGCAGGGCGTTGCGTTGCAACAGAAGATAGAGCTTACCGCGCAGCCGCAGATACCACGGCCGGTCATCGCCGAGGATCAACGACTCATGCGACATAAAGAACGACGTTTCCATCATCCGGCAACTGAGCCCTTCCAGACCACAGCGGTGGAAAACCTCTTCCACGTTCGGCGTTTCACGCCAGCCGTAACTGGCCACCACCCGCCAGAATGACGGCGACAATTGTTCTATCTGCACACGACGCACGTTGTGGACATACGGCGCATCTTCGGTCCGCAACGTCAGCAGGATCACACGTTCATGCAGCACCTTGTTGTGTTTCAGGTTATGCAACATCGCAAAAGGGATCACGTTCAGCGCGCGGGACATATAGACCGCGGTACCTGGCACACGCACTGGCGGTGATTTCTCCAGCGAGGCGATCATCGCTTCCAGAGAATTACCGTGCTCATGCATGCGACGCAGCAAACGGAAGCGCTCGCTTTTCCAGGTGGTCATCACCAGGAACATCACGATACCCAGGCTTAACGGCAGCCAGCCGCCGGAGAGCAGTTTATCCAGGTTCGCGGAGAACAGTGGCACATCGACAAACAGGAACGACAACAGGATCAGCCCCACCAGGTATTTATTCCAGTTCCAGTTTTTCCGCGCCACAGTAGCAGAAAGAATGGAGGTCAGAACCATCGTACCGGTCACCGCAATGCCGTAAGCCGCTGCCAGATTGCTCGAATGTTCAAAGCTGACGATGACCAGCACCACAGCAAAATAGAGCAGCCAGTTGATGAACGGAATGTAGATCTGGCCGGATTCCATTTCCGAGGTGTGAATAATACGCATCGGCGACAGATAGCCGAGACGTACCGCCTGACGGGTCAACGAAAAGACGCCGGAAATCACTGCCTGTGACGCAATCACTGTTGCCAGGGTGGCAATGATCAGCATTGGCACCAGCGCCCATTCAGGGGCCAGCAGGAAGAACGGGTTTTTAATCGCTTCAGGATGCTCCAGCAACAGCGCGCCCTGACCAAAATAGTTCAGCACCAGCGATGGCAACACCACCGTAAACCAGGCCACGCGAATTGGCAGTTTGCCGAAATGGCCCATATCCGCATACAGCGCCTCGACACCCGTGATGGCCAGCACCACCGCGCCCAGCGCTACGAAAGAAACCGCTTTAAATTCAAGGAAAAAATGCACCGCCCAGTAAGGGTTCAGCGCATGCAGCACATCCGGGTTAGCAATAATGCTTCGCAACCCCAGCACCGCCAGCAGCAGGAACCAGATCAGCATAATCGGAGCAAACAGTTTGCCGACCATACCGGTGCCATGCTTTTGGATCACAAAGAGTAAGGTGAGGACGATGATAGAAATGGGGACTATCCAGGAATCCAGTTGCGGCGCAATGATCTCCAGCCCCTCGATAGCGGACATCACCGAAATCGCCGGGGTGATCACCACCTCGCCATAAAAAAAGCTGCCGCCTATCAGGCCAAGGATCACCAGCACTGACGTGGTTCTTGCCGACGTGTTGCGCCCGGCCAGCGACATCAGCGTCAGGATACCACCTTCACCGGCGTTATCCGCGCGCATCACAAAGGTGATGTACTTGATGGAGACCGTAAAAATCAGCAGCCAGAAAATCAGTGACAGAAACCCAAATACCGCATCACGTTCTACGCCAAAACCGAACTGCCCGGACAGACATTCACGAAGCGTATACAGCGGGCTGGTACCAATGTCACCGTACACCACGCCAATGGCTGCGAGCGTAATCGCAGGCAACGATTGCTTATTATCAGTACTCATAGACTCTTCTTTCGTTTATAAAACAAATGAGTGCCTGGTCCCTTGGCCCACAAAAAGGCGCACAGTATGCACGATTAATCGCAAAATCGTACCCCTAACTGAATTCATGTTAACCTGGCTCAAATAAAAAAAGCGCAGCGTCGGCACCGGGTACCACCGATAATCCTGAGCGGCTATACTCGCTCAATTAGCCGGTTTTCGGCGAAAGGACGCAAATCAATTATGGCTCAATCACATCTGTTGGCGGAAAGAATTTCCCGGCTAAGCGGAGCGCTGGAAAAAGGGCTCTATGAACGCAGCCACGCAATCCGCCTGTGCCTGCTGGCAGCGCTCAGCGGCGAGAGCGTTTTTCTGCTCGGTCCCCCTGGCATTGCCAAAAGCCTTATTGCCCGCCGCCTGAAGTTCGCTTTTCAGCATGCGCGCGCGTTTGAATATCTGATGACCCGTTTTTCCACGCCGGAAGAGGTGTTTGGCCCACTGTCCATTCAGGCGCTGAAGGACGAAGGCCGCTATGAACGCCTTACCGCCGGGTATCTGCCGGAAGCGGAAATCGTTTTTCTGGATGAGATCTGGAAAGCCGGCCCGGCCATTCTGAACACCCTGTTGACTGCCATCAACGAACGCAGTTTTCGTAACGGCGCCCACGAAGAAAAAATACCCATGCGTCTGCTGGTGGCGGCATCCAACGAATTGCCGGAAGCGGACAGCAGCCTGGAAGCGCTTTATGACCGTATGCTGATTCGCCTGTGGCTCGATAAAGTCCAGGAAAAGGGCAACTTCCGTTCGATGCTGGTCAGCCAGCAGGATGAAAGCGAAAACCCTGTTCCCGCCGGTTTACAGGTCACCGATGTAGAATTTGTGCAGTGGCAGAAAGCCATTGGTGACATTACGTTGACCGACAGCGTCTTCGAACTGATTTACCAGCTGCGCCAGCAGCTGGATGCGCTACCCGCCGCGCCATATGTTTCCGATCGGCGCTGGAAAAAAGCAATCCGTCTGCTGCAGGCCAGCGCCTTCTTCAGTGGACGCGACGCTATCGCGCCCATCGATCTTATCCTGTTGAAAGACTGCCTGTGGTATGACGCGGAAAGCATGAATCTGATGCAACAGCAGCTGGAAATATTGATGACCGGGCACGCCTGGCAACAGCAACTGATGCTGACGCGTCTCGGTGCAATTGTGCAGCAACGCATCCAGCTCCAGCAACAACAGAGTGATAAAACGGCGCTCAAAGTCACCCGCGTCGGCGGGATGTTCAGCCGTAAACCGCATTATGAACTGCCTGCCGATATCAAAGACAGCACGCTGATACTGCTGCTTCAGCAGCCGCTGAAACTGCATGACATCAACGTGGTTCATATTACCTTTGAGCGTGCGGTGCTGGAGTTGTGGCTTGAGAAAGGCGGCGAGATCCGCGGCAAGCTGAACGGGATTGGTTTTGCGCAGGTGATTAACCTTGAAGTCGACACCAGCCTGCATCTGGTGGTGCGCGACGTCAGCCTTCAGGGCTCACGCCTTGCGTTACCCGGCGCCGAATCGCAAGAAAACATGCCAGCGGAGATCAAACAGCAACTGGATGCGCTTGATGAAGCCTGGCACCAGCAACATAACCGCTTTAGCGAACAGCAGAAATGCCTGTTCATCCATCGCGACTGGTTAGGTCGCATTGAAGCCAGCCTGCAGGACGTCGGAGCGCAGATTAAACAGGCTCGTCAATGCTGACGCTGGATACGCTCAATGTGATGCTGGCAGTCAGTGAAGAGGGGTTAATCGATGAGATGATCCTCGCGCTGCTGGCATCACCGCAGTTGGCGCTCTTTTTTGAAAAATTCCCCCGACTGAAAAACGCGATCGCAAACGATCTCCCGCGCTGGCGCGACGCGCTAAAAAGCCGGTTAAAAGAGACCGATGTGCCGCCGGATCTGGCGGAAGAGGTGCTTTGTTATCAGCAGAGCCAGTTACTGTCGACGTCGCAATTTATCGTCGCGCTACCACAAACGCTGGCGCTACTGCAGAAACTCCAGTCACCGTTTGCCGCCCAGGCGCAACATCTGGTGGACAGCAACGCCACCTTCACGCCCGCACTGCATACCCTGTTTTTACAGCGCTGGCGGTTAAGTCTGGTCGTTCAGACCACCTCCCTGAATCAGCAACTGCTGGAAGAGGAGCGTGAGCAATTGCTGAGCGAAGTGCAGGAACGGATGACCTTAAGCGGTCAGCTTGAACCAGTGCTGGTGGAAAATGAAAACGCCGCCGGGCGTCTGTGGGACATGAGCGCCGGGCAGCTCAAACGCGGTGACTATCAGTTAATCGTGAAATACGGCGAGTTTCTGAGTCAGCAGCCCGAACTGATGCAGCTTGCCGAGCAACTCGGACGTTCGCGGGAGGCGAAATCCGTTCCCAAAAAAGACGCGCCGATGGAGACCTTTCGCACGCTGGTGCGCGAACCGGCTACCGTACCGGAGCAGGTCGACGGTCTGCAACGAAGCGACGATATTTTGCGGCTTTTACCGCCGGAGCTGGCCACGCTCGGTATTACCGAACTGGAGTATGAATTTTATCGCCGGCTGGTGGAAAAACAGCTGCTAACCTATCGCCTTCATGGCGATGCCTGGCGGGAAAAGATCAGCGAACGGCCGGTGGTTCATCAGGATGTGGAACAACAACCGCGCGGGCCGTTTATCGTCTGTGTGGACACATCAGGTTCGATGGGCGGCTTCAACGAACAATGTGCCAAGGCATTCTGTCTGGCGTTGATGCGCGTGGCGCTGGCGGATAACCGTCGCTGCTTTATTATGCTGTTCTCCAGCGAAGTGGTGCGTTACGAACTCTCCAGCCGTCAGGGACTCGAGCAGGCGATCCGCTTTTTAAGCCAGCGTTTTCGCGGCGGTACCGATATCGCCAGCTGTTTTCGCGCCATTATCGAAAGAATGCAGGAAGCAGCGTGGGCGGATGCCGATGCGGTGGTGATCTCCGATTTTATCGCCCAGCGACTGCCGGATAATGTGGTGAGTAAAGTGAAGGATCTGCAGCGTGTTCATCAGCACCGTTTTCACGCCGTGGCGATGTCCACACATGGAAAACCCGGCATCATGCGCATCTTCGATCATATCTGGCGCTTTGATACCGGGTTACGTAGCCGTCTGCTGCGTCGCTGGCGGCGTTAATCGTTACGCTTAAAGCAGCGCGCCGACGCTCTCACGAACCTGCTGCGGCCATACACCGCACTGCACCTGACCGATGTGCGGCAACTGGAGCAGCAGCATGGTGAGGCGAGACTGACCAATACCACCGCCGATCGTCTGCGGCATTTCGCCACGCAGCAGCGCCTGGTGCCATTCGAGTTTCAGGCGATCTTCATCTCCCGTCAGCGCCAGCTGGCGTTTCAGGGTTTCGGCATCCACACGGATCCCCATGGAAGAGAGCTCGAACGCATCTTCCAGCATCGGGTTCCATACCAGAATGTCACCATTCAGACCGGCAAACCCTTCGGATACCGGCGTGCTCCAGTCGTCATAATCCGGCGCGCGAACGTCGTGACGCTGACCATCGCTCAGCTTACCGCCGATGCCAATCAGGAAAACGGCGCCCAACTCTCTGGTAATCGCGCGCTCACGGCCTTTCGCGTCCAGACCCGGAAAACGGGAGAGCAGCTCCTGGCTGTGAACGAAGTGGATCTGTTCCGGCAGGAAAGGTTTCAGACCAAACTCTTTACTGACCGCGGCTTCAGTTTCTTTAATCCCCTGCCAGATGGCTTCCACGGTCGCTTTCAGCGTACCGGTGTGGCGTTCGCCATCGTTCATTACGCGTTCCCAGTCCCACTGATCCACATAAACAGAGTGGATCGGGGTCAGGCGGTCTTCGTCAGGACGAAGGGCTTTCATATGCGTGTACAGCCCTTCGCCCGCGCTGAAGTCATGTTGCCCCAGAGTTTGACGTTTCCATTTCGCCAGTGAATGAACCACTTCGAACTGGGCGTCTGGCAGTGTTTTCACTTTCACCTGCACCGCTTTTTCGCAACCAGACAAGTTATCCTGTGTCCCGTCGCCCACGCGGCTTAAGATCGGTGCCTGAACTTCGATCAGGCCAAGCTTTTCTTCCAGCTGACGGGAAAAATGGGATTTTACGAAACTGATCTGACGTTGTTTTGCGATATAAGCGGTTTTCATTTTTTTGACTCCTGCGTCCTGTTGCTATTGATTAAGCAACAAAAGTGGAGTGGAATTCAATAATCAACAAACAAAATTGGCTTATCACTTTTGATTCAATAAAATCGTGGGCTAAAATTGTCACAATCCTCAATCTTCATAAGAAAAACCTATGGAAAATTATCAGATCGACAATCTGGACCGCGGCATCCTTGAGGCGCTGATGGCCAATGCACGCACCGCTTACGCCGAACTGGCGAAACAGTTTGGGGTCAGCCCGGGGACCATCCACGTCCGGGTAGAAAAAATGAAGCAGGCCGGGATCATCATCGGCGCGCGTATCGATGTCAGTCCAAAACAGCTGGGATATGATGTCTGCTGCTTTATCGGCATCATTCTTAAAAGCGCGAAGGATTATCCGTCGGCGCTGGCGAAACTGGAAAGCCTGGATGAAGTCACCGAGGCGTATTACACCACCGGCCACTACAGTATCTTTATTAAGGTGATGTGCCGCTCGATCGACGCGCTCCAGCAGGTACTTATCAACAAGATCCAAACAATCGATGAAATTCAGTCCACGGAGACTCTGATCTCCCTGCAGAACCCGATAATGCGGACGATCCGCCCGTAACCACGCAAAATTAATCCCACATTTTCCACAGGTAGATCCCAGCTCGCACACAGCGTACAATACGCCACTCTGTATTAAGGAGTGGCGATCATGGCGGACATTACGCTTATCAGCGGCAGCACGCTGGGTGGTGCGGAATATGTAGCGGAACATCTGGCGGAAAAGCTGGAGGACGCGGGTTTTTCAACCGAAACGCTGCATGGCCCTCTGCTGGAGGATCTGACCCCCAACGGTCTCTGGCTGTTGATCAGCTCCACGCACGGCGCCGGAGATATTCCGGACAACCTGCAACCGTTCTATGACGATATCCAGGAGAAGAAGCCTGATTTGTCTGGCGTGCGTTTTGGCGCGATCGGCATCGGTAGCCGTGAATATGACACCTTCTGCGGTGCCATCGACAAACTTGATGCTCTGCTTCTGTCTTGCGGTGCGAAACAGGTTGGCGAAACGCTGAAGATCAACATCCTTGAACACGACATTCCTGAAGATCCGGCTGAAGAATGGACAGGATCCTGGATAAATTTGATCAAATAGATGAACAGATCGTGCGATCTTATGTGGATAACTCTGGTTAAAAGCTTGGATCAACCGGTAGTTATCCAAAGTATAAGGTTTGGTTAGTTTTCACCCTGTGTATAACCCTTCATTTTGATCCCAGCTTATACGGGTCAGGATCACCGATCATTCACAGCGAATGATCCTTTGTAATGTATTGATCCTGAACGTCGGATCCGACTTATCCACAAAGGACGTCGATCCTAATAAGAGATCACAATAGAACAGATCTCTAAATAAAAAGATCTTCTTTTTAATACCCAGGATCCCAGTGCTTTCTCCATCGACTAAAGTTGAGTAGAATCCACGGCCCGGGCACCAATCCATTTTCAAACCGCGACACCGCGAGGCAGGAAACCATGTTTTATCAGGATCCTTTTGACGTCATTATCATTGGCGGGGGTCATGCAGGCACTGAGGCCGCGATGGCCGCAGCGCGTATGGGTCAACAGACTCTGCTTTTGACACACAATATCGATACGCTGGGGCAAATGAGCTGTAACCCGGCGATCGGCGGTATTGGAAAAGGACATCTGGTAAAAGAAGTGGACGCCCTCGGTGGCCTGATGGCAAAAGCCATCGATCAGGCAGGTATTCAGTTCAGGATACTAAACGCCAGCAAAGGCCCGGCAGTTCGCGCGACTCGCGCCCAGGCTGACCGCGTGCTGTACCGTCAGGCGGTGCGTACGGCACTGGAAAACCAACCGAATCTGATGATCTTCCAGCAGGCGGTTGAAGATCTGATCGTCGAAAATGATCGTGTCGTCGGCGCTGTCACCCAGATGGGGCTGAAGTTCCGCGCCAGAGCGGTGGTTTTGACCGTCGGCACCTTCCTTGATGGCAAAATTCATATCGGTCTGGATAACTACAGCGGTGGTCGCGCGGGAGATCCGCCGTCAATTTCACTTTCACGCCGTCTGCGTGAACTGCCGTTGCGGGTAAACCGCCTGAAAACCGGGACCCCGCCGCGTATCGATGCCCGCACCATCGATTTCAGCGTTCTTGCTCAGCAGCATGGCGACAATCCGATGCCAGTCTTCTCGTTCATGGGGTCGGCGGATCAACACCCGCGCCAGGTGCCGTGCTACATCACGCACACCAATGAGAAAACGCACGACGTGATCCGCAATAACCTCGATCGCAGCCCAATGTATGCTGGAGTGATCGAAGGGATCGGTCCGCGTTACTGTCCGTCGATCGAAGATAAAGTGATGCGCTTTGCCGATCGCAACCAGCATCAGATCTTCCTCGAGCCGGAAGGGTTGACCTCAAACGAAATTTACCCAAACGGGATCTCCACCAGCCTGCCGTTTGATGTGCAGATGCAGATTGTCCGTTCGATGCAGGGAATGGAAAACGCGCGCATTGTGCGCCCGGGTTACGCCATCGAGTACGATTTCTTCGATCCGCGCGACCTGAAACCAACGCTGGAAAGCAAATTTATCGAGGGTCTGTTCTTTGCCGGGCAGATCAACGGCACCACTGGTTACGAAGAAGCCGCTGCGCAGGGTCTGCTTGCCGGTCTCAACGCTGCCCGCTTCTCTGCCGAAAAAGAGGGCTGGGCGCCGGGCCGTTCGCAGGCTTACCTGGGGGTGCTGGTGGACGATCTTTGCACGCTGGGCACCAAAGAACCGTACCGCATGTTTACCTCACGCGCGGAATACCGCCTGATGTTGCGCGAAGACAACGCCGATCTGCGTCTGACCGAAATGGGTCGCGAACTGGGTCTGGTGGATGATGACCGTTGGGGGCGTTTCAATGAGAAACTGGAACGTATCGAACGCGAACGTCAGCGCCTGAAAACCACCTGGGTCAATCCGTCTGCGGAATCTGCCGCCGAAGTGAATGCTCACATTACAGCGCCGCTCTCCCGTGAAGCCAGCGGGGAAGATCTGCTGCGTCGCCCGGAAATGACCTACGATCAACTGGTGCAGTTGTCGCCGTTTGCCCCGGGGCTGGATGACGTTCAGGCCGCAGAGCAGGTTGAGATTCAGGTGAAATACGAAGGCTACATCGCTCGCCAGCAGGATGAGATCGAAAAACAGCAGCGCAACGAAAACACGCTGCTGCCGGTCACGCTTGATTATCGCCAGGTGAGCGGGCTGTCTAACGAAGTGATCGCCAAACTCAACGACCACAAACCTGCTTCGATCGGACAGGCGTCACGAATTTCAGGTATAACCCCCGCAGCCATCTCGATCCTGCTGGTATGGCTGAAAAAACAAGGTATGCTGCGCCGTAGCGCCTGATCATTCTATTTTTCCCGGCAGCGTTACGTCTGCCGGGTTTCTGAATTCTGTTTTAACAGGTAATCACCGTGCTAAAAAAACTCTCTCGTCTGCTCGATGAAGCAGGCATTTCGTTGTCCGATCACCAGCAACAGCAGCTGGTGGCCTACGTCGAACTGCTCAACAAATGGAACAAAGCGTACAACCTGACTTCCGTACGCGATCCGAACGAGATGCTGGTGCGTCATATCCTCGACAGTGTTGTCGTGGCACCGCACCTGCAGGGTTCGCGTTTTATCGATGTCGGTACCGGGCCTGGTTTACCGGGCATTCCGCTGGCTATCGTGTTGCCAGACGCTCATTTCACGTTGCTGGACAGCCTTGGCAAACGCGTGCGTTTTCTGCGCCAGGTGCAGCACGAACTGAAGCTGGACAATGTGGCGCCAGTGCAAAGCCGTGTGGAAGCATTTCCGGCAGAGCCGCCATTCGACGGTGTCATTAGCCGTGCTTTTGCATCACTGAACGATATGGTGAGCTGGTGCCAGCATTTACCGGCGCCGTCAGGGCGTTTTTATGCGTTGAAAGGTCACGTTCCGGACGATGAAATCTCCCAGTTACCAGCAGGTTTTGCTGTTGAAAATATCATCAAGTTGCAGGTGCCTGCGCTGGATGGCGAGCGTCATCTTGTGCTGTTAAAACATAACAAAATTTAATTTTTATCAAAAAAATTAGAAAAATTGCGTCCACCGTGATGTTAACAAATGAGGGGCAAAGCGGTGGAACATCCGGTTACATTTAACCACTCATTTACTATGTGTTTTCTTGCTCATAACGACATGTTATTTGGTACCAAAGAAAATAGTTACAGATGAAAATATCAGGCTGCTAAAAATGCGTGCTATGAACGACCTGTGACTGTTAATTAGTTATTAAAAATGTCAATTGTTGGTTTTTAATCTGTATATGGCTTTTTTGAAAACAGTTGTTCAATTTTAGCTTAGATTTCAAACGGATGAATAAAGCTACTTTTCGTACAGTTTTATTTCGATGAAAACAGTAATTTTTATTATGTGATCTGTGCCACGCTTTATTACCAGTGATTTCGCGTTATTTGCAGATTTGTCTGATCGTTCACAGTTTGGTGAAATCATGGAAAATAGCCCGGCAGAAAAATGTTTAAACATTTATTCACCTTTTAGCTACTTATTGTTTGAAATCACCGGTACGCACCGTATAATTTGTCCGCTTTTTGATGCTTGACTCGAAGTCTCAAAGGACGTTTTATACGACACGCGGCATACCTCGTAAGGAGCAGGAGTAGAACGTGATGTCTGTGTCGCTCGTAAATCGAAACGTCGCTCGTAGGCTTCTGTTCATTCAGCTTATGGCAGTAATGGCAAGTGGATTGCTGTTTTGCCTCAAAGACCCCTTCTGGGGCATTTCCGCCCTGTGTGGCGGTATGGCAGTATTACTGCCTAACGTGTTGTTCATGATTTTTGCCTGGCGTCACCAGGCGCATACACCTGCTAAGGGACGCGTGTCCTGGACATTTGCCTTTGGTGAGGCGTTCAAGGTGTTAGCGATGCTGGCTTTGCTGGTGGTGGCGTTGGCGGTTTTTAAGGCGGTTTTTTTGCCGCTCATCGTTACGTGGGTTTTGGTGCTGGTGGTTCAGATACTGGCACCCGCTGTAATTAACAACAAAGGGTAAAAGGCATCATGGCTTCTGAAAATATGACGCCGCAGGATTACATAGGTCACCATCTGAACAACCTTCAGATTGACTTGCGTACATTCTCGCTGGTGGATCCGCATAACCCCCCAGCCACCTTCTGGACGCTCAATATTGACTCCATGTTTTTCTCGGTGGTTCTGGGTCTGTTGTTCCTGGCGATGTTCCGCAGCGTGGCCAAAAAGGCGACCAGTGGCGTCCCGGGTAAATTCCAGACCGCAATTGAGATGGTCATCGGCTTTGTGCATGGCAGCGTCAAAGACATGTACCATGGCAAGAGCAAACTCATTGCACCACTGGCCCTGACGGTTTTCGTCTGGGTATTCCTGATGAACCTGATGGATCTGCTGCCTATCGATATGATTCCATACATCGGTGAGCATGTGCTGGGTCTGCCTGCGCTGCGCGTCGTTCCGTCGGCTGACGTGAACATCACTCTGTCTATGGCGCTGGGCGTATTTATCCTGATTCTGTTCTACAGCATCAAAATGAAAGGCGTGGGCGGGTTCGTAAAAGAACTGACGCTCCAGCCGTTCAATCACTGGGCATTCATCCCTGTCAACTTAATCCTTGAAGGTGTTAGCTTGCTGTCCAAACCGGTTTCACTCGGTCTGCGACTGTTCGGTAACATGTATGCGGGTGAGCTGATTTTCATTCTGATAGCGGGTCTGTTGCCGTGGTGGTCACAGTGGATCCTTAATGTGCCGTGGGCCATTTTCCACATCCTGATCATCACACTGCAAGCCTTTATCTTCATGGTTCTGACGATCGTCTATCTGTCGATGGCGTCTGAAGAGCATTGATTTTTAACAACACTACTACGTTTTAATTGAAACAAACTGGAGACTGTCATGGAAAACCTGAATATGGATCTGCTGTACATGGCTGCCGCTGTGATGATGGGTCTGGCGGCAATCGGTGCTGCGATCGGTATCGGCATCCTCGGGGGCAAATTCCTGGAAGGCGCAGCGCGTCAGCCGGATCTGATTCCTCTGCTGCGTACTCAGTTCTTTATCGTTATGGGTCTGGTGGACGCAATCCCGATGATCGCTGTAGGTCTGGGTCTGTACGTGATGTTTGCTGTCGCGTAGTAAGTTGTACGGGATAACCCTAATCCACAGTCGTAAAATTTTAAGAGGTATTGTGCTGTGAACATGAACGCAACAATCCTCGGCCAGGCCATCGCGTTTGTTCTCTTTGTCTGGTTCTGCATGAAGTATGTATGGCCGCCGTTAATGGCTGCCATCGAAAAACGTCAAAAAGAAATTGCTGACGGCCTTGCTTCTGCAGAACGCGCTAAGAAAGATTTGGACCTTGCACAGGCCAACGCGACCGACCAGCTGAAAAAAGCGAAAGCGGAGTCCCAGGTGATCATCGAGCAAGCTAACAAGCGTCGTGCTCAGATCCTGGACGAAGCGAAAGCTGAAGCAGAACAGGAACGCACTAAAATCGTCGCACAGGCGCAGGCTGAAATTGAAGCCGAACGTAAACGTGCTCGCGAAGAACTGCGTAAGCAGGTCGCTATCCTGGCTGTTGCTGGCGCCGAGAAGATCATCGAACGTTCCGTGGATGAAGCTGCTAACAGCGACATCGTGGATAAACTTGTCGCTGAACTGTAAGGAGGGAGGGGCTGATGTCTGAATTTGTAACGGTAGCTCGCCCCTACGCCAAAGCAGCTTTTGACTTTGCCGTCGAACACCAGAACGTTGAACGCTGGCAGGACATGCTGGCGTTTGCCGCTGAAGTGACTAAGAACGAACAGATGGCGGAGCTTCTCTCTGGTGCCCTGGCGCCAGAAACGCTCGCTGAGTCGTTCATTGCCGTGTGTGGTGAGCAACTGGACGAAAACGGCCAGAACCTGATTCGGGTGATGGCGGAAAACGGTCGTCTCATCACGCTCCCGGATGTTCTTGAACAGTTTATTCACCTGCGCGCCGCCAGTGAGGCGATCGCTGAGGTTGAAGTCACTTCTGCCTCTGAGCTAAGTGAAGAGCAGCTTTCAAAGATCACCGGTGCGATGGAAAAACGTCTGTCACGCAAAGTTAAGCTGAATTGCAAAATCGATAAGTCTGTAATGGCAGGCGTTATCATCCGTTCGGGTGATATGGTCATTGATGGCAGCGTACGCGGCCGTCTTGAGCGCCTTGCAGACGTCTTGCAGTCTTAAGGGGACTGGAGCATGCAACTGAATTCCACCGAAATCAGCGAACTGATCAAGCAGCGCATTGCTCAGTTCAATGTTGTGAGTGAAGCTCACAACGAAGGTACTATTGTTTCTGTAAGTGACGGTGTTATCCGCATTCACGGCCTGGCCGATTGTATGCAGGGTGAAATGATTTCCCTGCCGGGAAACCGTTACGCTATCGCACTGAACCTCGAGCGTGACTCTGTAGGTGCGGTTGTGATGGGTCCGTACGCTGACCTCGCCGAAGGCATGAAGGTCAAATGTACTGGTCGTATTCTGGAAGTTCCGGTTGGCCGTGGCCTGCTGGGCCGTGTGGTTAACACCCTGGGTGCGCCAATCGATGGTAAAGGTCCGGTTGAGCACGATGGCTTCTCGCCAATCGAAGTTATCGCTCCGGGCGTTATCGACCGTCAGTCCGTCGATCAGCCGGTACAGACCGGTTATAAATCCGTTGACGCCATGATCCCAATCGGTCGTGGTCAGCGTGAACTGATCATCGGTGACCGTCAGACCGGTAAAACCGCGATGGCGATTGACGCCATCATCAACCAGCGTGACTCCGGCATCAAATGTGTGTACGTGGCTATCGGCCAGAAAGCGTCCACCATTTCTAACGTGGTTCGTAAACTGGAAGAGCACGGCGCGCTGTCCAACACCATCGTTGTGGTCGCGACCGCGTCTGAATCTGCTGCACTGCAATACCTGGCGCCATACGCCGGTTGTGCCATGGGCGAATACTTCCGTGACCGCGGTGAAGATGCGCTGATCGTTTACGATGACCTGTCTAAACAGGCTGTTGCTTACCGTCAGGTTTCCCTGCTGCTCCGTCGTCCGCCAGGACGTGAAGCCTTCCCGGGCGACGTATTTTACCTCCACTCCCGTCTGCTGGAACGCGCATCCCGCGTGAACGCGGAATACGTTGAGAACTTCACCAAAGGTGAAGTGAAAGGTAAAACCGGCTCCCTGACCGCACTGCCGATTATCGAAACTCAGGCGGGTGACGTTTCTGCGTTCGTTCCGACCAACGTAATTTCCATTACCGACGGTCAGATCTTCCTGGAAACCAACCTGTTTAACTCCGGTATTCGTCCTGCGGTTAACCCGGGTATCTCCGTATCCCGTGTGGGTGGTGCAGCGCAGACCAAGATCATCAAGAAACTGTCCGGTGGTATTCGTACCGCGCTGGCGCAGTATCGTGAACTGGCAGCGTTCTCTCAGTTTGCATCTGATCTGGATGAAGCAACCCGTAAACAGCTGAGCCACGGTCAGAAAGTGACCGAGCTGCTGAAACAGAAACAGTATGCCCCTATGTCTGTTGCACAACAGGGTGTGGTGCTGTTCGCAGCTGAACGCGGTTACCTCGAAGATGTGGAACTGGCGAAAATCGGTAGCTTCGAAGCCGCTCTGCTGGCTTACGTCGACCGTGATCACGCTCCGCTGATGCAAGAGATCAACCAGTCCGGTGGCTATAACGACGAAATCGAAGGCAAGCTGAAAGGCATCCTCGATTCCTTCAAAGCAACCCAGACCTGGTAACGTCCGGCGGCTTGTCTTAGGACAGGCCGCAAGGCATTGAGGAGAAGCTCATGGCCGGCGCAAAAGAGATACGTAGTAAGATCGCAAGCGTCCAGAACACGCAGAAGATCACTAAAGCGATGGAAATGGTCGCCGCTTCCAAAATGCGTAAATCGCAGGATCGCATGGCGGCCAGCCGTCCTTATGCAGATACCATGCGCAAAGTGATTGGTCACCTTGCGAACGGTAATCTGGAATATAAGCACCCTTACCTGGAAGAACGCGACGTTAAACGCGTGGGCTACCTGGTGGTGTCTACCGACCGTGGTCTGTGCGGCGGCTTGAACATTAACCTGTTCAAAAAGCTGTTGGCGGATATGAAAGCCTGGTCCGACAAAGGCGTTCAGAGCGATATCGCGATGATCGGCTCCAAGGGCGTGTCTTTCTTTAACTCCGTTGGTGGCAATATTGTCGCCCAGGTGACAGGCATGGGGGATAACCCGTCCCTGTCCGAACTGATCGGCCCGGTAAAAGTGATGTTGCAGGCCTATGATGAAGGCCGTCTGGACAGACTGTACATTGTCAGCAACAAATTTATTAACACCATGTCTCAGGCCCCGACCCTGACTCAGATGCTGCCGTTACCGGCATCAGAAGACGAAGAGTTGAAGCACAAAGCCTGGGATTACCTGTATGAACCTGATCCGAAACTGCTGCTGGATACCCTGCTGCGCCGTTACGTTGAATCTCAGGTTTATCAGGGCGTGGTAGAAAACCTGGCCAGCGAGCAGGCCGCACGTATGGTGGCGATGAAAGCCGCAACCGACAATGGCGGCAGCCTGATTAAAGAGCTGCAGTTGGTATACAACAAAGCTCGTCAGGCCAGCATTACTCAGGAACTCACCGAGATCGTCTCGGGGGCCGCCGCGGTATAACCAGGTTAATTCGTAGAGGATTCAAGATGGCTACTGGAAAAATTGTCCAGGTAATCGGCGCCGTAGTGGACGTCGAATTCCCTCAGGATGCCGTACCGCGCGTGTACGATGCTCTTGAGGTTATGAATGGTAGTGAGAGTCTGGTGCTGGAAGTTCAGCAGCAGCTCGGTGGTGGTATCGTACGTACTATCGCCATGGGTTCTTCCGACGGTCTGCGTCGTGGTCTGGAAGTTAAAGACCTTGAGCACCCGATCGAAGTCCCGGTAGGTAAAGCAACGCTGGGTCGTATCATGAACGTGCTGGGTCAGCCGATCGATATGAAAGGCGACATCGGCGAAGAAGAGCGTTGGGCTATCCACCGCGCAGCACCGTCCTATGAAGAGCTGTCCAGCTCTCAGGAACTGCTGGAAACTGGTATCAAAGTAATGGACCTGATCTGCCCGTTCGCGAAGGGGGGTAAAGTTGGTCTGTTCGGTGGTGCGGGTGTAGGTAAAACCGTAAACATGATGGAGCTGATTCGTAACATCGCGATCGAGCACTCCGGTTACTCTGTGTTTGCGGGCGTGGGTGAGCGTACTCGTGAGGGTAACGACTTCTACCACGAAATGACCGACTCCAACGTTCTGGATAAAGTATCCCTGGTTTATGGCCAGATGAACGAGCCGCCGGGAAACCGTCTGCGCGTTGCGCTGACCGGCCTGACCATGGCTGAGAAGTTCCGTGACGAAGGTCGTGACGTTCTGCTGTTCGTCGATAACATCTACCGTTATACCCTGGCCGGTACAGAAGTTTCCGCGCTGCTTGGTCGTATGCCTTCTGCGGTAGGTTATCAGCCGACGCTGGCGGAAGAGATGGGTGTTCTTCAGGAACGTATCACCTCCACCAAAACCGGTTCTATCACTTCCGTTCAGGCGGTATACGTACCTGCGGATGACCTGACTGACCCGTCACCAGCCACCACCTTTGCGCACCTTGACGCCACCGTGGTACTGAGCCGTCAGATCGCGTCTCTGGGTATCTACCCGGCCGTTGACCCGCTGGATTCCACCAGCCGTCAATTGGATCCGCTGGTGGTTGGTCAGGAGCACTACGACACAGCGCGTGGCGTACAGTCTATCCTGCAGCGTTACCAGGAACTGAAAGACATCATCGCCATCCTGGGTATGGATGAACTGTCTGAAGAAGATAAACTGGTCGTGGCACGTGCGCGTAAAATTCAGCGCTTCCTGTCGCAGCCGTTCTTCGTAGCAGAAGTCTTTACCGGTTCTCCGGGCAAATTCGTATCGCTGAAAGACACCATCCGTGGCTTTAAAGGCATCATGGAAGGCGAATACGATCACCTGCCGGAGCAGGCGTTCTATATGGTTGGCACCATCGAAGAAGCCGTCGAGAAAGCCAAAAAACTTTAACGCCTTAATCGGAGGGTGATATGGCAATGACTTACCACCTGGATGTCGTCAGCGCAGAGCAACAAATGTTCTCTGGTCTGGTCGAGAAAATCCAGGTAACGGGTAGCGAAGGTGAACTGGGTATTTACCCGGGTCACGCGCCGCTGCTCACCGCCATTAAGCCTGGTATGATCCGCATCGTTAAACAGCACGGTCATGAAGAGTTTATCTACCTGTCCGGCGGCATTCTTGAAGTGCAGCCTGGCACCGTGACCGTTCTGGCTGATACTGCAATTCGTGGCCAGGATCTCGATGAAGCGAGAGCCATGGAATCGAAGCGTAAGGCTGAAGAGCACATTAAGAGCTCGCACGGCGACGTGGATTACGCTCAGGCGTCTGCGGAACTGGCCAAAGCGATCGCCAAACTGCGCGTTATCGAGTTGACCAAAAAAGCGATGTAACACCGGCTTGAATGTCTCAAAAGCCAGTCTGGTCTCCAGACTGGCTTTTTTTATGTCTGCTTTATTCAGGTATCAAAAAAACAGTGAAAGCAGCAGCATAGACGCTAATCTTCAGATTACGGGGATTTTTTTCGAGACAAAACCGCGTACGATCGCTGAAAATGGCTCCATAAACTGGTTTTCCACCCGGGCGTTGCGCGTTTTCTCTGCATCCCATTTCATGATGCAAAATATGTAGAAATTTCAACGCCAAAGGGTTTTACTTCCCACTCAAATTACTGTCAGGATGCGTATGTCAAACAGTGCGATGAGCGTGGTGATCCTTGCTGCCGGCAAAGGAACCCGCATGTATTCCGAGCTTCCGAAAGTGCTGCACACGTTGGCCGGGAAGCCAATGGTTCAGCATGTCATTGATGCTGCTAATGAATTAGGCGCCAGCCAGGTGCATCTGGTCTATGGACACGGCGGCGATCTCCTTAAGCAAGCGCTGAAAGAAGATAACCTGAACTGGGTGCTGCAGGCGGAACAGCTGGGCACCGGGCACGCGATGCAGCAGGCCGCGCCGTTCTTTGCCGACGATGAAGACATCCTGATGCTGTATGGCGATGTACCGCTGATCACCGTTGACACCCTTCAGCGCCTGCGTGAAGCGAAACCACAGGGCGGCATTGGTCTGTTGACGGTTAAATTAGATGATCCCAGCGGCTACGGCCGTATCACGCGTGAAAACGGTAAAGTGACGGGCATTGTTGAGCATAAAGACGCCAGCGACGCGCAGCGTCAGATTCAGGAGATCAATACCGGTATCCTGATTGCCAGTGGTGCGGATCTGAAGCGCTGGCTCAGCAAACTGACCAACAACAATGCGCAAGGTGAATACTACATCACCGATATCATCGCCATGGCCCATGCTGAAGGGCATGACATCGTTGCCGTCCACCCGCAGCGTTTAAGTGAAGTGGAAGGCGTAAACAACCGTTTGCAGCTATCTCGTCTTGAGCGCGTCTACCAGAGCGAGCAGGCGGAAAAACTGTTGCTGGCGGGCGTTATGCTGCGCGATCCTGCTCGTTTCGATTTACGCGGTGAGCTGAATCACGGGCGCGATGTGGAAATTGATACTAACGTTATCCTGGAAGGCCAGGTTTCGCTGGGCCACCGCGTCAAAATCGGTGCCGGCTGCGTCATTAAAAACAGCGTGATTGGTGACGACTGCGAAATCAGTCCCTACAGTGTGGTTGAAAATGCGCATCTCGAAGCTGCCTGCACCATTGGCCCGTTCGCACGTCTGCGCCCTGGTGCTGAGCTGCTGGAAGGCGCACACGTCGGTAACTTTGTTGAGATGAAAAAAGCGCGGCTGGGTAAAGGCTCTAAAGCCGGCCATTTGAGTTATCTCGGCGATGCGGAAATTGGCGACAACGTAAATATTGGCGCGGGCACTATCACCTGTAACTACGATGGCGCGAACAAATCCAAAACCATCATTGGTGATGATGTGTTTGTCGGCTCCGATACGCAGCTGGTGGCGCCAGTGACCATCGGAAAAGGCGTCACCATTGCGGCGGGAACCACCGTCACGCGCGATGTGGCCGATAATGAGCTGGTATTAAGTCGTGTACCGCAGGTCCATAAGCAGGGCTGGAAACGCCCGGTGAAGAAAAAGTAATACGCTTTTGTAGGCCGGATAAGCGTCAGCGCCATCCGGCAGACAGGGGTGAGGAAATAATATAATTTCCCACCCCAATGGCAGTACCTATAAATATAACCCCACTCTCTACAAGGCTCGGGGTGCCCGGAAAACGGGCAAAGACAGGTCAGCGACAACGCATGGCATAACGCCATAATCAGGAATTTTTACTATGTGTGGAATTGTTGGCGCAGTTGCGCAGCGTGATATTGCTGAAATCCTTCTCGAAGGATTACGTCGTCTGGAATACCGTGGTTATGACTCTGCCGGTCTGGCAGTCGTTGACGCAGAAGGAAATATGACCCGTCTGCGTCGCCTCGGTAAAGTCCAGATGCTGAGCCAGGCGGCGGAAGAACATCCGTTGCATGGCGGCACAGGTATTGCTCACACTCGCTGGGCGACGCACGGCGAACCGTCGGAAGGAAACGCGCATCCGCATGTTTCTGAACACATCGTTGTGGTGCATAACGGCATCATCGAAAACCACGAACCATTGCGCGAACTGCTGCAGTCCCGTGGTTACGTCTTTGCTTCAGAGACTGACACCGAAGTGATTGCTCACCTCGTTCACTGGGAGCTTGAGCAGGGCGGTACGTTGCGCGAAGCCGTACTGCGCGCTATCCCGCAACTCCGTGGCGCCTACGGCACGGTCATTATGGATACCCGCGATCCGGGCACGCTACTGGCAGCGCGTTCAGGAAGCCCGCTGGTGATTGGTCTGGGCATGGGGGAAAACTTCATTGCGTCTGACCAGCTGGCGCTGCTGCCGGTGACCCGTCGCTTTATCTTCCTTGAAGAGGGCGATATTGCTGAAGTCACGCGTCGCGCTATCACTATCTTCGATAAATCTGGTGCTCAGGTTAAACGCCCGGACATCGAATCCAACCTGCAGTATGACGCCGGTGACAAAGGCATCTACCGTCACTACATGCAGAAGGAGATCTACGAACAGCCGAACGCGATCAAAAACACCCTGACCGGCCGCATCAGTCATGGTGAGGTTGATTTAAGTGAGCTGGGTGCGAATGCCAACGAGATGCTGTCTCAGGTAGAGCATATCCAGATTGTCGCCTGCGGTACGTCGTACAACTCCGGGATGGTCTCTCGTTACTGGTTTGAATCGCTGGCGGGCGTGCCGTGCGATGTGGAAATCGCCTCTGAATTCCGCTACCGCAAATCCGCAGTGCGCCGCAACAGTCTGATGATCACCCTGTCGCAGTCCGGCGAAACGGCGGATACGCTGGCAGCGCTGCGTCTGTCGAAAGAGCTGGGTTATCTGGGCTCGCTGGCCATCTGTAACGTACCGGGCTCCTCACTGGTGCGTGAGTCCGATCTGGCACTGATGACCAAAGCCGGGACTGAAATTGGCGTGGCGTCGACCAAAGCGTTTACCACGCAACTGACGGTTCTGCTAATGCTGGTGGCGAAACTGGCGCGTCTGAAAGGTCTGGATGCCGCCGTTGAGCATGACATTGTTCATGGTCTGCAGGCGCTGCCGAGCCGCATCGAACAGATGCTGTCGCAGGATAAGCGCATTGAAGCGCTGGCGGAAGATTTCTCTGACAAGCACCACGCCCTGTTCCTCGGTCGTGGCGATCAGTATCCAATCGCGCTGGAAGGCGCGCTGAAGCTGAAAGAGATCTCCTATATCCACGCGGAAGCGTATGCCGCAGGCGAGCTCAAGCATGGTCCGCTGGCGCTGATTGACGCCGACATGCCGGTTATTGTCGTGGCGCCTAACAACGAATTGCTGGAAAAACTGAAATCCAACATCGAAGAAGTGCGTGCGCGCGGTGGTCATCTGTACGTCTTCGCCGACCGCGATGCCGGTTTCACCAGCAGCGACAACATGCACATCATCGAGATGCCGCATGTGGAAGAGGTGATTGCGCCGATCTTCTACACCGTGCCGCTGCAGTTGCTGGCTTATCACGTCGCGCTGATTAAGGGTACCGACGTTGACCAGCCGCGTAACCTGGCGAAATCAGTAACGGTTGAGTAATAAAACAACGCCCCATATCAATAAATGGGGCGTTTTTCCGCCTTTCCTTTATGACAATCTGTCATCTTCAGCTACCTTTTTCAGTGTCACAGAAATAAAATCTTTCTGACATATTGTGGTCATAATTGTGGCTATCGGTATGAAAAATAGATACTTTTAAACGCTTATTAAACAAAATTTTGCGCTGTCATCAAACTGTCATAAACCGTACATATAACTGTCACCTCTTTGTCCTATTTTGCTCATCGTAGCCACTTAAACAACGATTTACACAAATCTTGCAGGAGACATTATGAAAGTTATGCGTACCACTGTCGCAACTGTTGTCGCCGCGACCTTATCGATGAGCGCTTTCGCGGCTGGAGCAGCAGCAAGCCTGACTGGCGCTGGCGCAACATTCCCTGCGCCGGTGTATGCCAAGTGGGCTGATACCTACCAGAAAGAAACGGGTAACAAAATCAACTATCAGGGTATCGGCTCCTCCGGTGGCGTTAAGCAAATCACAGCAAACACCGTAGACTTCGGCGCATCTGACGCTCCGCTGAAGGATGACAAATTACAGCAGGAAGGGCTGTTCCAGTTCCCGACCGTGATTGGCGGCGTGGTACTGGCGGTAAATCTGCCAGGCTTCAAATCTGGCGAGCTGGTGCTTGATGGTAAAACCCTGGGGGATATCTACCTCGGCAAAATCAAAAAATGGGATGACGAAGCAATCGCTAAGCTGAACCCGGGCAAAAAACTGCCTTCTCAGAATATCGCGGTGGTTCGTCGTGCTGACGGTTCCGGTACCTCTTTCGTTTTCACCAGCTACCTGGCGAAAGTAAACGAAGAGTGGAATTCTAAAGTCGGTGCAGGCTCAACGGTTAACTGGCCGACAGGTCTGGGTGGTAAAGGTAACGACGGTATCGCCGCCTTCGTACAGCGTCTGCCGGGCTCTATCGGTTACGTTGAATATGCTTACGCTAAGCAGAACAACCTGACCTATACCAAACTGAAATCTGCTGATGGCGCTGATGTCAGCCCGACTGAAGAGAGCTTCTCTAATGCCGCTAAAGGCATTGACTGGAGCAAATCTTTCGCTCAGGACCTGACCAACCAGAAAGGTGCGGATGTGTGGCCAATCACCTCCACCACGTTCATCCTGGTGCACAAAGAGCAGAAAAATGCTGAACAGGGCGCTGAAGTGCTGAAATTCTTCGACTGGGCGTACAAGAACGGTGGAAAAGAAGCCAACGCACTGGATTACGCAACCCTGCCGGACAGCGTGGTTGAGCAGGTTCGTGCTGCATGGAAGACCAACGTGAAAGACAGCAGCGGTAAAGCGCTGTACTAACAGGATCATTTTGACGAAGATGGCGGTGAGCATGAATGCTCATCGCCTTTTCGTAAGACGTAAATAACTGAAGAGTAACTTATGGCTGCAACCAAGCCTGCTTTTAACCCACCGGGTAAACAGGGTGACATGATATTCAGTGCGCTGGTTAAACTGGCAGCGCTGATTGTGCTATTGATGCTGGGTGGCATCATCGTTTCCCTGATCATCTCCTCCTGGCCAAGCATTCAGAAATTTGGCTTCTCGTTTCTGTGGACCAAAGAGTGGGATGCGCCAAATGACATCTTCGGTGCGCTGGTACCCATCTACGGTACGCTGGTCACCTCCTTTATCGCGTTGCTGATCGCCGTTCCGGTGAGCTTCGGCATCGCACTGTTCCTGACGGAACTTGCCCCGGCCTGGCTGAAACGCCCGCTGGGTATTGCTATTGAGCTGTTAGCGGCAATTCCAAGTATCGTTTATGGCATGTGGGGGCTGTTTATTTTCGCACCACTGTTCGCCACGTACTTCCAGGAACCCGTCGGCAATGTGCTTTCCACGATTCCATTTGTAGGCGCGCTTTTCTCCGGCCCGGCATTCGGTATTGGTATTCTGGCCGCTGGCGTGATCCTCGCTATCATGATCATCCCCTACATTGCGGCGGTGATGCGCGATGTGTTTGAACAGACGCCGGTGATGATGAAAGAGTCCGCGTACGGCATCGGCTGTACGACCTGGGAAGTGATCTGGCGCATCGTACTGCCGTTCACCAAAAATGGGGTCATCGGCGGCATCATGCTCGGCCTTGGCCGTGCGCTGGGTGAAACCATGGCAGTGACCTTTATCATCGGTAACACCTACCAGCTCAGCAGCGCCTCGCTGTATATGCCGGGTAACAGTATTACCTCGGCGCTGGCTAACGAATTTGCTGAAGCGGAATCCGGCCTGCACGTTGCCGCGTTGATGGAACTGGGTCTGATTCTGTTTGTTATTACCTTCATCGTTCTGGCTGCCTCGAAATTCATGATCCTGCGTCTGGCGAAAAACGAGGGGGCGCGTTAATGGCGACTCTTGAAATGCAAACGACGGCTGAACTGGCGGAATCCCGCCGCAAAATGCAGGCTCGCCGCCGCATGAAAAACCGTATCGCTCTGACGTTGTCAATGGCGACCATGGCATTCGGCCTGTTCTGGCTTATCTGGATCCTTATCTCTACGGTGTCTCGCGGTTTTGACGGCATGTCGCTGGCGCTGTTCACCGAAATGACGCCACCGCCAAATACAGCGGGTGGCGGTCTGGCGAACGCCCTGGCAGGTAGTGGGTTGTTAATTCTCTGGGCGACGGTATTCGGTACGCCGCTGGGCATCATGGCGGGGATCTATCTGGCGGAATATGGTCGTAAATCCTTGCTGGCTGAGTTTATTCGTTTCATTAACGATATCCTGCTTTCTGCGCCGTCCATTGTGGTTGGTCTGTTCGTCTACACCATCGTCGTGGCCAAAATGGAGCACTTCTCCGGTTGGGCCGGGGTGATTGCGCTGGCGTTGTTGCAGGTGCCGATTGTCATTCGAACCACCGAGAACATGCTAAAACTGGTACCGGACAGCCTGCGTGAAGCTGCTTATGCGCTGGGAACGCCGAAATGGAAGATGATTTCCGCCATCACAGTGAAGGCGTCGGTTTCCGGCATCCTGACGGGTGTGCTGCTGGCGGTGGCGCGTATCGCCGGGGAAACGGCGCCGTTGCTGTTCACTGCGCTGTCCAACCAGTTCTGGAGCACCGACATGATGCAGCCGATTGCCAACCTGCCGGTGACCATTTTCAAATTTGCGATGAGCCCGTTTGCTGAATGGCAGCAGCTGGCCTGGGCCGGGGTATTGATCATCACCCTTTGCGTCCTGTTGCTGAACATTCTGGCGCGCATCATTTTTGCCAAGAGTAAACACGGTTAATTTTTACGGCGCGGTGATGAACGGCGCCGGATAAGGAAGAGAGTGAGATGAGTATGGCTAATACTGCCCCGGGTAAGATTTCGGTTCGTGATTTGAACTTCTACTACGGCAAATTCCATGCCCTTAAGAACATCAATCTGGATATCGCAAAGAATCAGGTGACGGCCTTTATCGGGCCTTCTGGCTGCGGTAAATCTACGCTGCTGCGTACCTTCAACAAAATGTATGAACTCTATCCTGAGCAGCGTGCAGAAGGCGAAATTCTGCTGGATGGCGACAATATTCTCACCAATACTCAGGATATCGCGCTGCTGCGCGCCAAAGTCGGTATGGTTTTCCAGAAGCCGACACCGTTCCCGATGTCTATCTACGACAACATCGCCTTTGGCGTGCGTCTGTTTGAGAAAATGTCCCGCGCGGATATGGACGAGCGTGTGCAGTGGGCTCTGACTAAAGCCGCATTATGGAATGAAACCAAAGATAAGTTGCACCAGAGCGGATATTCTCTCTCTGGCGGTCAGCAACAGCGCCTGTGCATCGCCCGCGGTATTGCGATTCGCCCGGAAGTGCTGCTGCTGGATGAGCCGTGTTCAGCGCTGGATCCGATCTCCACCGGACGCATCGAAGAGCTGATCACCGAGCTTAAGCAGGATTACACCGTCGTGATCGTGACGCACAACATGCAACAGGCGGCACGTTGCTCTGACCACACTGCGTTTATGTATCTTGGCGAGCTGATCGAATTCAGTAATACGGACGATCTCTTTACTAAACCTGCTAAGAAACAAACTGAAGATTATATTACTGGCCGCTACGGTTGATTTGGAGTTAGCGATGGACAACCTTAATCTCAACAAACATATTTCCGGCCAGTTCAACGCAGAACTGGAACATATCCGCACCCAGGTGATGACCATGGGTGGGCTGGTGGAACAGCAGCTCTCTGACGCGATTACGGCGATGCATAATCAGGATCAGGAGCTGGCGAAGCGTGTTATCGACGGCGACAAACAGGTCAATATGATGGAAGTCGCCATTGATGAAGCCTGTGTACGTATTATCGCCAAGCGCCAGCCAACCGCCAGCGACCTGCGTCTGGTAATGGCGATCATCAAAACCATCGCTGAGCTGGAACGCATTGGCGACGTGGCGGATAAGATCTGCCGTACGGCGCTGGAAAAGTTCACGCAACAGCACCAGCCGCTGCTGGTGAGCCTGGAATCGCTGGGGCGCCACACGGTGCAGATGCTGCATGACGTGCTGGATGCCTTTGCGCGGATGGATATCGACGAAGCTGTTCGTATCTATCGCGAAGACAAGAAAGTGGATCAGGAATACGAAGGCATTGTGCGTCAGCTGATGACCTACATGATGGAAGATTCCCGCACTATTCCAAGCGTCCTGACAGCGCTGTTTTGCGCGCGCTCCATCGAACGTATCGGCGACCGTTGCCAGAACATTTGCGAATACATTTTCTATTTCGTGAAAGGGCAGGATTTCCGTCACGTGGGCGGCGATGAGCTGGATAAGCTGCTGGCGGGTAAAGATCCGAAAGAGTAATACACCGAAATGCCCGGTGGCGCTGCGCTTACCGGGCCTGTGAAAGCCTTGTAGGCCGGATAAGCGTTAGCGCCATCCGGCTTTGTTTTGTCAGCGTGTAATATCCCAGCCGCGCGCTTTCCACAGCGCTGGCAGTTCCGATAACGCGTTAAACGTCGTCACTTTCGGGTGATCAATCGGCGGGTTGTGCGGGTCGGCACAGAAGTAAAACACCTCCATCCCTGCCGCGACGCCGGATTGCGCTCCTGCGCTGGAATCATCCACCAGAATGCAGTTTTCCGGGTTTACGTTCATCGCCTTTGCCGCATGGAACATCAGCGCCGGATCAGGCTTCCAGCGCTGAATATCGTAGCCGCTGAACAGTTTTTCCGGGAAATGGTGCAGCATGCCGGTTTTTCCCAACGAATGCTGCATTTTACTGACCGGGCCATTAGACACGACGCACATCGGAACGGTAACCGCATCCAGCAATGCATTTGCCCCCGCAATGACCTCCAGTTCGCTGTCAAACAGGCGTGCGACCTCGGCGCGGTAGAGCGGTTCTAAATCCGCTTTTTGCAGATTCACCCCGTGTTCGGCGTTGATCGTATCGATGATTTCGTAGAGCTTCACGCCCTTAAAGCGTTTAAAAACCTCTTCGAGATCAAGGGTAATGCCCATCTGCTTAAACATATAAACATAGGCGCGGGAACAAATCACTTCACTGTCGACCAGCGTACCATCACAGTCGAAAAATACCGCTTCAATGTTGGTCATGCCGTTTCCTGTTATAACAAGTTTATCGTTTACCTGATGAAAATTGCGCAACGCAATCGTTGCCGTATAAGAAAAACCAATAAAAAAAGTGCGAGTTAATCCTCCCTATTGTCGCATTTTGGGGTAGGATAGCGACGAATTTTCCCTCCTTTGCTCGGAACCAGAAGATGAGTCAACAACACACTACCCAGGCCTCTGGTCAGGGACTGCTTGAGCGCGTGTTCAAACTGCGCGAACACGGGACATCGGCACGCACCGAAGTCATCGCCGGCTTTACCACTTTCCTGACGATGGTTTACATCGTTTTTGTTAACCCGCAAATTCTTGGCGCCGCGGGAATGGATACCAGCGCCGTGTTTGTGACTACGTGTCTTATCGCTGCCTTCGGCAGCATCCTGATGGGCCTGTTTGCCAATCTGCCCGTAGCGCTGGCGCCCGCGATGGGGCTTAACGCTTTCTTCGCGTTTGTCGTTGTCGGTGCGATGGGCCTGCCGTGGCAGGTCGGGATGGGCGCGATTTTCTGGGGGGCGGTGGGTCTGCTGCTGCTGACCATTTTCCGCATCCGCTATTGGATGATCGCCAATATCCCTGTCAGCCTGCGCGTTGGCATCACCAGCGGTATCGGCCTGTTCATCGGCATGATGGGGCTGAAAAACGCCGGGGTCATTGTCGCGAACAGCGAAACGCTGGTGACCATTGGCAACCTGACGTCGCATAACGTTCTGCTTGGCGTGCTGGGTTTCTTCATCATTGCGATTCTGGCTTCCCGTAACATTCACGCGGCGGTGCTGGTATCTATCGTAGTGACCACGCTGCTGGGCTGGATGCTGGGTGATGTGCATTACAACGGTATCGTCTCCGCGCCGCCGAGCGTCACGACTGTGCTGGGTCATGTGGATCTCGCGGGTTCACTGAACATCGGTCTGGCCGGGGTGATCTTCTCCTTCATGCTGGTTAACCTGTTTGACTCCTCAGGAACACTGATTGGCGTGACTGATAAAGCCGGTCTGACCGATGAGAGCGGTAAATTCCCGCGCATGAAGCAGGCGCTGTACGTTGACAGTATCTCGTCCGTTGCCGGGTCGTTCATCGGCACTTCGTCTGTTACCGCGTACATCGAATCCTCTTCCGGCGTCTCGGTAGGCGGTCGTACTGGTCTGACGGCAGTGATTGTCGGTTTGCTGTTCCTGCTGGTGATTTTCCTCTCTCCGCTGGCGGGCATGGTGCCGCCATACGCCGCCGCAGGCGCGCTGATTTACGTCGGCGTGCTGATGACCTCAAGTCTGTCACGCGTGAAGTGGGATGACCTTACAGAGGCGGTACCGGCGTTTATTACCGCGGTGATGATGCCGTTCAGCTTCTCCATCACCGAAGGGATTGCGCTGGGCTTTATCTCTTACTGCGTGATGAAAATTGGTACCGGACGTTTCCGCGATCTCAGCCCGTGCGTCATTGTCGTCGCGCTGCTGTTTGTGCTGAAGATTGTGTTTATCGACGCGCACTAAGGGATTTACGTAGTACAGGCCCGGCAAGCATCGCGCCGCCGGGCTTTTGTTTACGCCTTCACCCGCTGAATATAATCACCAAACGCGGTCAGCTGACCGGTCAGATGATCCAGCGTGCTCTGGTCAATCACTTCACCTGTCTGCGGGTCGACTTTATTCTGAATCACACCGCCCATAAATTCCGGTTTGTTCATCACCATCGCATCGAGAAACACCAGGATCTGACGCAGGTGATACTGGCAGCGAGCGCCGCCGATAGCGCCCATTGAACTGGTCTGAATCAGTACCGGCTTGCCCGACAGCGGCTGGTCAGGCAGACGTGACAGCCAGTCGATGGCATTCTTCAGCCCACCCGGCACCGAATAGTTATATTCCGGCGTAACAATAATCACACCATCGGCCTGGCGGATTTGCGCAGCCAGGGCTTCAACGCTTTGCGGAAACCCCTCTTCCTGCTGCACATCCGCATCATAAAGCGGAATATCACCGATAGACGGCAACGCAGAGATGTCCATTCCTGCCGGCGCAATTTTGGGCAGTGTGCGAGCCACCATACCGTTAAATGAGCCTTTACGCAGGCTTCCCAGTAACGTCACAACGTTCAACGTGTCAGACATGACTACTCCTTTGCATCATGATATGTCAGATCAGTTGATTATAAGGGCTTTTTCGGCAGGCAGGCTGGTAAATCGCATCAGACGTGTGGCGGGCTCATTCGCGCGGGTCTGCGCATCCGGCAGGCTGCCCCAGCCATTTTTACTATGGAATTCCCACAGATTGAGCTTTTCGATGGCCGGGCTGGCGGCAACTGACCACACCAGAATGTCTTCGGCATCGCAAATCGCCTCAATCTGCATGACCTCAGCGGAGCGTAAACGGCCCGAACCGGGAAGCAGTTGTAATAAACGGGGGGAATCCTGCGTGGCGTGACCGGTCATCTTTAACACGCTCTGGCGCAGGACGACCAGTTGGGTTTGCGCCTCATGAGGATCGTTTTGATTGGCGATCCACAGGTTCTCATTACGGGTGAAGGGGTAAGCTTCCGGAATGCTGGTGTGCTGCAGTTCCATGTCGAGGCCACAGTTTCCCTCTGTTGCCAGCGCCACGCCGACAATATTGCCGGTATAAGAAACCGAAAACGCGGGCAGTTCCGCATCAGCAAAAACAGGTTTTCCGTTAGGCTGCGTGATGATTTCCGGCAGTTCACTGGTGCCGTACAGCATGAACATCAGTTCAGCCAGGAGCGCACGCGATCCCATAAAACGCGCACGTCGATGCTCCGGTAGCCGTCGTGCCGCATGGTGAACGGTTGACGGCAGTCGTACCGAAGCGAGGTGCTCGTCGCTGAGGATGCCTCGTGCAAAGTGAGTGGCCATTTTTCGCTCCCTGATTAATGGACAATGGTTAAAGGTCAGTAATGTATTATCACCGATAATGGACAGGTTTTAATGCGGAAAAACCTGTCTGAAAAGGCTTCAGGCATGACTTTTACATATCCTTAGTCACATTCGCCGAATCGCTCACATATTACTTACCAATACAGAAACTGGAGAAAATACGACCCAGCAGATCATCCGAGGTAAATTCACCGGTGATCTCGCTTAAGTTGTGTTGTGCCAGACGCAGCTCTTCGGCCAGCAGTTCGCCTGCCCAGGCGCCGAGCAACTGCGCTTTGCCCTGTTGCAGATGGTTTGCCGCTTCTTCCAGCGCCTGTAAGTGGCGACGACGAGCCAGAAAACCCCCTTCCATGTTGGTTTCAAAGCCCATACTCTGTTTGAGATGATTACGCAGCGTGTCCACACCTTCCCCGGTTCGTGCCGAGAGGCGAATCAGTGAGTGGTTATTCACTTCGCTGAAGCCCAGCGTTTCGCCGGTGACGTCTGCTTTGTTACGCACCACGGTGATCGGCAGCTTCGCGGGCAGACGGGCAATAAAATCAGGCCAGATATCGGCAGGGTCGACGGCATCGGTGGTGGTGCCATCCACCATAAACAACACACGGTCTGCCTGTTCGATTTCCTGCCAGGCGCGTTCGATACCAATGCGCTCCACTTCGTCACTGGCGTCGCGCAGCCCGGCGGTATCAATGATGTGCAGTGGCATGCCGTCAATATGAATATGCTCGCGCAGTACGTCGCGGGTCGTGCCCGCAATATCCGTAACGATTGCCGCTTCGCGACCGGCCAGCGCGTTCAGGAGGCTCGATTTCCCGGCGTTCGGGCGACCGGCAATCACGACTTTCATTCCTTCACGCAGCAGGCTGCCCTGACGGGCCTCGGCACGTACCGCATCGAGATCGGCGATAACCGCGTTGAGTTGGGCTTCGATTTTGCCGTCGGAGAGAAAGTCTATCTCTTCATCCGGAAAATCGATGGCGGCTTCCACGTAGATTCGCAGGTGAGTAAGTGCTTCCACTAAATGATTAACACGGGCAGAAAACGCCCCCTGCAATGAGTTCAGGGCGGAACGTGCCGCTTGTTCTGAACTGGCGTCAATCAGGTCGGCAATCGCCTCTGCCTGGGCTAAATCGAGCTTATCGTTAAGAAAGGCGCGTTCGGAAAACTCGCCCGGCTTTGCGATGCGTACGCCCGGCAGCGTCAGAATACGTTTGAGCAACAGGTCGAGGATCACCGGGCCGCCATGACCCTGCAATTCCAGTACGTCTTCACCGGTAAAAGAGTTCGGGCCGGGAAACCACAGCGCGATGCCCTGATCCAGCGCGGTACCGTCAGCATCTTTGAACGGCAGATAATCGGCGTAGCGCGGCTTTGGCAGTTTGCCCAGCACGGCCTGAGCGACATTCCGCGCTTTCAGGCCGGAGATGCGCAGGATGCCCACACCACCGCGTCCCGGTGGGGTTGCCTGGGCGATGATTGTGTCGTTATGGCTCATAAAATCACTCGTATTAAAAAAGGCGGTCCTGAGACCGCCTTCTGGCTTAAAGAATGAAGCTTATCAGGACTTCTTCTTCTCGCGGCTGTGCAGCCCACGTTTTTCAAGACCACGGTAAATCAGCTGTTGCTGAATAATGGTCACCAGGTTGCTGACGATATAGTACAGCACCAGACCTGACGGGAACCACAGGAAGAACACCGTGAAGATGACCGGCATAAAGGTCATGATCTTCTGCTGCATCGGGTCGGTCACGGTGGTCGGCGACATCTTCTGAATGAAGAACATCGTCACGCCCATCAGGATCGGCAGAATGTAGTACGGGTCCTGCGCGGACAGGTCGTGGATCCACAATGCGAACGGCGCGTGGCGCAGTTCAACGGAGCCCATCAGCATGTAGTACAGGGCAAGGAAGATAGGCATCTGGATGATCAGCGGGAAGCAGCCACCCAGCGGGTTGACCTTCTCAGCTTTGTACAGGGCCATCATTTCCTGGCTCTGACGCTGTTTATCATCGCCCAGACGCTCGCGCATCGCCTGAATCTTCGGCTGCAGCATACGCATCTTCGCCATGGAGGTGTACTGCGCTTTGGTCAGCGGGTACATGATGCCACGAACGATAAAGGTGATAACGATGATGGAGAAGCCCCAGTTGCCGAGGAAACTGTGGATCCATTTCAGCAGTTTAAACAGCGGCTGAGAGATGAACCACAACCAGCCGTAGTCCACGGTCAGATCCAGATGCGGTGCAACGGCAGCCATCTTGTCCTGAATTTCCGGACCCACCCACAAAGTGCTGTTCAGCGTCGCGTTCTGACCTGGCTGCACCAGCGTCGGCTGCGATTTGTAACCGATCGCGGCAACACCGTTGCCCAGATTCGCGGTGTAGAAATTGTTGGTGCCATCGTTACGCGGAACCCATGCGGTAGCAAAATACTGTTGCAGCATCGCTACCCAGCCATTTTTGGCATTCACATTCAGGTTCTCGTTGTCGGCGATGGTATCGAATTTGTATTTTTCGTACTTCTCGTCCGGCGTAGAGTATGCCGCGCCGCGGAAGGTGTGCAGTGCAAAGTTGCTGCTGCCGGTATCGCGGTGAGACGGCAAATTGATGGATTGTTTCAACTGACCAAAGGTCGCCAGTTCCAGCGGTTTCTCTCCGGCGTTTTTCACGTCATAGCCGACGTTCACCGAATATTCACCGCGTTTCAGGGTGAAGGTTTTGGTGAAGGTGTTACCGGCTTTGTCGGTATACGTCAGCGGGATAGCCAGTTCGTTCTGACCATCAGCCAGCACAAACGCATCTTTATCAACGTTATACAGCGGACGAGGACCATTAGCCGGGTTGTCCGGGCCATCACGTCCAGTCAGGCCGCTCTGCGCCTGGTAGATAAACTGCGGCGTAGTTTCCAGCAACTGGAACGGTTCATTGGAACCCAGATCTTTCGGGTATGCCAACAACAGCGCCTGTTCAACATCACCACCGCTGGTGTTGATGGTCAGTTCAAGCACATCGGTTTTAACCGTAATCAGTTTCCCCTGGCCACTGGCCGGTACGCCCTGGTCTGCTGCACTACCTGCTGCGGTGGTCGTCGTCTGCGTGGTCTGTTGCGGCTGAGGTTGAGGATTTTTATCCTGCTCCCACGCCTGCCAGATCATGAAAGACACGAACAACAAAGCGATGATAAGAAGATTGCGTTGGGAATCCATCGTTAGTGTTCTCTGGTATCAAAGGGTCCTGGTGGGACGGGGTCGTCTCCACCCGGGTGTAAAGGGTGGCATTTTAATACGCGTTTCACCGTCAACCAACTGCCTTTTATCACTCCAAACCTGCGCAAGGCCTCAATTCCGTATTGAGAGCAGGTTGGTGTGAAACGGCAATGTGGCCCGAGTAGCGGACTAATCAGGCGTTGATAGAGCCGGATAAGGGCTATCAGGAGCCGTGAGCCAGGCGACAGTGACGGCGCCATAATTTTTCCAACGCTTCCGTGAGAGCACGGTTATCGAGGTCAGCAACCCCTTTTTTCGCCACCACCACGAAATCCATAGACGGAAGTTCATGCTGGCGTAAACGGAAGCTCTCACGCGTAAGACGTTTAATCCGGTTGCGTTCGTGCGCGCGTTTGACGTTTTTCTTGGCGACGGTAAGACCGATGCGGGGATGCCCCAGCGAATTCAGGCGGCCGAGGATAGTAATTTGCGGCGTGCCAGCCCGTTGTGGCTGCTGGAAGACGAAAGTGAAATGACTGGGAGTTAACAAACGTAACTCCCTGGGAAATGCGAGCTTAACCACTCAGGGGTTAGCTTTATTACTTGGAAACGGTCAGACGAGCGCGGCCTTTAGCACGACGACGTGCCAGAACCTGACGACCATTTTTAGTAGCCATACGAGCACGGAAGCCGTGAGAACGGTTGCGCTTCAGTACAGACGGTTGAAAAGTGCGTTTCATGGCGATTTCTACCTAAACTTGAATAAATTCACTGACTTTTGCGTATACCCGAACAATCTTCGAACGACTAACGCTTCAGCTTGGGTGATTAAAGAGGCCGGATTGTAATAATTGTACACTCCAGAGTCAATTCTCTTTACCTTATTTCCCGCGTAATTCCGCACTTTTACGTGCAAAAAGCGAGCTGTCGTCGACACAAGAACTCGGGCTCTACGCGCCGGGTGGGGGATTATACGGCCTCCCGGTTAAAGCGCAAGGATCGTGCAGGATCTTTATTAGATCGTTTAAACCAAAATTCGTCAGTACTCATTAATTTTTCCAATATGCGGCCTAAATCCTGCTTCACTCGTGCCAGGATCGATTACACTTATCCGGTTTCGATCCTTCCTGTGGATAAATGGGGAAGAATCTGTGAGAAACAGAAGATCTCTGGTTCAGATTACGCTATGATCCGCGGTCCCGATCGCGATCTTTAGATCCTGACCGGGTAAAAAAACCGCGCACAGCGGTTCGCACGTCACCCTTTTGCGCAGGGTCAAAAAACAGATCAACCTTTAACGAGGCTGATACGTACAGTCGACGTGTGCCAACAATCACGATCGTTTTCATTTTTTCTTTTTGTTCGAGTGGAGTCCGCC